>JAZNTV010000001.1:0-25269 GCA_045591985.1 Acutalibacteraceae bacterium
GTCATCTCGACCGAAGTCATTCCCGCGACCGGTCACGTGAACACCACCACCACGACGGTGGATGCGACCTGCACCGCGGACGGCTCTGTCACTGTGACTTGCGACGCTTGCGGCGAGGTCATCTCGACCGAAGTGATCCCGGCTTTGGGTCACGACGAAGGCACGCTCGAGGGCGCGTATGATCCCGATCTGAAAGAGCCCGGTTACACCGGTGATACCGTCTGCGGCGTTTGCGGCGAGGTCATCACCGCGGGTACGGTCATCCCGACCTTGACTCCCGGCGTGATCGACGAGAACGGCTACTACCGTGAAGACGGCAAGCGCGTTCCCTACAAGGGCCTGATCCTCGTTGACGGTTACTACTACTACGTCAACGATCACGGTCTGGTGCTGAAGGATGTCAGCTACACCATTCTGGACACCAACGGCTATGAAGCACTGGACGAACGCGTCCTCTCCAAGGCGACCTACTATTTCGATGAGAACGGCCATATGGTCTTCGAGAAGAACGGCGTCTACGGCGGCGTGTACTATGAGCACGACAAGAAGGTCGCGTATGCGGGCTTGGTGCTGTTTGAAGGCAACTACTATTACGTGAACGATGGTGCGAAGGTTGTGACGGGTCGCTTCTTTGCAAGCAACTTCAACGAGTTCACCCAGTTCACGAACGGTTACTACTACTTCGACGAGAACGGTGTGATGAACACCGAGCCGGCAGTGGTTGACGGATACTACTACGGCGAAAACGGCAAGTGCCTGCCTTACGCAGGACTGGTTGAAGTGGACGGTGACTACTACTACGTCCTGAAGAACGGCGAAGTGAAACTCGGCCGTTACTCCATCGTGACCACCAACGGTCTGAAGGAGAAGGGAATCTACTCCTTCGGTACCGACGGTAAGATGCTGAAGAACGTGGTAGAGAACGGCTACTATTACACCGAAAGCGGTTTGAGCGTCGGCTACCTCGGCTTGGTCGAAGCGGCGGACGGCAACTACTACTACGTGCAGGCGCAGGGCAAGGTTGTTGTGAGCAACGACCGCTTCCTGGTCTCGAACCACAATGGTTTGGTGGCGAAGGGCTACTATGCGTTTGACGCGAACGGTGCGATGGTTCGCTAAACCGACAGCATAACCGAAACAACGGCTGCCGCAGCAGGTTTCCTGCTGCGGCAGTTCTTTTTGGTATAGGGTTTCTCCGATGACTGCGGGAAGGCGGAGGAGGTTTTGGAAGTGTGCCGTCACCTCTTGTATTTTTACGGTATATATGGTATACTCACAGACACAGGAGGTGTTTTGTATGGATATTCACGATCTCTTTCGAACCGATGAGCAACCGCTTGAAAAGTTGCTGTCCGATGGTGGCTTTTGCGGTATTTTCCGCACCATCACCTGTGTAGGGGACAGCCTGTCGTCGGGCGAATTCCAAACCAAGCGGGAGGACGGCACCTTCCGTTACCACGATATGTACGAGTATTCGTGGGGACAATATCTTGCCCGTGCAACCGGCAGCACGGTCTATAATATGTCGCGCGGCGGCATGTCGGCACGGGAGTTGATGAGTCTGGACGAATATTGGGATCCCCATCGTTTCCCGCCCACACAGGCGTATATTGTGGCGTTGGGTGTAAACGATATTCAAAATCAAAACCAAGACATCGGAACATTGGCCGATATTCGAGACGATTGGCGCCAAAATGCAGATACGTTTGCGGGGCAGTATGCCGGTGTGATTCAGCGCATCAAGGAATTTCAACCGCATGCCCGTTTCTTTCTGATGACCATTCCGCAGGAGATCAGCGAAGAGCGCAACGAGCGCGGAGCGCGTCACGCCGATATGGTGCGTGCGATCGCTCAGCATTTTGACAACTGCTACGTTATTGATCTGCAAAAATACGCTCCGCGGTATGACGAAGCGTTTTACGAAAAATTCTTTATGTACGGCCATATGAACGCGGCAGGCTATTTGCTGACTGCCAAGATGGTAATGACGTATATGGACTATATCATCCGCCGCCACCTGCGTGACTTCGATCTTGTGGGGTATATCGGGCGTGAGGATCTGTTGGAAGGCTGATCTATGCAGGAATTGTGGTATATTGTGCCGCCGGAGTTCGACGGGGCTCAAACGGGTGCGTTTTTACGACGCGGGTGCGGCCTTTCGTGGCGAACGGTGGTGCGTTGTAAGAACGTGACAGACGGCATCACGGCGGATGGTGTGTTTCGGCGTACCATCGACCCCGTATACACGGGGCAACGTGTGCGTTTGTTATTGCCCGACGACAAGGTGCGCATCGAAGGGGTAGACTTGCCGCTTGATGTGGTGTTTGAAGACGCGCATTTGTTGGTGGTGAATAAACCGCCGTATTTGGCGGTACACCCTTCGGCCGGCAAGCCCGAACCTACACTGGCGAACATTGTGGTACATCACTACGAGACGGCGGGCACGCCGCTCTCGTTTCGTCCGGTGAATCGGTTGGACCGTAACACCAGCGGCTTGCTGCTTGCGGCGAAAAATCCGCATGTTGCCCATGCGCTGACAGGCAGGGTGCAAAAAGAATACACCGCCTTGGCGCTCGGACATCTTGAGGGAGAAGGGGTCATCGACCAACCCATACGTATCAAAGACGGGTGCTGTATTACCCGCGAAGTCGGGGAGGGCGGAAAACCCAGTCTCACCCGCTGGTGGGCGGTGAAGTCGAGTGATACCGTTTCGCAGTTACGGGTGATCATCGAAACAGGGCGCACCCATCAGATACGTGTCCATATGGCGTGGCTCGGTCACCCGCTGGCGGGGGATACGATGTATGGCAACGACACCGCTATGATGCAACGTCACGGTCTTCATTGCGGTGTAATGCGTTTTACCCATCCGATCACGGGAGAATGTTTGACGTTTGAAGTGCCGCCGCCCGACGATATGCAGGCGATTATAAAGGAGATATAACAATGGAAAAAATTGCAAGCTTTCAAGTAGACCACACGGTATTGTTGCCGGGAATGTACGTTTCCCGCGTGGACGGTGACGTTACGACATTCGATCTGCGTTTTGTGCGCCCCAATACGCCGCCGTATCTTTCGATGCCGGCGGTGCATACGCTCGAGCATCTGTTTGCTACCTATGTGCGGAACAGCGAACACAAGGATAAGGTGATCTATTTCGGGCCGATGGGGTGTCGCACCGGCTTTTATTTCCTTACGCGCGATCTTTCGCACAGAGAGGCGTTGGCGTTGACACAAGCGGCGCTTGCCTTTGTGGCCGCGTTTACGGGGGATATTCCCGGTGTAAGTGCTGTGGAGTGCGGAAACTGGTTGGAACACGATCTTGAGGGGGCGCGCACCTATGCGGCCGCCATGGCCGATGTCCTGCGCGACTGGACTGCCGAAAAGATGGCGTATTAAAAACACGTGTTTTTCGTGAAAATTACTTAAAATCGGGTGAATGATTTTGGTAAAATGCCCAAAGATTGGGTAAAAGCATTGATTTATTACAGAAAATAGAGTATACTAAGAAAAAGGTTACATTATTGTAACCTTTTTGTTTTGAGAAAACCGAACCGATCAAACGAAAGGAGGTGCCCGGATGTCGCAGGAAAACGGACTCCCGCCCAGTGAACAACACCCGCTGTTACACGCCTTGATGCCCGAGGTGGATACTACCGAGAGCGTAGTGGATATTCACGGTGAGACCCCCGCACCCGTTGAGAAGCCGCTGTCGTCTTTTGCGCCGACCGCACGACCCGACGGGGCGTGGTGGATGCGTTTGTCGATGGAACTGTATCTGATCTGCTACGGTCTGGGTGCCTTTACACGCGGCGTGTGGCGTGCGCTGCTTTTGTGGTTGCGACATGCGTTGGCGCCGGTCGGTCGTGTGATCGCTCGTCTGTGGGAGCGCACGGCCGTAAAACAATGGCATCGTTTACGCTTTGAGTTTCGCCGTATACGCCACGGCTTTACGTTGGCGCACGAGCGCGTGGTCGTGGCAGGGCGTCGTCACCGTCTGTTGGCGGTGCTACAGGTATTGGCTCTGCCGCTGATGGCGTTTCGTCGTCACCGCCGCTTTGCTTCGGTTGTGATACAAAGTACCATGGTGCTCGCTTCGGTATTGGTGCTGACACTGGTGGTTCGCTATTGGCAAAACACCACCTTCGCTTTGGAACTGGTATACGGCGGCAAACACCTTGGCTATATTGTGGATGAATCGGTGTTCCAAGAGGCTGTCGATATGGCGGAAAGCCGCGTTATCAAAAATACCGATGGCTATGTATTCGAGCGGGAGCCGCATTTGACATTGCGCCCCGCCCAGCAAAGCAAGGTGCTTACCGAAACGGAACTGTGTGACGCGATCTTGAAAATGTCGGGCAGTGAAGTGGAAGAGATGAGCGGCCTGTATGTGGACGGGGTGTTCGAAGGGGCGCTTGCCACCCGCGCGGAGGTAGAGCGTCTGCTCAAGGAGATCTTGGCCCAATACGATCAGGGCGTCGAAACCTCTAATAAAAAAGCGGAGTTTCAAAATAAGGTCGAGATCGTAGACGGCTTGTACCCCAAGGGGTCGGATGAGCCGTATCATGCCTTGCTTAAGCGGTTGACAGCGAAAGACGAGGACGGTAATCCCTTCCTCACGGTGCAGATCCGTTGTACCGAGGTGTATAGCGAAGCGATCCCGTTCGAAAAGCGTACGGTGAAAGACAGCACAAAATACATCGGGTATTCCGCTGTCCGCACAAAGGGTGTGGAAGGCGAACGACAGTATACGGCCGATGTGATCTATATCAACGGTGTGGAACAGTATCGCGAAGTGCTTTCGAGCAAGGTCGTGCGCGAACCGGTCACGGAAGTGACGGTTATCGGCAGTTATCGTGTGAACGCCGACGCGGAAGCGGGGAAGGCCACGGGCGAATTTATTTGGCCGTTGCCCAGTTGTCGTATTCTGAATTCCGAGTTTGGCTATCGCTGGGGTAAATTGCACGCCGGTATCGATATCTCGGGTAACGGCGTGTTCGGAAAAGACATTATTGCGTCGGACGGCGGCGTGGTAACGCAAGTGAATGCTTCGGGCTGGGGCGGCGGTTACGGCTTATACGTGATCATCGACCACGGCAACGGGTATACCACGTCCTATTGCCATTGTAATGAGATCTTGGTTTCGCTAGGCGATAAGATTACGCAAGGCGAAGTGATCGCGAAAGTGGGTAACAGCGGCAACAGTTTCGGACCGCACCTGCATTTTGAAATTCGTTTAAACGGCAGTGCGGTGGATCCCATGCCGTATTTGAAGTGAGTGTGTTTGTATGACGATGACCTTTTGCTGCCCTTGTCTGTTCGGTATTGAGGGCATTTTGGCAGATGAGTTGCGCCGTATGGGGGTGGACAACGTTCGCGCCGAGACGGGGCGTGTACTGTTCGACGGCGATTTTACCGCGATGGCACGAGTAAATATCCGCTCGCGCTATGCGGAACGGGTACAACTGCTGATGGGGCGATTTCATGCAACGTCGTTTGACGCGTTGTTTGAAGGTGTAAAGGCGATGCCGTGGGAACGGTTCATTGGCGTAAAAGACAGTTTTCCCGTGAAGGGATGGTCGCTGAATTCGGCGCTTCACAGTGTGCCGGATTGTCAGTCCATCGTAAAAAAAGCGGTGGTCGAGCGATTGCGCGCCCGTTACGGGGTGTCGTGGTTTGAGGAGAGCGGCGCGCTGTTTCGGATTCAGGTGACCATTATGAAAGACGAAGTCACGCTGCTTGTGGATACCAGCGGACAGGGCCTTCACAAGCGCGGCTATCGTGCCAATGCGGGTGAAGCACCTATTAAGGAAACGCTGGCGGCGGCTATTGCCGATGTGATGCGCGCCCGTTTTGCCGAACAGGTGTGCGATCCATGTTGCGGATCGGGCACGTTGCTCATTGAAGCGGCATTGGCCGCGCGGCGTGTCTCGCCCGGTGTGGGGCGTCGTTTTGCAGCTATGCAGTGGGATTGTGTGCCGCGCGGTGTGTTCGAAGAGGAACGGGCGGCCGCACGGGCGCTGGAACTGCCCGAACGAGAGATCACGTTATGGGGCGGCGATGTGGACGCCGATTGTGTCCGCTTGACCGAAGAAAACGCCCAAAAAGCAGGGGTAGGTGACTGTCTGTTCGCTGAACAGGCCGATCTTCGTAAATTTGTGCCTCGCGGCGAGAGCGGTCTGGTGTTGTGTAACCCGCCTTACGGCGAGCGATTACTCGATCGCGGCGCTGCACAGGAGCTGTATCGCGCGATGGGGCAGGTGTTTGTTCCCAAAGCGGGATGGAGTTACGGTATTATTACGGCGGACGAAACTTTCGAAGAGGCGTTCGGTCGCCCGGCGGATAAACGGCGAAAACTGTATAACGGTATGCTGAAATGCCAGTTGTATATGTATTTCTCGCCGAAGAAATGAGGAAGACACGGGTGAAACATGTTTTTATTTTAAACCCGGCGGCGGGCAAGCATGCTCCGGCGTTGGAACTGATCCCGCGTATCCGCGCGGTATGTGAAACACAGGGGTTGGATTTCGATATTGTGGAAACGACCGCCCCCGGCGATGCTACGGCGTTGGCCCGAAAGGCCATTGCCGAAACGGCGGGATCGGTGCGGTTGTATGCGTGTGGGGGCGATGGCACATTGCTTGAGGTGCTGACCGCTGTCGAACCGCACAGCCATACCGAGTTTGCCCACATTCCCTGTGGATCGGGCAACGATTTTGTGCGGATGCTCGGCGGTGCTGCGCCGTATCTTGAACTGGAAGAGATGGTGACGGCCGAATCCTACCCGATGGACGGTATTCTGTGTACATACGGCGAAGGGCAACAGCGCCGTTCTTTGAATGTGGCGGCCACGGGTATGGATGCCGATGTGGCATATCACATGGTAAAATTCAAACGGTGGCCGTTGGTCAGCGGATCGATGGCCTATAACTTGGCGTTAGTCAAGGTGTTTTTCGGCCGCTTGGGATGCCCGCTTACGATCGATATGGAAACGACGGACGGCGTGAGGCATATGGAAGGAAGCTTCTTGTTTGCGTTGTGTGCCAACGGCGAATACTATGGCGGCGGTTTCCGCGGTGCCCCCACGGCGCGCCCCGACGACGGAGAACTGGATTTCGTATTGGTGGAAAAGATGTCGCGTGCCCGCATTTTAAAATTGTTGCCGAAATACAAAAAAGGCACGCACGGCGGCGCCCGCGGCGTACATTTCTTCCGCGGCAGTGCCATTACGGTCAAAACGGTGCGGCCGATGCCGGTTACACTGGACGGCGAATGTGTGCTGACCGACCGATTCCGCGCGGAACTCCAAAAGGGCGCCTATCGCATGGTCATGCCGCGCTGTGTGGCAGAGGCAAGAAATAAAACACAGAAAAGCGGGGCATAAGCTCCGCTTTTTTGCATTATTCGGCAGGCGGAGTCGCCAAACCGCGAGAAAAACAGAGGAAAAACAAAAAAATTTGAAAAATTTTTGCAATTGATGAAAAAAGAACTTGCAAAACGGCGCGGTTTGTAATACAATGTACCAAGGCGTTTTTGAAAGGATGGTTTTCCTATGACGATAGAGGCAACGCGGTTGGCGGAACTGACCGCACAATATGAGGAGTATTGCGCACGCGGATTGGCGTTGGATATGTCTCGCGGCAAGCCGGGTCCCGAGCAGTTGGAACTGACGGCAGATATGCTGGATTGTATCGACAGCCACAGTACCTACAAAGCCGAGGACGGCATGGATGTGCGTAACTACGGCGGCCTCACGGGTATTCCCGAAGCGCGCCGTATGTTCGGCGATATTTTGGGAGTGTCTGCTGAAAATGTGATCGTGGGCGGTAACTCCAGTTTGAATTTGATGTTCGATTATATTGCGAGTGTATACGCTAAAGGAACAGCCGGCTGCGAGCCGTGGTGCCGCCGTGAATCGGTGAAGTTCCTTTGCCCCGTGCCGGGCTATGACCGCCATTTTTCCATTACGGAGTATTTCGGTATCGAAATGATTCGTGTGCCGATGAATGAAAACGGCCCCGATATGGATGTTGTGGAACAGTGGATCCGGGACGAAGCGGTCAAGGGGATGTGGTGTGTGCCGATGTATTCCAATCCCGGCGGTATCACTTATGCGGATGAGACGGTACGCCGTCTTGCGGCGATGAAGCCCCGTGCAAAGGATTTTCGTTTGATGTGGGATAATGCCTATTGCGTCCATCACCTGTCGGATACCCACGATACGCTGCTCAACATTTTTGAAGAGGCAAAGAAACACGGCAACGAAGAACACATTGTGGCGTTTACTTCCACTTCGAAGATCAGCTTCCCCGGTGCGGGTGTGGCAGTGATGGCGGCAATGGGGAAGACCTATGAGGATATTCTGCGCCGCCTGTCTATGCAGACTATCGGATATGACAAACTGAATATGATGCGTCACGTGCGCTATTTTAAGAACGCCGAAGGCATCGTATCCCATATGAAGCGGCACGCCGCCATTCTGCGTCCGAAGTTCGATGTGGTGCTGGACACACTTGAACGTCATCTCGGTGGCAAGAATATGGCGCAGTGGCATCGCCCGACCGGCGGCTACTTCGTCAGCGTGGATGTGCCCGGTTGCGCGACCGAGATCATTCGTTTGTTGCGTCACGCCGGTGTGAAGATGACCGAGGCAGGCGCACCGTTCCCGTACCATCACGACCCCGAAGACAAGACCATTCGGATTGCGCCTACCTATCCTTCGGTGGCGGAATTGCAGGAAGCGATGAACCTGTTCTGCATCTGCACGGAGATTGCCGCGTTGAAAAAATCGGTGTAATGCTGTATTTTGAGCGTAATTTTTGGCGAAAGCATAGAATTTGTAAAGAAACGGTCGGAAATCTTGACATTTCCGACCGTTAGTTATATAATAACTCTATTAGCGCGGACTCCGCGCGAGTAAGTATTGGAGGAACTACCGATGAAGCGCACAGCAAGACCCGTATTTTTCATCGTGGCGCTGGTGATCCTGGTGTTGGCCTACACGTCCATCTTTGGTGTGTACACCTACTTCGGCGATCGTCGTGACACGATCATTCGCGGTGCTTCGGACATTCGATTCGGCATCGATATCCGTGGCGGTGTGGATGTGACCTTCGGCGCCAAGGATACGAAGATCCAAGTGACCGAAGAACAATTGGACGGTGTGAAAGCCGTCATTGAAGAACGTTTGGTTCTTCGCAACATAACCGACTATGAGATTTATGCCGACACTGCCAATAAGCAGGTAGTGGTTCGCTTCCCGTGGGAAGCGGACGAGAGCAACTACGATCCGACCAAGGCCATCGCCGAGATCGGTCAGACCGCTCAGTTGGCTTTCCATATCGGCGAGTCGACCGATTCCGAAACCGGCAAACCCACGGGCGATCTCGTGCTGACCGGTAACGACGTGCAGTCGGCCGAAGCCGGTTACGATCAAGAAGGTAATCAGTACGTCGTATTGCTCAACTTGAAGGAGTCGGGTAGAAAGGCGTTTGCCGAAGCTACCGAAAAGCAATACAATAACAACAAAGGCTCCATCTCCATCTGGCTTGATGATCAGATGATCTCGGCGCCCGCGGTGCAGGCGATCATCACCGACGGCAAAGCGACTATTTCGGGCAGCTTTGAGACGATGGCGGATGCACAGAACCTTGCGAACCTCATTACGTCCGGCTCGTTGCCGTTCGAATTGGAGGTGAAGAGCAGCGGTACCATCAACCCGACGATGGGTGTGAAGGCGCTGGATGCCATGGTGCTTGCGGCGGCGATCGCGTTTGTGTTGATCGCGGCATTCATGCTGATCTACTATCGTGTGCCCGGTTTTGTGGCGGTCATCGCCCTGCTCGGTCAGGTGGCGGGTTCCATTGCGGCGGTGTCCGGTTACTTCGGCGTGTTTAACAGCTTTACGCTGACCTTGCCCGGTATTGCAGGTATCATCCTGTCCATCGGTATGGGCGTGGATGCGAACGTTATCACGGCGGAACGCATTAAGGAAGAGATCCGCGCCGGCAAGACCATCGACGGTGCGATCCGTTCGGGTTCGAAGGAGTCCTTCTGGGCTATCTTCGACGGTAACATTACGGTTATCATCGTAGCGGCGGTGTTGATGGGCGTCTTCGGCCCGTCCGACAGCGTGTTCGGCTGGTTGCTCAGTCCGGTGATGCGTTGGTTCCCCGTGGCAACCACCGGTGCGGTGTACTCCTTCGGTTACACCTTGCTTGTCGGTATTATTTTCAACTTCGTTATGGGTATGACCGCATCGCGTCTGATGCTGTCCTCGCTTTCGCGCCTGAAGTGCTTGCGTAAGCCCTGGCTGTATGGAGGTGAGCGGTAATGAAAAAGGAATTTAACTTTATCAAAAGCCGTAAGATCTGTGTGATTATTTCGCTGTGTATCTTTGCGGTGGGCATCCTGTTTAACGTCATTTTCGGAACGGGTATGGACGTGTCCTTCAGCGGCGGTACGCTGGTGCGTTACAGCTATGCGGAGAAGATCGACGTGAATGCGGTGCAAGCGATGGCGCAGGACGTGCTTGGCAAAGATGCCAAGGCGTCGCTGGAGAATGTGGATAACACCGACGTGGTGACCATCACCTTCCCGAACGAGATCAAACTCGATCAGCAGACCACGCTCGACGAGCGCATGGCCAAAGATTTTGAGGTAAACAAGCCGGTACAGGTGGAATCGAAGACGCTGTCCGCGCCGATGGGCCGTCAGTTCTTTGTGAAATGCATCGTGGCGATCTTGCTTGCGGCGCTGTTCCTGCTCGTTTATGTCGGCTTCCGTTTCCGTCGTATCGGCGGTATCTCGGCGGGTCTGTGTGCGTTGCTCGCGTTGGTGCACGATCTGCTCATCTGCTACTTTGTGTTTGTTATTTTCCGCATCAATCTGGATGATAACTTCGTGGCTGTGATGCTGACCATTCTCGGTTACTCGCTGAACGATACCATCGTTATCTTCGACCGTGTGCGTGAAAACCGCCGCCGTCACAAGAATATGCCGATCGGCGATGTTGTCAACCTCAGTATCAACCAGTCCTTCACCCGTACCCTCGTGACCGCCGTGGCGGTGTTCGTGGCGATCGCGGTGGTGGTTGTTGTGGCGTTGATCATGCACATTGACTCCATCATGAGCTTTGCGTTGCCGATGATGTTCGGCGTTGTTTCGGGCTTCTACTCCTCCGTGTTCCTCAGTGCTCCCTTGTGGTCTCTGTGGCAGGAGCAGTAAGCAAACGAGAAATAAAACCTTTGAAACTCGCGGTATCTTTTGGATACCGCGAGTTTTTTTGTTCGCTCTTGCCAAATGAAGATTTTTGACGTATAATGGCAATAACAGAAAAGGCGGTGAGACGATGGCGGAATGGATACGCGAGACGGCGATACGTAAAGTGAGCGGTGTGGGTCCGAAAACAGCTGACGCGTTTGCGCGGTTGCGCATCCACACGGTGGAAGATCTTCTTCGTCATTATCCGCGTGCCTACGAAGATTGGTCGCGGATAGTACACATTGCCGATGCCGTGCCGGGCGAGACGTGTTGTGTGCGCGCTACGGTGTTGACCGATGTGCAAACGCAGTTTATCCGCAAGGGCATGACCCTGTTTAAATTTACCGCAAGCGATGGCCGAACCGGTATGCAGGTCACACTGTTTAACAATAAATTTTTGGCCGGCCGCATCAAACGCGGGCAGGACTATCTCTTTTTCGGTACGGTTACCAACGGATACGGACGCTATGAAATGGCCTCTCCGTTGATCGAAGTGGCAAGCGGTGCGGCGCACATCCGCCCCGTCTATCGTCAAACCGAAGGCCTTTCTACCCGCACCATCGCTAAAACAATGGAAAAAGTGTTGCCGTCGATGACAACAATTACCGAAACGTTACCGCCGTCTGTTTGCGCGCGGTATGAATTGTGTAATATTGTATATGCCTATCAAAACATCCACTTCCCGCGGGATCATGAGGCGTTGGCGGCGGCCCGTCGCCGCCTGGTATTTGAAGAATTGCTTTTGCTGCAACTCGGTTTGTTGCGGCTGAAAGGGCGCACCCGTGCGATGGCGGGCACGCCTGTTTCGCACGACGCGAGCGAGGCGTTTTGGTCGTTGTTGCTGTTTACTCCCACGGGGGCACAACGGCGTGCGGTGGCGGATTGTGTACGGGATATGCAAAGCGGTGTTCCGATGAGCCGCTTGGTTCAAGGAGACGTCGGCAGCGGTAAAACGGCGGTGGCCGCGGGTGTGGCCTATACTGTGATACAAAACGGCGGTCAGGTCGCGATGATGGCGCCTACCGAGATCCTGGCGGAACAACACGCCAAGACCCTTGACAACTTGCTGACTCCCGCGGGTGTTCGTGTGGCCAAACTTACGGGCAGTATGCCCGCCGCCGAAAAACGCGCCGTGAGGGAAGGTCTGGCCGACGGCACGATACAGTTGGTAGTGGGGACACATGCACTGATATCCGACGGGGTGGCGTTTTGTCGTCTTGGGTTGGTCATCACTGACGAGCAGCACCGCTTCGGTGTGGCGCAACGGGCACGTTTGGCGGAAAAAGGCGCAAATCCGCATCTGCTCGTTATGTCGGCAACCCCCATACCGCGCACGCTGGCGCTGATCATCTACGGCGATCTGGATGTATCGGTGCTGGACGAATTGCCCCCCGGCCGGCAACCCATTGCCACTTTTGCCGTGGACAGCGGCAAACGGGCGCGGGCGTATGGGTACGTGAAAAAGCATTTGGACGAAGGACGGCAGGCGTACGTGGTGTGTCCGCTCGTGGAAGAAGGGGAAGAAGGCAGTGACCTTGCCGCGGCGACGGCATTGGTGGAAGAATTGCGCGGCGGTGCTTTGGCAGGGTATCGTGTGGCGCTTCTTCACGGGCGTATGAAGGGGGCGGAAAAGGAAGCGGTGATGACGGCCTTTGCCCGCGGCGAGGCGGACGTGTTGGTTTCCACTACCGTCATTGAAGTGGGGGTGGATGTGCCCAACGCGGTCATTATGGTGATCGAAAACGCCGATCGTTTCGGTTTGGCACAGTTGCATCAGTTGCGTGGGCGCGTGGGACGCGGAGAATACGCTTCCACTTGTATTCTTATTTCAGATGCGCAAAACGAGGAAGCGCGACGCCGCCTGGCGGTGATGTGTAAGACGACCGATGGGTTCCGCATTGCCGATGAAGATTTGCAACTGCGTGGGCCGGGCGATTTTTTCGGCAACCGTCAGCACGGGTTACCGCAACTGGGAATAGCCGACTTGATGGGGGATGCCGCTTTGCTTGGTGCGGCACGCTGTGCGGCGGAGGAACTCTTGCGTGACGACCCGTTCCTTTCGGCCGACGAGCATCGTCCGTTGGCCGAGGCGGTGGATCGTTTGTTCCAACGCGTGGGCGACGGCGGCATGAATTGAGCAGTATCGTGTATATACTTAAAAACGCGTTTGTGTTACGATGGAGTGGCAGGGGAAAGTCCTTGCCACTCCGTTTTGTATATACAGCGAGGGAGGCGACCGTGCGGGTGGAATCGCAAAGCACCTCGAATTTGGAGTTTCTTCCAAAAATCGGGGTGCTTTTTTGGTACTGTTTTTTGCGCAAATCCATTGACTTTTCCGTTTGGCTATGGTACATAGTAGGCAACCGAAGACGAAACGGGGGGGAATGAATAATGGCAATCCAAGAGATCGTAATTCAAGGCATACCGTTCAGCAAGTTCAGTGATGACGTCATTGCGGATATGTTGCGTCAAGTGAAGAAAAGCGGCGCGACCGCGGTACAGATCTACACCTTCTGGCGGGATTTTGAACCGAACGCCGAGGGGCAGTTCGAATGGGATTATTTTGACAAGCAGGTAAAACAGATCCAAGAAGCGGGGTTGCAATGGGTGCCGTTTTTACTGATGGGGCCAAAGTATGCCGCCCCCGATTGGTGGCTTCGCGACCCGCGCCACAAGGGTCTCGTTTGTCTCGAACACGGCAAGGAAACGCCCATCGAATCCATTTGGAATCCCGCGTTTCGTGCGCAGGTCTCCCGCGTGGTGAAGGCGTTTGCGGAACATTACCGCCCGTGGGGTGTCATTCAATCGGTGCAACCCGGTATTTGCGGGGATTACGGCGAATCCATTATGCCCGTACACGGCAACTGGGCGGGGGATTATCACACCCACGGCGGCTACTGGTGCGGGGACGAACTTGCGGTGACGGACTTCCGCCGTGCGATGCAAGAAAAATACGGTACAGTGGAAGCACTGAATGATGCATGGAACTCGCGTTATGCCGATTTTGCGGCGTTGTGTCCGTTCCTGCCGCACAAGGCGACTTCCCGCACGGCACTGTTCGACGAGTTACAGTGGTATAAAGATTCTATGACCGAATATGTGGATTTTTGGCTTGCGGAGTGTCGGTCGGCATTTCCCGACATCCCGCTGTATATGTGTGTCGGCGGCAACGAAGAGCCTGAGCATGCCTCCGATTTCGCGGCACAGGCGAAGGTGTGCGCAAAGCACGGGGCAGGTCTGCGTCTCACAAACGAGTGCAACCGTTTCTTTGATAATTATTTTCTCACTTCCTATACCCACGCGGCGTGTGAGCAGTACGGCGCGTATCTGGGGTTGGAACCGGTGGGCGGTCTCACTCCCGAGGGCGTGTGTGCCCGTATGTTTGGCAGTGCGGTATACGGCAACCGCCAAATGATGTATTACTACGGCAATGTGTTCAGTCGTCCGAACGAAAGCGGCAGCATTTATAATGCGTGCAGTGAGAGCTTTATGAAATATCTGCCGCTGTTGCGCGAAGGAAAAACGGTGTGTGACGTGGCGTTTTTCTGGCCCTCGCTGGTGGGCGCGCTCGGACAGGGCATCCCCGACGGGATCCGCCCGATGGTTACCTTCTTGCGCCGTTTCACCACCGTAATGCCGCTGAACGAGCAGATGATCAAAGACGGCGGGCTTTCCCGCTTCAAACTGTTGATCGTCCCGCCCGCCCCGTTTACCGATCGCGAAACCCTGCTGACGATCGTGGATTACGTGAAAGGCGGCGGCAAGGTGCTGGCGGTGGGTCGCACGGCGGATATTGAGTTGGACGCAGTAGCGGAATACGACGAACTGTTCGGTATTCTGCCCGACAGTGAAACGGGCGTGGGCGGCACAGTCTTTCACGTGACCGATACGCGTTTTAAGCGATTGGCCGAACGCGGGAAATACAGCAGCGGACACGGTATGCTCGGTCTGCATCCCGATACGGTGGAGATCGCAGGTTGTGACTTCGTTCCGCTTGTGCTCAGCGGCACCACCACCGCGGCGATGAGCAACGTGTTCATGCGCGAATACCTCTCGGGCGGTGCGGCGATCATGTATATGGGTCCGCTGAATTTGGATTATGACCCGCAAGCATTGCACGCGCAAAAACCGGTGTTGGTGAGTTTGTTACAGGATGTACTGGAAGCCTACACCGACTCGGCAGAACTCAACACCCTGCCGGGTGAGCAAGCGCGCGGCTACATCGGTGAGGATGTGTACGTTTTGTATGACGACGGTCGTGTGGAAAAAGCAAAGGAGTAATCGGTATGGCGATCAAAGAAATTGTGATTCAACACGTGCCGTTCGGTCGTCCCGACACGGCGGATATTCTAAAACAAGTGAAGAAAAGCGGCGCGACGGCGGTACAGTTATATACCTTCTGGAAAGATTTCGAACCGCACGGTGAAGGTGAATTTGATTGGACGCATTTTGATACGCAGGTAAAACAGATCCGGGAGGCGGGGCTACAGTGGGTGCCGTTTTTACTGATGGGGCCGAAGTATGCCGCCCCCGATTGGTGGCTTCGCGACTCGCGCCACAAGGGTCTCGTTTGTCTCGAACACGGCAAGGAAACGCCCATTGAGTCGATTTGGAATCCCGCGTTTCGTGCGCAGGTCTCCCGCGTGGTGAAAGCCTTTGCGGAACATTACCGTCCGTGGGGAGTTGTTCAATCGGTGCAACCCGGCATCTGCGGCGATTACGGTGAGGCGATCATGCCGGTACAGGGCAACTGGCCGGGGGACTATCACACCCACGGCGGTTACTGGTGCGGTGACGAATACGCGATGGCGGATTTCCGCCGTGCAATGAAAGAAAAGTTCGGCACGGTGGAGAACATGAACGCCGCATGGCGCAGTCACTACGCGAGTTTTGAGCAACTGACGCCGTTTTTGCCCCATCAAACACCGTCCCGTACCGCGTTGTTTGACGAGTTGCGGTGGTACAAGGATGCGATGACCGATTTTGCCGATTTTTGGCTTGCGGAGTGCCGTGCCGCGTTCCCCGATACCCCGATCTATCTTTGCACGGGCGGCGTGGAAGAACCCGAGCACGCGTCGGATTTTGCGACACAGGCGAAAATCTGTGCGAAGTATAATGCGGGTATCCGCCTGACCAACGAAAACAGCAATTTCTTCGACAACTATTTTCTGACTTCGCTCACCCACGCAGCGTGTGAGCAATACGGCACCTATTTGGGCCTTGAACCCGCCGGTTACATTTCGGCAAGCGGCGTGTGTGCGCGTATGTTCGGCAGTGCGGTGTACGGCAACCGTCAGATGATGTATTATTACGGCAACGTGTTTTGCGAAAAAGCGGCGGTGGGCGAGCAGATCACGGACGACCGTACCGCGCGGTTTGAACAGTATTTACCGCTGTTGCGCGAGGAAAGATCCGCCTGTGAAGTCGCCTTCTTCTGGCCGGGACTGGTGGGGGCGCTGGGGCGTGGCATACCCGACGGCATTCAGCCGTTTGTGGTGATGCTGCGCCGTATGACGACCGTGAAGCCCGTAAACGAGCCGATGATTCGAGACGGTGCGCTGAAAAACTATAAACTGCTCGTTGTGCCGCCCGCACGGTTTACCGACCGCGCGACCTTACTCGCTATCGTCGATTACGTGAAAAACGGCGGCAAGGTGCTGGCACTCGGTCGCACGACGGATATCGAACTGCAACCCGTGGCGGAATACGACGAACTGTTCGGCATTCTGCCGACGAGCGATACCGGATGCGGCGGTGCGGGTTACCATGTACGGGAAGGGGTGCGTTTTCCGCGTCTTGCGAAAGCGAAGGGATACGTGCATCACCAGGGCATGTTCGGTCTGCACCCCGAAACGGTCGAATTGGTCGGCTGTAATTATTGGGGGAACAATTACAGCGGCACCACCACCGCCGCCATGAGCAACGTGTTTATGCGGGAGTATCCCTCGGGCGGCGCGGCAATTATGTATATGGGCCCGCAACTGTTCGACTACAATCCCCAAAAACCGTTGGAGGAACTGCCGCTTTTCACGTCGCTGTTGCTCGACGTGCTGGAAGCGTACACCGACGCGGCGGAACTGTGCACTCTGCCGGGTGAGCAGGCGCGCGGCTATATCGGTGAGGACGTATATATCCTCTACGAAAACGGCGATATCAAGAAAGCGGAATAAACCCACGAGGCTTGACCGTTCGGTCAAGCCTCGTTTTGAAAATGGGGCGGTCTAACTCAAATAATCTCATGCTTTTTTGAGAAAATACCCGTTCCCACACTTTTGGTGTGGGGACAAACGGCATACGAACGATTATAATTATACCATAAGCGGCGATCCCCAAAATGCGAAAAGGAGAACGGAGTTATGAAAACGAAAATGAAAATGCTGAGTATTTTGCTGTGCGTCGTGATGTTGGTTGGCGTGATGCCGATACCGGTGCTTGCGGCACAACAGGTGATTTCTACCGTTGTGGCAACGGCCGAAAACCTAACCCCTACGCTGTACGGATTGATAAATATCCCCGAGTTTACCGTTACCGAAGGTAGTCCCGCCTATCTCAACGTCTCCACCAGCAATCTTCGATGGCAGAAAAAGATTGAGGGCGTTTGGACTAATCAGAACGGTCGCTTCACCCCCGGTGAGTGGCGCATCTCGACATCTATGCGTCTGGATGGAGCTGACGCCGCCAATTATAAACTCGACGAGAGCGGCGTTGTGCTGAAGGTGAACGGTCAGGTTTGGACGGTGGAAACGCACACCATAGGCAATTACGGCAATTATTCCTTTGCCAGCGTGTATTCTCCCGTCTTCACCGTTGTTGACGATCCCAACGTTCAGCCTCCCGTTGCGGTGGAATCGGTGCGTATGGCGCTGAACGGCTACGAACCCGGTGCGGCGGCAACCGCTGTAACGGTGACAACCGAAGCCAACGTTACGGTTCGTGTGCTGGGTTTTTTGAAATACACCGATATCGACGACGACGGTATACCGGACATCCCGTCGGAGTTTACGGGGAACTTTGTAAGCGGTGAAATGTACGTTATCGCATTGGAGATCAAAGCCATGCCCGGCTATGACATCAGCGGACTATGGGAAGAGGATGTTTCTCTGGAACGGGCTCTTATGGGTTTTGCGGAATTCTTACTGGAGGAGGAAATCATTTCGGGTATCTATGTACTCGGCGATGCTATGCAGTATACCGTGACTTTTGAAACCAACGGCGGCAGTGCGATTCCGCCCGTGACCGTCGGTGCCGGTGAAATGGTAGCGGAGCCCGCCGACCCCACGAGGGGTTACTACGCTTTTGACGGTTGGTACAGCGATAAAGAACTGACGACCCCCTTCGACTTCCCGAACACCTATATTACCGAGGATACCACCGTTTACGCCCAATGGACGCCCAGTCCCATCGGCGGTATGTTCTTGATGACGATCGACTTTAACGGCGGAACGGGTTCAATGCTCTCGAGCGGTGAAGTTCCTGCGAATTCAGCCATATATTTTAATGAGCAGATCGAAGACATGATCACTCCGCCGAGCGGCAAGTTGTTTGCGGGTTATGAGATCAACGGTGTTCCGTACTCTCACGGAGATGAGTATTTCGTAACCGAAAACTTCACCTTGAAGTTGTTGTGGAAAGACGATCCCAACGCCAAACCGCTCGGTGACGTGAACGACGACGGTAAGGTGGACTCCACCGATGCGCGTTTGGTGTTGCAATATGCGGTGAAAAAGATCGATTCGCTGAAAAACCAAGTGGCGGACGTGAACGGTGACGGCAAGACGGATTCCACTGATGCGCGTCTGATCTTACAGTATACCGTGAAGAAGATCACCAAATTTCCTGCGGCGTAAATACAAAAGCACCCCACCGTGTCCGAAACGGACACGGTGGGGTGCTTTTTGTGACCTCTTACACGCGTTTGACGCTCAAAGTCACGGTCTCGCCGTTGATATCCCATTCCTTCGTATAGGCATCGGCGGGGACTTCGTCGTTCGGGAACAACAGGGTCAGCGCATCCGACAACACCGCGGCACAGAGTTCGTCGGCGGCGTTCGTGATGACGTCTGCCATCTCGCCGTCCGCTTTGGCGGTCACGGTGATGCGGTCGGTCACTTCAAAGCCCGCTTCTTTACGCATCGTTTGCAGTTTGCTGATGAGTTCGCGCACGTGACCTTCGGCGATCAGTTCCGGGGTGAGGGCGGTGTCAAGCGCCACCGTCACGCCGTTTTCGCTGAGGGTGAAGAAGCCTTCCTTCTGCTCGGTTTCGATCAACAGATCTTCGGGGGCAAGGACGATATCTGCGCCGTCGATCGCGAGGGTGAGGGCGCCCTTTTCGTCCAGTTCCGCTTTAGCGGCGGAACCATCGAGGGTGGTGAGAGCTTCGCGGATCGCACCGAGTTGTTTGCCGTACTTCGGACCGAGGGTCTTCAGTTGCGGCTTGAACTTGTAGGACACGAAACCGGCGGTATCGTTTGTGAATTCAACCGCTTTCAGGTTCAATTCGTCACGAATGATGGCAATGCATTCCGCATTCGGTTCGTGACCCGCCTGTACATACATCTTCGCGAGCGGCTGACGGTTTTTTCGGTTGGCACCGTTACGCGCGGCACGGCCGAGCACCACAACTTTCAGCACTTCGTCCATATCCGCTTCGAGCGCCTTGTCGATCAGCGCGGTATCTGCCACGGGGAAATCGCACAGATGCACGCTTTCGGGGGCGGTCGCATCGATCGAGCAAACGAGGTTGCGATAGATCTCTTCGGTCATGAACGGAATCATCGGGGCCGCTGTCTTTGCGATGGTGACGAGCGCGGTGTACAGGGTCATGTACGCATCGATCTTATCCTGTTCCATACCCGCTGCCCAGAAACGTTCGCGACCGCGGCGGACGTACCAGTTGCTCATTTCGTCCACGAAATCCTGCAAGGCGCGTGCCGCTTCGGGAATGCGGTAGTTCGCAAGGTTGTCGTCCACCGCCGCTACCGTCGTGTTCAGACGGGAGAGCAGCCAGCGATCCATCACGCCGAGTTTCGCGGCATCAAGGGTATACTTAGTGGCATCGAAGTTGTCGATGTTTGCATACAGCACGAAGAATGCATAGGTGTTCCACAAGGTACCCATAAACTTGCGCTGACCTTCCACCACCGCTTTGTCGTGGAACCGGTTGGGCAACCACGGGGCGGAGTTGATATAGAAGTACCAACGGATGGCATCCGCGCCGAAGGACTCGAGCGCATCGAACGGATCGACCGCGTTGCCTTTCGACTTGGACATCTTCTGCCCGTTTTCGTCCTGCACGTGGCCGAGCACGATGACGTTCTTATACGGCGCTTTGTTGAAGATGAGGGTGGAAATGGCAAGCAGAGAATAGAACCAACCGCGGGTCTGGTCCACCGCTTCGGAGATGAAGTCGGCGGGGAACTGCGCTTCAAACAGGTCCTTGTTTTCGAACGGATAGTGGTGCTGGGCGAACGGCATGGCACCCGAGTCGAACCAACAGTCGATCACTTCGGGAACGCGGTGCATCTCCTTGCCGCAGTGCGGGCAGGGGAAGGTCACCCCGTCGATGAAGGGGCGGTGCAGTTCGATATCTTCGGGACAGTCGGGGGCAAGTTCACGCAACTCCGCAATGCTGCCGACCGCGTGATAATGCCCGCATTCGCATTCCCAGATGTTCAAGGGCGTGCCCCAATAGCGGTTACGGCTGATACCCCAATCCTGCACATTTTCCAGCCAGTCGCCGAAACGGCCTTTGCCGATGCTCTCGGGGATCCAGTTGATGGTATTGTTGTTGCGAATGAGGTCTTCACGCACGGCGGTCATCTTAATGAACCACGAGTCGCGCGCATAGTAGATGAGGGGGGTGTTGCAACGCCAGCAGTGGGGATATTCGTGTTCAAACACGGGGGCGTCGAACAGCAGACCGCGGGTCTCGAGATCCACTAAGATCGGGCGGTCGGCCTCCTTACAGAAGGTGCCTGCCCACGGGGTCTCTTTGGTCATTTCGCCCTTACCGTCCACCAACTGCACAAACGGCAGGTCGTAGTGGCGGCCGACATTGGCGTCGTCTTCACCAAAGGCGGGAGCGATATGCACCACACCGGTGCCGTCGGTCAGTGTGACATAGTTGTCGCAGGTGACAAACCAACATTTCTTGTTCGGGGTGACAAAATCGAACAGCGGTTCGTACTCTTTGTATTCCAGCGCCTTGCCGGGGAAGGATTCCAACACGGTGAACGGCTCTTTCAACACGGTCTCCGCCAAGGCGGCTGCCATATAGTAGACGGTGCCGCTTTCCACCTGCAGTTTCACGTATTCGTGTTCGGGGTGTACACACAGGGCGACGTTGGACGGCAGTGTCCACGGGGTGGTGGTCCACGCGAGGATGTACGCCTCTTCGCCCTTCACCTTAAAGCGCACCACGGCGGAACGCTCTTTCAGCGTTTTATAACCCTGTGCCACTTCGTGGGACGAGAGCGGGGTGCCGCAACGCGGGCAATAGGGAACGATCTTGAAGCCTTTATACAAGAGCCCTTTGTCGTAGATCTGCTTTAATGCCCACCATTCGGATTCGATGAAATCGTTGTGATAGGTCACATAGGGGTCGTTCATATCCGCCCAGAAACCGACGGTACCCGAGAAGTCTTCCCACATGCCCTTGTATTTCCAGACACTTTCCTTACACTGCTGAATAAACGGCTCGAGACCGTATTCTTCGATCTGTTCCTTGCCGTCGAGACCGAGCAGTTTTTCCACTTCCAACTCCACCGGCAGACCGTGGGTGTCCCAACCCGCTTTGCGGGGGACCATACAGCCTTTCATGGTGCGATAGCGCGGGATCATATCCTTGATCACACGGGTGAGCACGTGGCCGATGTGCGGCTTGCCGTTGGCCGTCGGAGGGCCGTCATAAAACACATACGGTTCTCCCTCGGCGCGTGCCTCAATGCTCTTTTCGAAAATGCGGTTTTCTTTCCAGAATTTTTCAACCGCTTTTTCGCGTTCCACAAATTTTAAGTCGGTCGGTACCTTGTTGTACATTCCCATAACCTCCGTATACCGAATATTTGCACATATAAAAATAATATATCACATCTCTTTTGGGCTTGTCAACTGTTTATTGACAAGCTGTGACAAAGAATGGTATACTGAAACAAAAACCGAAAGGACGATCGATATATGACAGAGGTAGCGATTCGTTTACTGCGAGAGGGAGCGGTTGTGCCGACCTACGGCTCGGCCGATGCGGCAGGGGCCGATTTGTATGCCTGTCTGGAAGCGCCCGTAACCATCGAAGCGGGTCAGACGGTGATGATTCCCACGGGTGTGGCAACGGCGATCCCCACGGGATTGGTAGGGTTGGTGTATGCCCGAAGCGGACTGGCCTGTAAACGGGGGTTGGCGCCTGCTAACAAGGTCGGCGTGATCGACAGCGATTATCGCGGCGAGATCTTTGTGGCACTGCATAACCACGGCGCGGCGGCACAGGTGGTTGAACACGGCGAGCGGGTGGCGCAGTTGGTGCTTACCCCGTATGTGACGGCGGCGTTCCGAACGGCGGAGACGCTGGACGACACGGTACGCGGTGCCGGCGGCTTCGGCTCAACGGGGAAATGAGTATGACCATACGGAAAGCAGAAGTGCGGGATATTCCTCGCATCGGAGAATTGTTGTGTCAGGTGTGTAACGTGCACGCGGACGGCCGTCCGGACTTGTTTCGTTCCGGGGCGCGGAAATACGATGATACGCAGCTTCAAACGCTGTTAAACGAAAATGACCGCCCCATATTGGTGGCGGCGGATGAAAACGACCGTGTGGTGGGGTATGCCTTTTGCCAATTGCAGGAAAGCGGTAAACACCACGCATTGCATGATGTGCGCACCTTGTATATCGACGACCTGTGTGTGGATGCATCCTGCCGCGGGCAGCATATCGGTACGGTGCTGTATGAAGCGGTGCTGGCGCTTGCGCGGGAGCGTGGGTGTTATAACGTGACGTTGCATGTGTGGAATTGCAATGCGCCCGCCATGAGGTTTTATGAGCATCTAGGCATGCAATGCCGCCAGATGGAGATGGAAACGCTGCTGTGAGAAAACGGGTTACCTCTCGCGTCGAGCGGGCATTCAGCCCGCGGATAAACCCGCCCGCAGGCGGCTCCAACAAGAAAAGGCTTCGCGAAAGCGAAGCCTCTTTTACTTGGAGCTGATGGTCAGAATCGAACTGACAACCTGTTCATTACGAGTGAACCGCTCTGCCATTGAGCCACATCAGCATATTTTTTGACAACACGGGAATTATAGCAGATAAATCCGCCGCCGTCAAGGGGGGATTCAAAACTTTTTCGGATTTTTTTAAAAGATGCTTGACAGACGGTGCGGATTGTGGTATAGTAACAAACGATGTAAAACGAAGAAGAGCGTTGCCCGCTCTCACCCGCGGTGTATGCCCAACGGGTCAATACGGTAAAATGACATACCAAATGTCGTCTTTATTGTGTCGCGAGCGCGGGCAGTCTCTGCCCGCGTTTTATAATTTTCAAATGGAGGTGCTTTGCCATCGCAAGCAAGGAACTGCAGATCAATGAACAGATTCGCGACGCCGAAGTCCGTGTGATCGGGCCCGACGGTGAGCAGATGGGCGTTATGTCCGCCCGCGATGCTCAAAAGGTTGCGGATGAACACGATCTGGATCTGGTGAAGATCGCGCCGAACGCTGTCCCGCCCGTTTGCCGTGTTATGGACTACGGTAAGTATCGGTTCGAACAAGCGAAGCGCGAGAAAGAAGCCCGTAAAAATCAGCATGTCACGGAAATCAAGGAAGTCCGTCTCGGCCTCAACACCGATGTCGGGGATTTCAACACCAAAGTGCGCCATGCCATTCGCTTTTTGCAGGACGGCGACCGCGTGAAGGTGTCTATCCGCTTCCGCGGCCGTGAACTCGGTCACCCCGAATTGGGTCTCGAGTCTATGCAGCGTTTCGCCGAGGCGTGTGCCGAAGCCGGAACGGTGGATAAGCCGGCCAAGATGGAAGGGCGTCATATGTTGATGTTTCTTGCCCCCGCAACGACAAAGTAAGCCGATAGAAATTTAAGGAGGATACTAAGATGCCGAAGATCAAAACGCACAGTGGTGCCAAAAAACGCTTTAAGCTCAGCAAAAACGGCAAGGTCATCCGCGGCCATGCCTACAAGTCCCATATCCTGAACAAGAAATCGACCAAACGTAAGAGAAATCTGCGTAAGACTGTGGTGGCGGATGTAACCAACACGGCAGCTGTCAAGCGCATGATCCCTTACAAGTAATCGCTGTTTGAGAATGGAGGAATAAAGCATGGCTCGTATTAAAGGCGCAATGATGACGCGCAAAAGAAGAAAGAAAGTATTAAAGCTGGCGAAGGGCTACTACGGTGCCAAGTCCAAGCTGTTCAAGACCGCGAAAGAAGCGGTTATGAAATCCGGTCAGTATGCATACATCGGCCGTCGTTTGAAGAAGCGCGACTTCCGTCGCTTGTGGATCACCCGCATTTCCGCTGCGGCGAAGATGAACGGTATGAACTACTCCACCTTCATGAACGGTCTGAAGAAGGCGGAAATTTCGCTGAACCGTAAGATGCTTGCGGAATTGGCCGTGTCCGATGCGGCGGCGTTCACCGCCCTCGCAGAGAAGGCCAAGGCGGCTCTGCAATAAAAAGATATAGGTGCGCCCGTTGAACTTTTCGACGGGCGCTTCTTTTCGGAAAGGGGCGGCGGAGTATGGTGATCTCCAGTCGTGATAATGAGATGGTGCGCCGTCTGCGCCGCTTGCAAAACGAGGCAAAGATGCGGCGGCAGGAGGGGGCCTTTGTTATTGAAGGTGCCCGTTTGTGCGCCGACGCGGCGCGTTCGGGCGCCGTGATCGAGACGGCGTTGCTCACCGCTCGCGCACGGGAAAAATTCCCCGAATATGCGGCGGCAGTAACGGCGGCGGGGGTCCATGTGTTTGACGTGACAAGTCGGAGGCCAAGCGGGGTTAG
>JAZNTV010000002.1:0-89247 GCA_045591985.1 Acutalibacteraceae bacterium
GAAATTGAGAAAAAAAACCCGCCCGCCCCACATCCGGGTCCTGCCGTCTTTATCGTGCGCGTAAATCATATCGATCCCGCGTTGCAGGGTCGCGGCATCGATCGCGCCGGTAGCATGGGCAATCAAATTGCCGTTTGCATCGATAAAATAGGTGGTAGGCAAGGAATACACACCGTAGACCGTTGCGGCATCGGCGTCCGTATCATACAACACGGGAAAGGTATAGCCTTTGCTCGCGATGAAATCTTTGGCGGTGTCGAGCGTTTCGCGCCCGCTTGTCATATTCACCATCAAGAACTGTACTTCATCGCCCAGTTCCTGGTATTTCTCGTGAAAATCGGGCATTTCGCTCTGACACGGGCCGCACCAACTCGCCCAGAAATTGAGCACGATGGGTTTGCCCATATAATCGGACAGTTTCACCGCCTCGCCCGGCGTGGTATACGCCGTAAAATCGGGGGCCGGATTGGTGTGCGCGTGCGCCGTGGTCGTCGTACTGTCATCGGCGGTGGCGGTCGTGCCGCCTGCCGTCGTAGCAGCGCCACCGTCCAACTGCAATTGATCGGGGGCAACGGCCCCGCCCAAGCGATCGTAGAGTATGGCCGCCCCCGCGATCAGCACCACCAACACAAGCACCAGTATCAGCAAGCCCTTTTTCTTTTCCATAAATCTACCCCCTTACCCCAACAACGCGAGCATACGCCCGAAAAGTCCCGTTGCCATCAACACACCAATCAAAACGAGCAGACCGCCGCTGAGCAAATTGATCACCTTGTAATTTCGCTTGATCCAACCAAACGCCGATTTCAAATATTCGATCAATATCGCGCTGATAACAAACGGAATACCGAGTCCGAGCGAATACGCCAGCAACATCAACATCCCCTCCGCCATGTGGGCTTGTTGGGAGGCCAGTGCCAACGCCGAACCTAAAAATGCGCCGACGCAGGGCGTCCACCCGACCGAAAAGGCCACTCCAAACAGGAGTGCCGAGAAAAACCCCATGTTTTCGGTATTCACCCGCCATCTGTTACCGCGAAACAGAGAGAACCGGAACACGCCGAGAAAATGCAACCCAAAAAACACCACGACCAACCCCGCAACAAGATCTACCGCTGTGCGATATTCCTGCAAAAAGCCGCCGACTGTCCCCGCCAACGCCCCCATTGCCGTAAACACGGCCGTAAACCCCAGCACAAAACCGAGCGCACACCGTATCGTCTTACCCGTGGTGCGCTCACCGCCGCCCGCAAAATAGGAAACGTAGATCGGCAACATCGGAAGTAGGCAGGGGGATATAAAGGTAATTATACCTTCCAAAAACGCAATGATATAGGTCATTTTTGTCACCTCGCTTTCAGTATATCGTTTTTTTGCAGGCTTGGCAAGAGGTTTTCTTTTCTCTCCCCCTTGCAAAACGCGACAGTATACGCTATAATGAATCGGTAAATTGCTGTTTTAAGGAGTATATATATGAAACTGGGTATCGTCGGATTGCCGAACGTCGGCAAATCCACACTGTTTAACGCCATCACCAACGCGGGCGCGCAAAGCGCCAACTATCCTTTCTGCACCATCGACCCGAACGTGGGTGTGGTTGCCGTGCCGGACGAGCGTCTGGATCGCTTGGCCGAGATGTATAATCCCGTGAAGATCACCCCCGCCGTTATCGAATTTGTAGACATTGCGGGTCTCGTGAAAGGTGCCAGCCGCGGCGAAGGTCTCGGCAACAAGTTCCTGGCGAACATTCGCGAGGTGGACGCCATTGTGCATGTGGTGCGCTGTTTTGAGGATGACGACATCATTCACGTGGAAGGCAGTGTCGATCCCCTGCGCGATATCGAAACCATCAATCTGGAACTGATTTTTGCGGATATGGAGACGATGGAACGCCGTATCGACCGCACCGCGAAAGCGCTGAAAGGCGACAAGACCCTGCAGGGTGAATACGAGTATCTGAAAACGGTGTTGGAAGGCCTTACCGACGGCAAACCCGCCCGTGCTCTCATCACCTCGCCCGAGGAAGAGGCGATCCTCGCTACCACGCCGCTTCTCACCGCCAAGCCGGTCATCTATGCCGCCAACTTAAGCGAAAGCGACTTTACCGGCGGTTTGGAAGACAACCTGCTCTTTAAAAAAGTGCAGAATCTCGCCGCCGCCGAAAATGCGGAGGTGTTGCCCATCTGCGCCCAAATGGAAGCAGACATCGCGGATATGGACGCAGAAGAAAAGCAGCTGTTCTTGGAAGAACTCGGCCTTTCCCATTCGGGTCTGGATCGCTTGATTCAGGCGAGTTATCGCCTGCTCGGACTCATCTCCTACCTCACGGCAGGTCAACCCGAAGTGCGCGCATGGACCATCACCAACGGCACCAAAGCGCCGCAGGCAGCCGGCAAGATCCACACCGACTTCGAACGCGGCTTCATTCGCGCCGAAGTGATTGCATACGACGACTTGATGGCGTGCGGTTCGATGACCGCCGCCAAAGAAAAAGGGCTCGTCCGCTCGGAAGGCAAAGAGTACATCATGAAGGACGGCGACATTGTGCTGTTCCGTTTTAACGTGTAATTTTTAGGGGGTAGATTTTTGCATCTACCCCCTATTTTAAATGAGGTGATATCTTGTTTCATCCCGAAGCTCGCTGGATCGGCACCGACCGCGCAGATGTGCCCGTCATTCGTCGCCGTTTCCATCTAAATTCGACCGAAAGTGCCACCCTAACCATTACAGGGCTCGGCTACTTTGAGGCGCGCCTCAACGGCACGCCCGTGACCGACGCGCGTTTTTTACCGTTCGTGACCGATTACGAGCCGCGCGATCTTTCCAAACTACAATATCCGTTGCACGACATCACCACCCATCGGGTGTTTTATCACACCTTTGACGTAGCGGCGCTGTTGCACGAAGGAGAAAACGAGCTCACCGTCGCACTTGCTCCCGGCTTTTACCGTCAACACGAAAAGCGGGAGGAGGGCGATTGCACTTTCAGCGACGTGCTGAAGACCATCTATACTCTTACAGCGGGGGATTGTACCATCTATTCCGACGGCAGTGAAACGTGGGAAGAGAGCGCGATACGCTACTGCAACCTGTTTCACGGCGAGGTGATCGACCCCGCTGCCGTCACAGGTGCGCGATACCCCGTGGACATTGCAGACGCCCCCGAAACCACCCTTTGCCCCGCCGTCGGCACACCCGACCGTGTGATCCGCACCGTCACCCCCAAAAAACTGCACACCGTCAACGGGCGTACCGTGTGGGACGTGGGCGAAAACATCAGCGGTGTGGTGCGGATCGCCACCCACGCGTCGGCGGGCGAACGCATCACTCTGCGCTTTGCCGAAAACCTATCCCCCGAAGGTGAACTGGATTTCCACTCGACGGGTTGGTTCTGCCTTTCGGCAAAGGGAATCAAGCAGATCATGCAGGATATCTTCGTCAGCGACGGCACCGCCCGTACGTTTGAACCGACCTTCGTGTGGCACGCCTTTCGCTACTTTGACGTGGAGGGAGACATCGACACCGCCGAAGTGTTGGTGATCCACAGCGACACCCCCGTGACAGCGACCTTTGAAGTGCCGCACGAGGGCATGACCTTCTTCTGCGACGCCTTTCTGCGCGCACAGCTGAACAACATGCACGGCAGTCTGCCTTCCGACTGTCCGCACCGCGAACGTCTGGGGTATACAGGCGACGGACAGGTGTGTGCCCCCGCTGCGATGATGACACTGGACGCCAAAGCGTTTTACGAAAAGTGGATCGGTGACATTCTCGACTGCCAGGACACCGTCGGCGGCCACGTTCAACACACCGCTCCGCTGATGGGCGGTGGCGGCGGCCCCGGTGGTTGGGGGTGTGCGATCGTGTTGGTGCCGTGGGCGTATTACCGCCAATACGGCGACGTCGATATGCTGCGCCGCTGTTTTAACCCGATGTGCCGCTGGATGGAGTATCTCGATACCCGTATGGAAAACGGCTTGATCGTGCGGGAAGAGGAGGGAGGCTGGTGTCTGGGTGACTGGGCGGTACAGCCGCTTCCCCCCGCGGCCTATGTAAACACTTGTTACTACATTCGTTGTATGCATTTACTCGAAAAAATATCCCCCCTTGTTGGGAAATCGGCGATGGTTGCCGATTTCGCTGCCCGCCGCGTCGTAGCAGAAGAGGCCGTACGCCGTGAGTTCGCACCGGACGGCGACTTCCCTGTGGAGTACGGCGGCAGTGCCTTTGCCGTTTGGTGCGGTCTTGCGGGACGTGATCTCGCCGACAAAACGGCGGCATATTATGACGCGCTCGGCCACTTTGACTCCGGTTTTTTAGCAACCGATCTTCTGTTTGAGATCCTGTTTGAATACGACCACGCCGACACCGTGCTAAAATTGCTGACGAGCGAAGACGCCGGCAGTTATCTCTATCAAAAGCGCCGCGGCGGCACCACTTTGTGGGAGCACTGGACGGGCGGTCATTCCCATGACCACCCGATGTACGGCGGCGGCGTGCGCACCCTCTTTACCCACCTGCTCGGCATGAAACAGCACCCCGATTCGGCGGGTTGGCAACATGTGATCATCGACCCGAAAGTTCCCGCCGATCTGCCGTGGGCGAAGGGCAGCATCGAAACACCCCTCGGCACCCTTTCGGTTTCGTGGGAGCAGACGGAATACGGGCTTGCTCTCACGGTCGATGCTCCCGAGGGGATGACGGTCGAGGGTGTGTGATATGGGAAAATTCGAAGGGGTACTTTTTTGCACCGATCTGGACGGCACGCTGTATACGTCGAACAAAACCGTGTCTAAGCAAAACCTGGATGCTATCAACTATTTCAAGGCGGAAGGCGGGCTGTTTACCTTTATCACGGGACGTGTTCCCGCCACGTCACAATATATCTGCGACACCATCCGCCCCAACGCACCGTACGGGTGTCTGAACGGCGGCGGTATCTACGACGCCGAAAAGGGCCGCTATCTTTGGAACGCTTTTCTCCCTCGCGAAGTGATCGAACTCGTGCGCGCCGTGGATACGCAACTGCCCGCGATCGGTATCCAATACAACACCGAAAAGCAGGTGTATTTTAACAAAGACAACCCCGCCATGGTGCATTTTCGTGCGGTGACGGGACTGCCGTACGTTGCGTGTCCGTTTGAAGCGGTGGAAGAACCCGTTTTAAAGATCGTCTTTGCCCACGACGACGCGGAACAAATTGCGGCGCTGATGCAACTGCTGAACGAACACCCGCTCGCATCCCGTGTGGATTTCATCCACGCGGAACGGCGACTCTACGAGATTCTGCCGAAAGGGGCAAGCAAGGGCAACCTGCTTTGTAAAATGGCAGAACTGCTTGGTGTTTCGGCAAAGAAAACGATTGCTGTGGGCGATTACTACAACGACGTTTCGATGATACAGGCGGCAGGACTCGGTTTTGCGGTGTCCAACGCCGCCGACGATGTCAAAGCGGTTGCCGATCATGTGACCGTGAGCAACAACGAGCACGCCATTGCCGCCATCATCGACGGGCTGGATCGCGGGATATATACTCTGTAACGAAAACGGACAGCGAATGGTTTCCATTCGCTGTCCGTTTTTTACGTTTACTTGTTTTCGACCGTTTGCCAATCCGCCAAGAATTTTTCGATGCCCGCCGTGGTCAACGGATGGCCGATCATCCCTTCGATCACCTTCGCAGGAACGGTGGCAATGTCACTGCCCGCGCGCGCCGCCTCCAGCACGTGGGTCGTGCTTCGGATGGACGCCGCAATGATCTCGGTCTTCATGCCGTAGGTCTTGAAGATCTCCGCAATGTCCTTGATGAGCGCAATGCCGTCCTGACCGATATCGTCCAGTCTGCCGACAAAGGGGCTGACGAAGGTCGCGCCCGCTCTGGCCGCGAGCAGTGCCTGCGCCGCAGAAAAGATCAGTGTCACGTTGGTCTTGATCCCCATCGCCGTGAGTCTTTTGGTTGCTTTCAACCCCTCGGCACACATCGGGATCTTAATGACCACGTTGGGGTTGTTGATCTTTTTATACAACTCCTGCGCCTCTTTCACCATTGCGTCCGCTTCAAGCGACACGACTTCCGCGCTGATCGGACCATCGACGATCGCGGTGATCTCGCGGATCACTTCCAAAAAGTCGCGCCCTTCGCGCGCGATCAACGACGGGTTCGTCGTAACACCGCAGATCACACCGAGATCGTTTGCACGGCGGATCTCGTCTACATTGGCCGTATCAATAAACAGTTTCATTTTCTTTTGTCTCCTCATCACCGGATTTTTACCGCGGGTGCTTGACAGCACCTGAAAAAGCACTATAATGAGTATAGCGCATGCGCGAATTTAACGCAATATACGGCGGCAAAACGGGCAAATACGCACTATTTTTCTTAAAACGAGCAAAAGGAGTGGAAAAATGAGCATTTCCAAACGACAAGAACAGATTCTGGCGTTGCTGGAAGAACACGGTTTTATGAGCGTGGAACGGCTTTCACAGGTGACCTACACCTCGCCGTCGAGCATTCGGCGGGATCTCGCGCGATTGCAAAATCTCTATCTTATCCGTCGTACACACGGCGGTGCGTCGGTCTTTAAAGAACTCAATCACGCCGTCCCGCTCACCAGCCGTATGGAAAAGAACATCGCCGAAAAGCGCAAGATCGCCAAAACGGCATCCGCCCTCTTGCGGGACGGGCAGACGGTGATGCTGGACGGCTCGTCTACGGCGGGATTTATGGTGCCGCACATTGCCAAGCATAAGGACATGGTGCTGTTTACCAACAATATGCAGACGGCGATCAACGCGGTCAACTTCGGTATTCCGACCCACTGTATCGGCGGTGCGTCGGTCAACGGGTCGGCGGTATTGGGCGGTGAGCAGGCATACGACGTCGTCGTAAAGGTGTTTCCCGATATTCTGTTTTTCTCCTCCCAGTGCGTGGATCGCGAAGGATATATCTACGACCCCATCTTAGAGGAAAATCATATCCGTGAATTGATGCTGAAAAACGCGGCCTGCCGTGTGTTTTTGTGCGACGCCGAAAAGTTCGGCAAACGCTCACTCTACCGCCTCGGTTCGGTGGACGATATCGACGCGTGTGTGTTCGACCGTCCGATCCCCGACCTGCACACCAAAACGAAGGTGTTATACTAACAAAAAAATCGCTGTTCGGTTGAACAGCGATTTTTTGTTATTTCCAACGCAGTGTCACACGTTCGTTGATCTCGCAACGGGCAAACTGCACGCGACCGTTTGCAAATGCAGTTTCGGTCGGCGCACCGTCGACGGTCACTTCGCCCACGCAGGAGGCAAAGGGCAACGCCAATGCCTGCAAAGAGATCTGACCCCCGAGCACACGCAGCTCGGCACGGTCTTCTTCCAGCAAGAACTCGCCCCACGCCGTGCCCACGCACCAAAACGCCTTGAACGGGCGGACGGCTGTTTTGGGATCAAAGGTCAGCACCCCTTCGGAAAGGTCGGCCCCAAATCCCGCCGTCAGCGGCAGCAACGCAAATGCCGCCATACTTCGCACGTAATTGTATCCGCATTCCGCATCGTCCCACGGGTTGCGGCGTTCGCCGTCATAACGGGCGCGCGCCGTACGCATCACGTCCAGTGCTTCCGCCTCGTGTCCCGTGGCGATCAGCACACCCGCCAAGGCGTATTCCATGCCGGAGAAGATCTCATCGGCATACGGTGCGGAGAAGGTCGGCTTTTCTACCCCGTCGGGATAGGTTACCAGAATCGTACCCCCCTCATCACCGGCCGCGTACACACGCCACGGGTTGGTCAACTCCCGCACACTGTGGAGAAGATTGTGTTTGTAAATGCTGAGCGCCGCCTGTTCGGTCTGCGCCCGATCAAACACCGAAGGCAACCCGCACAAGCGTGCGTGCCATTCACCGCACAGCTGATCCACCATACAGCCTTCACCGAACTGGTTGATGATCTCGCCGTACTCCTCGTTCCACGGCTCACCCGTGCAGGTGTACTTTTCTGCAAGCGAACGGTCCTTGACATCCACCTTTTGGATAAACCATCGACCGTTAAACAGCTGCTCTTTCGTATAGGTATATCCGCTTTGGAACAGCCGCTTGTACTCCGCTTCGGCTTCGGCGTCACCGAGGAACGCCGCCATTTCCGCACCGGCGGCCAACCCCGCCAGATAAAAGCCCTGCAGCCAGCCCGACGGACCGAAGATCTCGGTATCCAGCGTGTTGTGCTGACTGCCTTCCAACACGCCGTCGGCATTTTCGTCCCATCCGTCGGCGTTGTGGGGATTCCACGCATAGGACAGCACCGCCTTCACGGTGGGCCACTGTGCGCGCAACCACGCGTCGTCACCCGAGAATTTCCATTCGCGGTAGGTTTTGAACACGCATCCCATCTGCCCGTCCACGCAAGAATGATACGGCACGGTCGGGCCTTCAAAGAAGTTTACATACCCGCCGCGATCGAACGGCAAAGGCAGACGGAACCCGGTTGCCCCGTGTTCGTACACGCCATATCGAAACTCATTGTTGCGGATACCCCGTTCGAGATCGGGGAACAGATAGCAACACACATACGCATAGTTCCACACGTGCTGACACAAGCCTTCGCAATCGCCCCACGTGCCGCTGGCTCCCTCAAAGCCGTACAAGCTGCCGTCTTCCAACCGCATAACGGTGGGCGACTTCAGCACCGACAGTGCCGAGCCGATCGCTTGTTTGATGCTCGCATCTACCGTGGAGGAATAGAGCGCGCAGCGGAACTTTTCGGTTTCTCCAAAAAGATACCCCCAATTTTTGAACGCATAGTCCGCACACGCACGGGAGTTTTCAAACACGGTGGCATAATAGTTTTTCCACGTAATGTCGTTACCGTGTTCGTCGTGATACGGCATCCAATAATTCACGCAATCGGGAATGCTCCAACTGAGCACAAAGCGTACCGTCTTACGCTCACCCGCCGCGAGCGTTACGCGACCGGAAACGCTCCCGTGGTCGTGATCGCCCGCTTCGGCATAATCGCGGCAATGCAGATCCACACCGTCGGAAAACTCGCGCCAATAGGTGCGCACGTCGTCGCGGTAAAAGTTGTTGCGCCAGCCACGATACCAATAATCCGTGGCAAACACGTCTTCGGCATCGGCCATAATGGTGAGGTCGCGATTCCCCTCCGCTTCGCACAGCATCACACCGTTTTCGAACGCGCGGTTGACCGAACGAAACGGATTCGGCATCGACAATGCCGCTTCGTATCGCAAGGGGCGGTCGGTGGGATTGTAAAACTCCACCTCAAAGAATGCCGCGGGAAGAGACGAATTTTTGCTGTCCAGCGGAATGTAGGGGTTAAATGCCGTCAACAACACGTCGCCGGGGAAATGCTCATCCGTAAAGGTGAGCTTCGCCATAGGATATTCCCCGAAAAAGGTGTTTTTTCGAAAATGGGGGAAGCCGTTCATGGTGGCCCACGGCAGACCCTTGAACCCGTTGAACCCTTTTTGGGTGTCCGACACCAGCACACGGGCATCCCGCACCGTGTCGCCGTCGAAACAGCGCACCGCCAGATGGGCATACGGCATTTCCGACTTCTTGTTCGGGCGGTTGAATATTTCAAATTCGATCAGTTGTCCGTTACCCGCAAGACCGATACAGCCGCTGCCGATACCGCCCAGCGGAAAGGATATTTCGGTAAGCTTCGACCCTTCATACAACATAGCTTTTTCCCCTTATTTTTTGAATAGCGGGCCGTATGCCGCGCAGGCGCGGTAGTCGGCACCTTCTTTATCCATACCAAAGGCGTTCCACGCGGCGGGGCGGAAGATCTTCTCTTCGGGCACGTTGTGCATCGAGACGGGAATGCGGAGCATGGAGCACAGCGTGATAATATCGGCACCGATGTGCCCGTAGGAGATCGCACCGTGGTTCGCGCCCCAGCAGTTCATCACGTCGTACGCCGTCTTGAAGTTGCCCTCACCCGTGCAGCGCGGTGCAAACCAGGTGCAGGGCCAGGTGTAGTCGGTGCGCTTCCACAGCGTATCCGAAACCTCGGCGGGCAGGGCGACCGTCCAGCCTTCCACCAGCTGCAGCACGGGACCCAAGCCTTTTACCAGATTCAAACGAATCATCGTTGCAGGCATTTCGGCGCGGGTCTCAAAGCGCGAGGAATACCCGCCGCCGCGGAAATAGCCGAGGTCGGCGTAGTTCCAGGTGGTGTTCTCGGTAATCGCCTTTTGATCCGCTTCGGTCATCTCATACCACGGTTTCATCACTGCGTTACCGTTTTCATCGGTCACGTTGCCACACGCATCCAGACAGCAGGCGCCCGAGTTGATCAGATGAATTACGCCGTCCGCATCTTTCGCCTTGCCTTCAATATCGTATCCCGTCACGCGTTTGATAGCGTCGCCGCTCCAGTAGGTGCGCACGTCCGCAAACATCTGTGCACGGTTGGTGAGCAGTTTGCCGAAGAGCATGCCGATGCCGTTCAGCACGTCGTTTTCGGTTGCCAGAATATACGGCTCCCGCGCACCGTTCCAATCGAACGAGGTGTTGAGCAACGATTCGGGGAAATCGCCGTTCGGATAAAAATCCGTCCACTGACGCTGGCCCTGGAAACCAGCGGCGATCGCGTTGTGACCCACCATCTCCTCCTCGCAACCGCGGGGTAGGTTTTGGTTGCCGTTCATCAGATCCTTGATAATGACCATCATCTTCACGACGAATTCCCAATCCGCATCTTTACGGGCACGATCCTTCTGCAATTCCGCCGGGTTCTTGTCGAAACCTTCCTTGCAGTTCGCCTTCACCCACGCGAGTGCTTTTTGATATTCCGCTTGGTCGTAGATACCCTCGGTCATACGGCGAATGATCTCCACCTCGTCCACCGATTCCACACGCATACCGAGATAATCCTCGATAAAGTCGGTGTCGATGATGGAACCGCCGATACCCATGCAAATGGAACCGATCTGCAGATAGGACTTGCCGCGCATCGTCGCGACCGCCACCGCCGCACGGCCGAAACGGAGCAATTTCTCCTCCACGTCGGCGGGAATGGCGGTGTCGTCGTTATCCTGTACTTCGTGTCCGTAGATGCCGAAGGCGGGCAGACCCTTTTGCGCGTGGGTCGCCAATACCGAGGCGAGGTAGACCGCGCCCGGACGCTCGGTACCGTTGAAACCCCACACCGCTTTGATGGTGTCCTTTTCCATATCCATTGTTTCTGCACCATAGCACCAACAAGGGGTCACGGTCAAGGTGACCGCCACACCCTCGCGGCGGAATTTTTCGGCACAAGCGGCGGCTTCGCCCACACGGCCAATGGTGGTATCGGCGATCACCACACGCACAGGTTCCCCGTTCGAGTAACGCAGATGATTGCGGAACAGTTCCGCGGCACGCTGTGCCATGGCCATTGTCTGGTCCTCCAGCGATTCGCGCACGCCAAGTGCACCGCGACGGCCGTCAATGGTGGGACGAATACCGATCGCAGGGTATTCACCGATCAATCGAGACTTTGCCATACGATAAAACCTCCTTAAAATCTTACTTTCTATCTTGCATTATAGTATGAATTTCGGTATAATGCTTGTAGAATATCCGCCATAAAGTATAACAATATTCGCTTTTGAGGTGTTTTATGGATCAGCAATCGTATTTGGAGACCCGCCGACACGGTACGCTCGGTTTTCCGATGGCGTACTATCAGCTGGACCCCACCCACCCGCGCTACGTGATGGAAGCACACTGGCATATGGAACTGGAGTGCATCCGCGTGTTGGAAGGTCGTTTTTCGGCATACCTAAACAATCAGTTGTATGAACTTACGCAAGGTGACATTCTCTTGGTGGAATGCGGCTGTCTGCACCGCGGCGAACCACAGGCAAACTGCGTGTACGATTGTGTCGTATTTTCGGTGCCGAGCAGCGGCGAAGCGTATGGCACGGTGTTTGGCCGCACCGCACCGCTCACCATGCTGAACGCCGGGATCAATCGCCGTATCACGGCAGAGGACGGCGCGTTGTTCGATGCCGTTTCCGCTTTGCTGAACACGGTACGTGGCAAAGCCGCAGGATACGAACTGGCGGCGTACGGCTATCTGTTTCTTATGATCGCGCAATTGTGTGCCAAAACGCCCCCTCTTGTCGAAACATCCACCCCGCCGCGGGGAGCGCACATCGTTATGCGGGCACTTGAGCGGTTGGAACGCAATTTTCGTGAAGACTTTTCCCTCAAAGTCCTGGCGGAAGACCTGGGGATCAGCGAAAAATATCTCTGTCGACTGTTCAAGGAATACACCAACCGGACCATCGTCGAGCACTTGAACGAACGGCGAATCGAAAACGCCTGCCGTGATCTCACGGCAGGCAAAAGCGTCACTGCCGCCGCGTTTGACAGCGGCTTCAACGACGTGAGTTACTTTTGCAAAACTTTTAAAAAACACAAGGGAATCACCCCCACGGCGTATAAAAGAGGGAACGCTTAAGCGACTTACCATTGGGACCGTTTACAGTATTTCGTGTTGAGAGATTCAAAATAACATTTAATGATAATAGTTGTACTACATTAAAATTAAAGAACGCAAACGAATTACCCTGCTGAGAAATTGGCAGGGTAATTTTAACCCGTATTGCAAATAACATTATTTTTTGATATAATAAGGCTAATAAAGAAAATATTATGATTTGGTGAGGAACCAATGCCTAAAAAGTTGACTAAAAGAAAAAAAGAAATACTCAAGAAAAACAGAAGGCTTTTTCATATAGATCTACTATTATCTACCTTTGTGATAATAGTGCCTATAGTGGCTCTTATTCTTTATGCTTTTGGTGTTGATATTCCCAAAATCGTTTTGGGGATTTATATATCGGTGGCATTTATTGTAGCCGGTATATTGTTTATCACGTTTACTGTACTCGAAAAGTTTGGGTTTGGAAAAGCAGGAGTAGGTTTTAATAGACTTACAGGTTTTAAACAGATGACAAAAGAAGAAGTAAAAGCAAACACCGGTGTTTTTGGTGGTGTAATGATTGTAATCGGTATTTTCTTTGCGGTTTTGACAATTATATATTGCTGATTATATTTTGTTTGTGCACTGCACCATGGATTGCCGCAAAGTATCTCCAAGTTTTTAGTCAAAGGGGTTTTAGGTTCCCCCTAAAAAAAGGAAAATGTGCCGTACATCTTCCCTGCTTGTTACGGTGTGAGACAAAACGAAACGGATGTGTAGAAATTCTACGCATCCGTTTTTACTATCTCAAAACATAATACTTAAATAGTGATATTGTGAGACAGGTCTCACAGTGTTATTTTACCTAACGGCAAAGTGATATTGAAACCGTACGGTTTCAATGATATTTTATTCGCACATAAACTGTCCGAAGGATAATAACACTATGCGCAGCATAATATCAATAAAACTCGCCAAAGGCGAATAAAACCGGCGTTCCTTTATATATGTTATCCGAACAAAATGCTGTTCACGATGCCTTGCAGATACTCCTGCCGTCCGCTTGACGGCAGAGCAGGGGCACCCATCTCCTCCGCACGGGCGGCGAGTTCTTCCAACGTTGCCGTCCCCTCGGAAATGCGTTTACCTACCCCCTCATCGAAGCTCGCATATCGCTCTTTGACAAACGCATCCAATCGTCCGTCTTCGATAAGCGCCGCCGCTTTCAAAAGACCGAGCGCGAAGGTATCCATGCCGAGAATAAATCCGTGGAAGATATCCTCCGCCGTATAACTCGGGCGTCGATTTTTCGCATCGAAATTGAAGCCGCCCGTAAGGCCGCCCGCTTTCAGCACTTCATACATACACATCGTCGTCTCATACACGTTTTGCGGGAACTCGTCAGTATCCCAACCGAGCAACAGATCGCCCTGATTCGCATCAATGGAACCCAGCATGCCGTTGATGGCGCTGACCCGCAGTTCGTGCTGGAACGTGTGCCCCGCAAGTGTGGCGTGATTGGCTTCGATGTTCATTTTAAAATCCTTATCCAATCCGTACTGCCGCAAAAACCCGATGGCGGTGGCGGCATCAAAATCGTACTGGTGTTTCATCGGCTCTTTCGGTTTCGGCTCGATATAGAAATCTCCCGTAAACCCGATGGACCGCCCGTAATCCACCGCCATATGCATCAGGCGGGCAATGTGCTCCTGCTCGCGCTGCATATCGGTGTTGAGCAAGGTCTCATACCCTTCGCGACCGCCCCAGAAGACATACCCGCGGCCGCCGAGTTTCACCGTCAGTTCCAACGCTTTTTTGATCTGTGCCGCCGCAAAACAATACACATCCGCCGAATTGGTACTGCCTGCGCCGTTCATAAAGCGGGGATTCGAGAACATATTCGCCGTGCCCCACAGACAGCGGATATCGGTACCCTGCATTTTCTCGAGAATGTAGTCGGTGATCTCGTCCAGACGGCGGTTGGTCTCTTTGATGTCATCCGCCTCGGGCACCAGATCCACATCGTGGAAGCAGAAATAGCGAATGCCCAGTTTCTGCATACATTCAAAGCCCGCATCAACCTTTGCCTTTGCGTGAGCCATCGTCCCCTTCTCGGCACCGAAGGATTTGTCGGCGGTGTCCCGCCCGAACATATCGGTACCCGCCGCACACAGATTGTGCCACCATGCCATCGCGAAAGGCAGGTGTTCTTTCATCGGTTTGCCGAGCACCACCCGTTCGGCGTCGTAGTATTTGAACGCAAACGGATTCCGGCTGTCGGCTCCTTCATATACAATAGGGGGTATGTTTTTGAAAATCTCACTCATCGATTAGTCCTCCTTCAACACTTTGTATACGTCTTTGACCGCGGGATACAGTTTGCTGAATTTTCGGTAGGCGCGGTCGTACCGTGCTGCAAGGGCGGCGTCCGGCGTGACCGTATCACGGAAAGTAACGAGCTTCTCTGCACAGTCCTTCACCGTAGGATATGCGCCGTCTCCCACCATGGCCAACATCGCCGCACCATAGGCCGGCCCTTCCTCCACGGTGGGCATACGAAGCGTCACGCCAAGCACGTTGGCCAATATCGTCTGCCACAACGGCGAACGAGCACCACCGCCGCAGAGGGTGCTTTCCGACACGGTGATGCCGGCGGCACGGGCGCGTTCCAAACTGTCGCGCAACGCAAACGCCACCCCTTCAAGCACCGCCTGCACCATATCGGCGCGGGTAGTATCCGCCCGCATGCCGATAAACATTCCCCGTGCATCGGTATCGTTGATGGGCGAGCGCTCCCCCATCAGGTAGGGCAGGAAAAACACGTGGTTGTGTCCCAGCTTTTCGGGAGTGATGTCCGCCTGTTCCGCGGCATAATCGGCGGTGTGCAAAATATCCTCACAAAACCATTTGTTGCAGGAAGCCGCTGACAACATACACCCCATGAGATGGTAGGCGCCGTTAGCATGGCAGAAGGCATGCAAGGCATCGCCGCCACCGGCGGCAAAGACATCCGACACCATGAAGATGGTACCCGAGGTGCCGACCGAAAGGTTACACGCCCCCGCCGTCACCGCACCGGTACCGACCGCCGCCGCGGCATTATCGCCCGCACCGGCCACCACCGTAACATCGGGCGTAAGGCCGAGTTCCGCCGCCACCGTCGGCAATATCCCACCGACCGCGTCACTGCTTTCGAACAAGCGAGGCAATTGCGCCGTAGTGATGCCGCACAGCGCTGTCATCTCCTCCGACCAGCAACGGTGCTCCACGTCCAAAAGCAACGTGCCGGCCGCATCGGAATATTCGGTGGCGTGAACCCCCGTCAGCCGATAGGTCATATAGTCTTTCGGCAACATGATTTTGGCAATTCTTTTAAAATTTTCGGGTTCGTGTGTTTGCAACCACAGCAGTTTCGGGGCGGTAAAACCCGCAAAGGCGATGTTGGCCGTGTACGCCACCAGTTTTTCACGTCCGACCGCGTTGTTCAGATACGCCGTCTCCTCCGCCGTGCGCCCGTCGTTCCACAAGATTGCGGGACGGATCACCGCGTCGTCTTCGTCTAACGCCACCAACCCGTGCATCTGCCCGCCGAACCCGATCGCCCGTACCGCCGTGCGATCGATACCGTGTAACAATTCCTTTGTCCCGTCGACAAACGCCGCCCACCAATCGGCGGGGTGTTGTTCACTCCACGCGGGGCGGGGATACTGCACAGAATAACAGCGAGACGTTTGCTTTATCCGCCTGCCCGTCTCGTCTACCAGCAGCAGTTTCAGTGCGGAGGTGCCGAGGTCGGCACCGATATAATACGCCATTCCGTCACTTCCTTTCGTTTTTATTTTAGGGGATAATATTTGACTTTTCCAGTAAATTAATGTATACTGATAGGACAATATTTGACTTTTCGGAGTGGTGGCTGTGTTTTATCAGTTTGCGCACCCTGCAGGGCCCGATTACTGGCGGGTGGAAACGGGGGAGAATTTCTCCTTTCCGCCGCATCTGCACGCGTGTTTTGAGTTCTTGACGGTACAAGCCGGCACGATGACCGTGGCAGTGGACGGACAGGAATACGTCCTTACGGCGGGGCAATCGTTACTGCTGTTTCCGCACCAGATCCATGCGCTGTCCTCCGTCAACAGCCGCCATACGCTGTGCATTTTTTCGCCGCAAATGGTACATGCGTTTGCCAAACGCACGGCGGGACTTCTTCCCCGCGACAACCGTTGTGACCTGCCCGCCGAAACCGCTGCCGCCCTGCAAGCGGCAGACAGCGGCTCGCTCTTCGCGAAAAAAGGGGTGCTGTACACCCTGTGCGGAACGTTTGACGCCGCGGCAGAATACACGGCGCGGTCACAGGCAGGCGATACATTGCTTCACAAGGTCTTCGCCTTTGTGGAAACGGCGTTCGCAGAAGACTGCTCGCTCGGTGCGCTGGCCGCCGAAACGGGGTACGATTACGCCTATCTCTCCCGCACCTTTCGCCGTCTGGTGGGCATCTCGTTTAATACCTACGTCAACCACTACCGTTTAAGCCACGCGTGTTATCTTTTAAAAAACACCGACCGCTCGGTGTTACAATGCGCACTCGACAGCGGCTACACTACCCTGCGCAGTTTCAACCGCAATTTTAAACAACAGTTTGGGGTTTCTCCGTCAGCATACCGTAAGCAATAGAACGAGGGGGCACTTTTTCGAAAGCGCCCCCTCTCTTTTTATTTTTGTAATGCTTTTTCGGCGTTCAACAGTGTAAGGAACCGTTTCGTATACCGTTCAAACCCCGCCACGTCCTCCGCCGTAGGCGTATACGCCGTCTGCGACGCCGCCGTAAACGCGCGACACAAGAACGCCTCCAGCATTTCGCCTTCCGTGCGAGCGGTGCGCGGTCGTAACCGTCGCCGTCCACGGGAAACATACCCGATGCCTCACCGATGCCAAGCACGTTTTCCCCTGCCAGACGGTGGTGCACGTACCCCGCAAGGGTGGTGATATGTGCCAGTTTCAAAAGATGCTCTTCTCCGTTCAGCATCGCCTGATACAGATGGGCGATCGACCAACGTTGCGGAATGTTCACGCCAAACAGTGCCGACAGTTCTTTGGCCGCCGTTTCGGTCGAGGTGTTTTGCCAGGTGCGAAACGGGGTGAGCAACTGCCACTGCTCATCGAACGCAAGGTAGCCGTGCATCATACCCGACACACCTGCGATTTGCACGGCCGCGCCGTCCAACCCGTCAAGTGCGGCACGCAAACCTTCCCACACCGTTTCAAGGTCATATGTCCAACAGCCGTTTTCGAAGCGTGACTGCCACGCCCAATCCCCCGTGAAGATCGGTTGAAAGCGCGCGTCGATCCCGACCGCCTTGATGCGGGTCGAACCGAGTTCCATTCCCAGATACATATCACTCTCTTCCATTCGCCAACGTTTGTGCCAAACGCACGCCTTCCATCGCGTCCTTCGCGTAAGCGTCCGCACCGATGCGGGCGGCGTAGTCTGCCGTCAGCACCGCACCGCCGACCATCGTCTTGCACCACGGCGCCCGTTCCTTCAACAGCCGCACCGTTTCTTCCATTGCCGGCACGGTGGTGGTCATCAGTGCACTGAGTCCTGCCAGCGGCGCGTGGCGGGTCACCACTGCGTGTGCCACCGCTTCAGGCGGCACATCACGTCCCAGATCAATCACTTCAAAGCCGTAGTTTTCGAGCAGAAGTTTCACAATGTTCTTGCCGATATCGTGGATATCCCCCTTCACCGTTGCAAGCACCACACAAGCACCGCGCTTTTCGCCCGCGGGCATTACCGCTTTGATCTTCTCAAACGCGGCCTGCGCCGCCTCTGCACTCATCAACAGTTGTGGGAGATATACCGTTTTCTTTTCAAATCCTTCCCCCACCGCGTTCAACGCAGGCACGATCTCGTTTTGCACGACATCCAGAGGGGGGGTAGTTTTTAGAAGTTCCGCCGTTTCCTCGGCCGCACGGTCTTTCAGCCCTTTGGCGATGGCCTGTTGCAACCCGCTGCCACCGGCCGCGGGCCCCGTTGTAACGGAGGCCGCCGCTTCAACAGTGGCAAATTCCGCCGCCGCTTCGATATAGCGAGCACAGTTGGGATCGTTCCCCTTCAACGCGTTATACGTATGATACGTACGCATCATATCGGCGGAATACGGATTCATAATGGCCGCCGACAGGCCGTTTTCGAGCGCCAAAGCAAAGAACACACTGTTCAGCGCCTCGCGCGCGGGCAAGCCAAACGACACATTCGACACGCCAAGCGATGTATGGCAACCGAGTTCAAAGCGAATGGCACGCAACGCTTGGAGTGTCACACAGGCCGCCTGCTCGTCGGCGCTGACCGTCATCGCCAAGGTGTCAAACACGATATCCCGCTTATCGATGCCGTATGCCGCAGCGGTCTTCAGTATCTTGCGCGCGATCGCCACGCGCCCCGCAACATCCGCGGGGATCCCGTTTTCATCCAAGGTCAGCGCGATCACCACGCCGCCGTATTTTTTGACCAGCGGAAACACCGACGCCATGCTCTCTTCTTTACCGTTGACCGAGTTGACAAGTGCCTTGCCGTTGTATCGGCGGAGCGCCGCCTCCATTGCCGCGGGATCGGCCGTATCGATCTGAAGCGGCAGATCACACACCGCCTGTAATTCACACACCGCGGCGGTAAGCATAGCGGCTTCGTCGATCTCCGGCAAACCGACGTTGACATCCAAAAGATGTACGCCTTTTTCCTGTTGCCGGATCCCTTCCGACAGGAGATAGTCCATGTCGTTTTCCACAAGCGCCTGTTTAAACCGCTTTTTACCCGTGGGGTTGATCCGCTCGCCGATCAGCAGCGGTCTTCTGCCGAAGGTCACCGCATGCGTATAGGAGGAAACGGTCGTCAGCGTCGAGGGAGAAACAGGAACGGGGGTAATTTTTTGCAAGCGTGTCTCCAGCGCTGCTATATACGCCGGGGTCGTGCCGCAACATCCGCCGACTACCCGTACCCCCTTCTGTACAAGTTCTGCCAATTGCTCTGCGAACTCCGTGTCCGACACATCGAACACCGTCTGCCCGTCTATTGCACGCGGCAAACCTGCGTTCGGCTTCAAAAGCACCGGCACCGAAGCCGCGGCCAACAACGCCTCTGCCACACCGGCCAGCTGTCGCGGGCCGAGCGAACAGTTGGCACCGATCGCATCCGCCCCCATGCCTTCGAGCATGGCCACCATGGCGGCCGGGGTCGCACCGGTCATCAATTTACCGTCTTCGCCGTAGGCGTTGGACACCAGCACCGGCAGATCGCTGTTTTCTTTGGCGGCCAGCAACGCCGCTTTGGTCTCATAACTGTCGTTCATCGTTTCGATGAGGATAGCGTCCACGCCGTATTTCACGCCCAGTTTCACCGTCTCGGCAAACAAGGTGACGGCTTCTTCGAAATCCATATCTCCGAGCGGACGCAAGAGTTTACCTGAAGGGCCGATATCCAGCGCAATATAGCGCTCCTCCCCGTCAAACGCCGCCCGTGCCTCCTTCGCATTTTGCACCGCAGCGGCAACGATCGCTTCTAACTCTTCCGCCGAAAATTTCAGGCGGTTAGCACCAAACGTATTGGTAGACACCACACGACTGCCCGCCGCATAATAGGCGCGGTGAATCTCCCGAATCACATCGGGATGAGAGAGATTCCACCGTTCGGGATACTCCCCGGCAACAAGTCCCTGCGCTTGAAGCAACGTACCCATTCCGCCGTCCAATCGGACGATATCGCGACGCAAATATTCACGAAAGGTCATTGGTTATCGCTCTCCTTTATCCCGATCACCGCCGTAACGGATTTGACCGGCGTCATCAATAAACTGTCATTTAAACACACACCGATATGGTGTGACGGCGCTAACAGGCGGAACACATCGCGTTGAGCAGCTAACGCCCAATCTCCGTATCCGGGGCTGAACCGTGCGGTAGCGTCGGGGAATTCCGCGCAAAACGTGTCGCACAACGCTTCCACGCACGCGGTACCGTATGCCTGTAACACCAACGCTCGGGCCGGCGACAGGCGGCTGTATTTTTGAAGTAAACGGTCGAATCCCGCACCGAGAGTCGCGGCAAACAACACCGCTTCATGCACGTCGATCAATCGGGCCGCCAGCGCCGCGGAACGCCACGTCACGCCGCCGAAGCGACAAACATCCCCTGCCGCTTCCGCCGGATAACGGGCAAAGCATACACGACACGCTATGACCGCCGCCGCTTCGCTCATACAGTCGTTTAACAGCGCCCGCATCCCGTCGTCTGCTTCACGGCAGGCCGCATAGCGCCACACCTCACATTCGTTCACCACAGGCAAGGGGTACGTTTTCGTCACAACCACACCGCTCATAATCCCAAAATATCGCTGAGGTTGTCCTGTATCTTCGCAGCCACGTCCGGTTTGTTCATAGAATAGACGTGTACGTTGGTGATACCGTTGGCATACAGGTCGATGATCTGGTCGGTGGCATACGCAATACCCGCTTGCTTCATCGCGGCGGGTGACACACCGAATTTGTCCACCAAGCTCTTAAACCGCTGGGGCACAAAAGACCCCGACAATTTCACGGCACGCTCCACCTGGTTGGCGTTGGTAATGGGCATAATGCCCGCTACGATCGGCACGGTAATACCCGCTTCGCGAATTTTATAGAGGAAATTATACAGCAAATTGTTATCGAAAAACATTTGAGTCGTGAGAAAGTCACACCCGGCTTCTACCTTTTCCTTTAAACGGCGAATGTCTTCCCGTTGATTGTCGCTTTCGGGATGAATTTCGGGGTAACACGCACCGCCAATGCAAAAATCGGGGCATGCTTTCTTCAGTTCGGCAATGAGATCCACCGCATAGTGATACTCCCAACCGCTACGATCCGCACCTTCCAGCTCTTGGGGAATGTCTCCTCGCAGAGCCATAACATTTTGAATACCTGCCGCACGGATCTGTGCGATCTTCTCCCGCACGGTTTCCCGCGTAGACGACACACACGTAAGATGTGCCAGCGTCGGCACACCGTATAACTCTTTTATGTTTCGGGCGATCTCGAGTGTATAGCGACCGGTACCGCCGCCGGCACCATAGGTCACACTCATAAACGCCGGACGCAGTTTCGCGATCTCTTCCGTTGCGATCTTCACGCTCTCAAAACTCGTTTCGGTCTTCGGTGGGAACACCTCGAACGACAACGAGGGGGTATTTTTTTGTAATAAGTCGCAGATCTTCATGTGAAAGCTCCTTTTACTGATTTTTGTCGGCCACCACCGCACAGGTGTTAATGCCGTAATACGCAAAGCATGAACAGGCGTGCAGATCCAACCGTTCCCCGCACACCGCAATCGGCACAGCGGGGGGACACCCCACCGTCGGTGCGGCAAGCACACGTCCGACCGCCTGCTCTACGGGTAGGATTTCCGTCGTCGCGAGCATCGCCGCCCGCACAGGGAGCACCGCTTCCCCCGCCTGAAACAGCGGCGGGCGTTCGTCGATCGGAGGGCGCTTAGGCAAAGCACGCAACGTCTCTTCGACGGTCTGCAACGCCACGTCGTCTAAACACGGCGTTACCATAAGCACAGCGTAATCGGGGTCGGCCAATTCACATTCTATCCCCGCGCGGCGCCATATAGCGGCCACTTCGTCACCCCGATAGCCATACGGTTTGGTATACAGTGTTATTTTCAACGGTTCGGTTCCGCAAAGCACGTAACCACAAGCCGCCAGACGTTGTTTCATCGCTTCGACACGCGGCAAAAACGTCGAAAGACGCGCCGTAAACTCTGCCAAATACGCATTGGCAGCATCAAGCGACTGCAAAATCAAATAGGAAGGGCTTGTGGAACCAAACAACGCTAACGCCGCCTTCACCTCTGCCGCCGAAAACGGCAGTGTCGGCGCCACATGCAGATAGGCTCCGCCCGTCAACACCGGCAACGTCTTGTGTGCCGAATCGCAGCAAATATCCGCACCCAGGTCGATAGGATGTGCGGACGGTGACAAAAACTTAAGATAGGCACCGTGGGCATTATCCACCAGCAACCGCACGCCATGGCGATGACACACCGTTGCCAAACCGCGAATGTCCGCTGTATTTCCCAAATAATCGGGGGAGGTTATATATACCGCTGCAACGTCTTCGTCTGCCAGACGCGCCTCCAACGCCGCGGGGGTTACGGTGCAAGAGAGATAACTCTCTTGAGCGGTCGGATACAGCCATATCACCTCCGCGTCCAGCAAAGCGGCCGCACTGAGAAAGGCTTTGTGGGCGTTACGTCCCGCGAGCACACGACGCGGTTTGTCCGCCTGCATAGCCAACTGTAACATGGCCCGAATACACTGCGACGCCCCTTCGGTGGAATAATAGGTGGCACAACCGAACAGCGCACTTGCATTGGCTTCGCTTTCGGCAATAATGCCGTTTGCTTCATACAAACTGTCTGCCCCGTGGATTTCCGTGATATCCCACCGTTCACACCCCAGCAGATCCTGCCCTTTATGACCCGGCATGTGCAAACGCAAGGTATTACTCGCCGCATAGCGACGTACAAAATCGAGGATCGGCGTTTTCATACTCATTCGCCGAGCGCGCGCGCCACCGCAAGCATGATCGCACATTCCATTCGCTTTCGGAACAGTTTGCAACCGTATTCATAGACACCCGTCACGCTGCCGGTGGCATGATAGGCATTCGCGGCACAACCGCCCGAGCAATACAGCCGTGCCCAACAGTCCCGACACTCTTCGTGCGCATAGACGTTGCACGCCGCAAATTCGTCTTGTGCCGCTTTGTTGGTCACGCCGTTCCACACGTCGCCCAATTTGAATTTCTCCTCACCCACAAACTGGTGACAGGGGTACAGATCACCCCACGGGGTGACCGCCATGTATTCCGTGCCGCTACCGCAACCGGAAATGCGTTTATAGATACACGGACCACCCGTCAGGTCGATCATGTAGTGATAGAAGGTAAAGGGCTTCCCTTCTCGTTCACGGCGAAGCATCAGTTCTGCCAATTGCTCGTATTGTTCGAGTACCACCGGCAGATCCTCTTCGGTCAACGCCGCCGGGTCCCCCTCGGCACAGACCACCGGTTCCATACTCAGTTCGTTAAACCCAAGATCGAGCATTTGCTGAATATCCTTTAGGAAATCGGGGTTTGCGTGGGTAAAGGTACCGCGCATATAGTAATCTTTGCCGCCGCGCGCCTCTACAAAGCGCTGGAACTTCGGCACGATCTTCTCCCAACTGCCGTTGCCCGCAAAGTCCACACGGTATCGATCGTGTACCTCTTTACGGCCGTCCAAACTCAGCACCACGTTGCTGCATTCGCGGTTGGCGAAGTCGATCACGTCGTCGTCCACCAACATGCCGTTGGTCGTAAGCGTAAAACGGAAGTTTTTACCCTTTTCCTTCTCGATGCTGCGGGCATAGGCCACAAGATCTTTTACCACCTGGAAATTCATCAATGGTTCCCCGCCGAAAAAGTCAACCTCCAAGTTGTGACGCGTACCCGAATTTTCCACCAGAAAATCCAGTGCCTGCTTACCGACGTCAAAGCTCATCACCGCGCGGTCGCCGTGATACTTTCCTTGGCTCGCAAAGCAATACGCACAGTTTAAGTTGCAGGTATGCGCGATATGCAGGCACAGCGCTTTGACAACGCCCGCCGTCTTTTGCTTCAAGTCACCCGCCATCGGCTCAAAGGTATCTTCCGTGAACAGTTTCCCCTGCTCTTTCAGCGTCGCTACCTGTTCGTAGCACTCCGCGATATCCGCCGCCGTCACGTCCGTGCGCGCGCCGTATTTTTCACATAACGCCGTAACGATCGCCTCACGACTTTGCGTCTCGAACAACGCGATAATGTCGTAGGCGATCTCATCCACCGCATGGACGGCACCGGAACATACGTCGAGCACGATATTGTAATCGCCCAGCTTATATTGATGAACCATAGTTGTTTCTCCTCCAAAAAAAATGACGCCGATGTCGGCGGCATTTGCAAAACTTATTTGCTTTCCTTCTTGTTTTCGCACTTCTGATTCGCGATACCGCAGCTGGTCTTGCAAGCAGACTGGCAAGAAGTCTGGCATTCGCCGCAACCGCCCTTTTTCGCGCTCTCGCACAGATTACGCGTTTCGATCGTCCGGATATGTTTCATATTTTTCACCCTTTTTCAAATTTCTCTTTTCAACATTTTAGCACAGGTATATCCATTTGTCAATCACCTATTGCGGAAAAGTGTGTCTAAAAACGCAACGAGTGCCGCCGCATCGCCGTCGAAAACGTATCCTTGCATACCGCACGCTTCGGCAACGTGTACGTTTTCGCCACGGTCGTCCACAAATACCGTCTCACGCGGGACGATACCGAACGTTTCACAAGCATACGCGAAGACGGCGGGATCGGGTTTTTGCAAACCGCAAACAGCGGAGAACACGCAATCCTCCATTTCCGCGATCAGCGGCGCCTCTTGGCTGTGGGCGGCAAAATAACGGGAGATATTGGAGAGCAAAAAACACCGCACCCCCTGTGCCTTCAGATCGCGTATCAGTGCCCCCATCCCCTCGATCTCGGGCAGGTTGTATATCCAGTTGTAGTAAATCTCATCGGCAACCGCCCACAATCGCGCGGGTAAGCGGGTACGGCAGGCAGCAAGGACCTCTTCGTCTTCGATCGTACCCGCATCTAGGCGATCCCAATACGCGCGATCGAACACCACTGCGGCAAGCAACGCCGCATCGATCGGATCACTGACATACCGCCCCACCATATAGGCCGGATCAAACCGCACGAGCACCATCCCGTAATCAAAAATCACATTTTGCATTTCGACGCCCCCTCTTTCTGAATTATATCGCACTTCACACGCCGATGCAAGATGAAACAAAGACAAAGAAGAGGTGAACTTCAGATATTTTTTGACCGTATCACGCGTGGTATAATGATAGCGGACAACTTTCATCTGTTTTTTGGAGGAGTGTGGCAATTATGGAGAAAAAGATCGTTGGTTTCATCGACCATTATTTGAACGAGTGGCACGCTGACAATTATCCCGCCTGGATCGACGAATACAGCGGTGGTGAATTCGAGGTGAAATATGCCTATGCCGAAACGGAGCCCACCATTGAGGGGCGCATTTCCAACCGCGAATGGGCCGAAAAGCATGGCATTGCGTTGCTTTCGAGCATCGAAGAACTGGTGGACAAGTGCGATGCGATCATTGTCCTCTCCCCCGACAACTGCGAACGTCATTACGACTTGTCGTATGTCGCCTTAACCAGCGGCAAGCCGGTATATATCGACAAAACCTTTGCCGATACCGGTGCCGAGGCCGCGCGCATCTTCGCGGTGGGCGAAGCGTACGGTACCCCTTGCTTCTCCTCTTCGGCTTTGCGCTTTTCGGAAAAGATCGCGCCCGTTGTGCGGGACGATATCGACTCCATTGTGAGTACGGGCGGCGGGCACCCCGACACCTATCTTATTCACCAACTGGAACCGATCGTCACGTTGATGGGGTCCGACGTGACCCGCGTGATGTTCTGCGGAACCGCAACGGCCCCTTCGTGGGTGCTGTTGTTTGATGACGGACGCACAGCGACCGTCACACAACTGGCAGGCCCCGCGGAATTTGTGTTACAGATCAACCACGGTGCCGCCGATCGTAACGAAACGATCCTTGTCAACGACGGCTTCTTCAAAGGGTTGATTCACGCCGTTCTGCATATGTTCCGCACAGGCGAGATCCCGGTTTCCCACCGCGACACCATCGGCATTATGGCCATTCGCGAAACCTGTCTTCGTGCCATGGAACAACCGTATGCTTGGGTAACGGTGGCGTGAGCCTCCTCACAGTAAAAGCAAAAGCACGGTATCGTCCAAGCGATACCGTGCTTTTATTTAGATGTATTGTTTTACAATATCGGTAAAATTCTCAATCACATACTCCACTTGTTCGTCGGTAAGGCACGTGTGAAGCGGCAAGGTGATCTCGTTCACAAAATGGGCGTAGGCACGCGGGTAATTTGCAATGTCAAACCCCATGTCCTTATAGGCCGTAAACATCGGCAACGGCTTGTAATGCACGTTGCAGGCGATGCCGCGTTCCGCCATCTTCACAATGATCTCGTTACGCTGTTCCGCCGTAATACGCGGTACGCGTGTGATATATAAGTGGCCGGACGAGACGTGGGTATCGGTATAGTGCGGTAACACCTCCACACCGAGCGGAGTAAAGGCGGCATCGTATTTTTCCACGATCTCGCGACGGCGACGAAGCATGGCGGGATAGCGCTTCATTTGTGCGAGCCCCATCGCCGCGGCAACGTCGGTCATGTTGCATTTATACCATGTACCGACCACGTCATATTCCCAAGCGCCGAGTTTTGTCTTTGCCAACGCATCCTTCGACTGGCCGTGCAGGGAATACAGCTGCATTTGATGATAGATCTCCTCATCCTCGATGCCGTCGATGGGCAACCACGTAAGTGCACCGCCCTCGGCAGTGGTCAGATTCTTCACCGCATGGAAGGAGAAGGAGGAAAAATCCGCCAGACGTCCCGCAGGCACACCCTTACGCGATGCACCGAACGCATGAGCGGTATCCGCCATTACCGCGATCCGACCCATCGCTTTTTGCAGGCGAGTGGCAGGGCGAAAAAGCGCCTTTTTGGCCTCTGCAACCGCATACAACCGCTCGTAATCACACGGCACACCACCGAGATCTACAGCAATGATCGCCTTGGTCTTTTCGGTCACGGCCGCTTCGAGCGCCTCGTAATCCATCTCGAGCGAATGCTTTTGCGTATCGATCATCACCGGCGTAGCACCTACGTGGCACACCACCGATGCAGAGGCGGTATAGGTATAGGCCGGCACGATCACTTCGTCACCCGCACCGATACCAAGCAGACGGAGTACCAACTCCGCGCACGCCGTCTGCGAATTCAGGCATACCGCACGCGCCGTACCGCAAAACGCCGCAACTTGGCGCTCTAACTCTTTGGTCTTCGGGCCTGTCGTGATCCATCCCGAACGAAGTGCATCCGCAACCTCTTGGATCTCCGCTTCGGTTACGTCAGGAGGAGAAAACGAAACAGTCATCATACAACACAAATCCTTTCTACGCAAAGACTCCGTTACAGGGACTCTTTCGAAGGGGTGTAGGTGGGCACCATCTGTGCCACCAATTGTTTAATATCCGCACTTTCTTTCCGACATGCCTCTTCCAACTTTTCAAGTTGTTCTTTAAACAGCGTATCGTCCATATCGATGGGACGACCGATATGAATACGGTGATTGGCGGTGCTCTTGAGGCCTTCCTCCGCCATCAGCAATTCTTCAAACAGTTTTTCACCCGGACGCAATCCCGTGTATTCCACACAAATATCCACATCCGGCTCATAACCCGACAGGCGTATCAAATTGCGTGCCATATCGTCAATCTTCACCGGTTCGCCCATGTCAAGCACAAAGATCTCACCGCCGCGTGCATAGTGACCCGCTTGAAGCACCAAACTTACCGCTTCCGGAATCGTCATAAAATAGCGCACGATGTCGGGATGGGTGACCGTGACGGGACCGCCTTCGGCAATTTGCCGTTTAAACAGCGGGATAACACTGCCGTTGCTTCCGAGCACATTACCGAAACGCACGGCGGCAAATTCCGTCTTGCTCGCACGGTTCATCATTTGCACCACCATTTCACACAACCGCTTGGATGCGCCCATGATGTTGGTGGGGTTCACCGCTTTGTCGGTAGAAATCAACACAAACCGTTTCACACCGTGTTCCGCCGCCGCTTTGGCGAGTTTATACGTGCCGAACACATTGTTCTTAATGGCTTCGTTCGGACTCGTTTCCATCAACGGTACGTGTTTATGTGCCGCTGCATGAAACACAATGTCGGGCTGATAGGTTCGGAGTACGGAATTCACACGCGCCGTATTGCGCACCGAACCGATCAGTGCCGCCACCGGTAAATCGGAATAGGCCTTTTCGAGTTCCAGCTGAATTTCATAGGTGCTGTTCTCGTAAATGTCAAACAAAACGAGTTGTTTCGGTTTGGCACGAGCGATCTGGCGGCAAAGTTCGCTGCCGATCGAGCCGCCGGCCCCTGTGACCATCACGGTCTTTCCTTTGATATACCCCGCGATCTCCTCGGGATCGCCGCAAATGGGATCGCGCCCCAACAACTCTTCCACACTGACTTCACGCAGCTGACTGACACTGATATCCCCGTCGGCCAACTGATAAATGCCGGGCACCAATTGCACAGGGCAACCGGTTGTGCTGCAAATATCCAAAATAGCCTTGCGCACCGCTACCGTCGCTGTCGGGATAGCAAAAATGATCTTATCCACGCCGTATTCCCGCGCGGCGTGCGGAATCGCATCACGTCCGCCCACAATGGGCACGCCGCACAAGCGCTTGCCTTGCTTGGCCGGGTCATCGTCGATCACACAAACGACCGTATCCCGCAGATGAGGACTGGAAAAGAATTCCGTTGCCAACATGCGACCCGCTTCGCCTGCGCCGATCAGCATAATGTTTTTCTCACTTTTTACCGCACTTAAATGACGCCACTGCATACGCACGTTGCGCATCAAACGATAGGCAAATCGAATGGCCAGCGTGGCAAGGAAGTTGAACACCAGCCCGATTATGTAGCACGAGCGGGGCAACACAATAGTAAGCAACGTCACAAGCAGCCAACCCACGGCAAACAAGATACAATACGCGCCGATCACCCGCAACAATTCGTCGGCACCTGCATATCCCCAAATACTGCTATACAACCGACAAACAGCAAATACAAGGATCACGATAGCGCACCACGGCAACAGCGCCGTAGCATATGCATTCAAATACCCCGTTGGAATCGCACTGAATTGAAAATCAAAGCGCAGCCACAGCGCGACAAACCAACAAATAATAACCGACAAAATATCCAAAACGCCGATAAGGATGGTTCTTTGCAAAGGTTTGCTGGAACGGTGCAAAGACGGCGATGAAGGCATTTGGTTTCACTTCCTTTTAAGAGGCAATACATGTCTACATACCTATTTACAGCATTATATCACACCTCTCTTAAGATAGCAAGCAAAATTTCGACAACCTTCCCACATAAAGGTGGTTCACATCGGATTTGACATTTTATGCTGCGTATGGTATAAACTATGCAAAAGGAGGGAGCATATTGGATTTCTTGCGTTGGCTGGCACAGTGGCGCACCTCGTTTGGTGACGCTTTCTTTTCGACGGTAACACATCTCGGCGAGGAAACGTTATTCATTGCCGCGGGGCTCCTGTTCTTTTGGTGTATCAACAAACGGCAAGGATATTTTTTGCTGTTTGTCGGGTTTTTAGGCACCGTTCTCAATCAATTTTTAAAACTTTTATTTCGCATCCCCCGCCCGTGGGTGCGTGACCCGTCGCTCACCGTCGTAGGAGACGCCAAAGCGGAAGCGACCGGCTATTCGTTCCCGAGCGGACACACCCAGACCGCCGTAGGGGTATACGGCGGTATCGCGCGCTTCGCGCGGCGTTGGTGGGTACGTGCGCTTTGTCTGCTTGTGTGCGCTTTGGTGGGGGTTTCCCGCCTGTATCTCGGCGTACACACCCCCTTAGACGTCGGCGTATCCTTGTTGGTTGCGAGCGGCCTGGTCTTGGGGCTCTATCCCCTGATAGGGTGGGCCATCGGTTCGCCGCAGCGCATGCGGGTGTTGTTTTCGGTGTGTGCCGTGCTGGCGATCGGCTTTTTGGCGTTTGTCACATGGTTTCCGTTCCCCGCCGATATCGACGCAGACAATTACGCCGACGGTGTTAAAAACGCCTATAAGATTCTCGGTTGTTTCGGCGGTTTGTGGCTAGCGTTCGAATTGGATACACGTTTTATACGCTTCGACACCCGCGCCGTATGGTGGGCACAGGTGTTGAAAATGATACCGGGGCTTCTCCTGCTGCTTGCCATCAAAGCCGGCCTGAAATCCCCGCTGAATATGCTTTTCGGCGGGATCCCTGCGGCAGACGGCGTGCGGTATTTCTTGATTGCCGTATTCGCAGGATGCCTTTGGCCGCTCACGTTCCGTTTCTTTGCACGGTGGGGAAAGGATAAGAGATGACCGGTAAGCTCCCGTTGCCGTGCGTGGATTCCTGCTGTGCTCATTCCGAATCACCGCCGAAACGCACGTCCGTTTTCGGCAAGTCAAAAGCCCGAAGGCCTTGCCTTCGGGCTTTTTTTGTTTTAATTTACATCAAGGAGAGATACAGTTCTTTGATCTCTGCCACCGACGTGTCGCGCGGGTTGCCGGGACGGCAAGCATCGTCGTATGCCGACTGGGACAGGAAGTCCACATCTTCAGCCTTCACGATATCCTTAAGATCTGCAGGGATACCCACATCCACCGACAGCTGGCGAACCGCGTCGATGGCCGCTTTACGCGCGTCCTCAAGCGACATAGCATCCACGCCGCACACGCCCATCGCCTTTGCGATATCGCGATACTTTTCGCCGGTTTCGGGGGCGTTATACTCCATAACCGTCGGCAAAATGATGGCATTTGCCACACCGTGCGGGGTGTCATACAGCGCACCGAGCGGGTGTGCCATCGAGTGCACAATGCCGAGACCCACGTTGGAGAAGCCCATGCCCGCGATATACTGGCCGAGCGCCATACCCTCGCGGCCTTCGTCGGTGTTCGCCACCGCACCGCGCAGACTCTTCGCAATCAGCTCGATCGCCTTCAGATGGAACATATCGCTCATTTCCCAAGCGCCCTTGGTAATGTAACCTTCGATGGCATGGGTCAGCGCATCCATACCGGTAGCCGCCGTGAGGCCCTTCGGCATAGTCGCCATCATTTCGGGATCCACGATCGCCACAACCGGGATATCCTGCACCTCCACGCACACCATCTTACCATTGTTCTGTACGTCCGTGATAACGTAGTTGATGGTCACTTCTGCCGCCGTACCCGCCGTAGTCGCCACCGCGATGATCGGCACGCAGGGTTTGGTGGTCGGAGCCACACCCTCAAGCGAACGCACATCGGCGAATTCGGGGTTGGTGATGATGATACCGATCGCCTTCGCCGTATCAATCGAGGAGCCGCCGCCGATAGCCACGATGCAATCGGCGCCGCTCGCCTTGAACGCCGCCACGCCCGCCTGCACGTTTTCGATCGTGGGGTTGGGCTTAATTTCGCTGAAGATGTCGTACGCAATGTTCGCGCCGTCCAGCACGTCGGTCACCTTCTTGGTCACGCCGAAACGGATCAAGTCGGGGTCGGAGCAAACGAGCACCTTTTTGAAGCCGCGGGCGGTCACTTCCGTCGCCACAGCCGCAACGGCACCCTTGCCGTGATAGCTGGTTTCGTTGAGTACAAAACGATTTGCCATAGTTATTTCCTCCGTATTTTTTATTGGCGGCTATAAAGCCGCTTGTTTACCCGTTTATTGTAGCATAGAAATTCGGGAAACGCAAGGGTTTTATGCAAAATTTAGCATGGGGAACGGACCATGTGTGCACACGGGGACCTCCTGCTCCGTTCGCGGCATCCGCCACCGACGGTGCTCACGAGCGTGACCGCACACACCCTTTCCCTCCGTATCACAAGTCGCCGCCTCACCGCAAGATAAGAAAAGGGGCTGACCAAAAGGTCAGCGCCTTCCTTAAACGGTTACCCGTTTAATCCAATCATTTAATTACTTGCTCTTCTTAGTGGACAGAACGACCAGAGCCGCGCCGGCAACCGCAACAGTCGCCATCAGCGCCCACGGAGTAGCTTCGCCAGCGGGGGTCGGAGCCTTGGTGGTGGTCGGAGCCACAGTGGTGGTCGGAGCCTTGGTGGTGGTCGGAGCTTCGGTAGTGGTCGGAGCTTCGGTGGTGGTCGGAGCTTCGGTGGTGGTGGTCGGAGCAGCAACTTCGATCACAGCAACCGTCTCCACAGCGCCTTCCGCCAGCATATCCAAACCGGTAGCATTGGACTCGTCCACGAGGTCATACTTCATCAGAACGGTGGTCTCGACCTTGATCTCCACAGCGCCCTCGACGCCGTCCTTCACCTGGAAGGGCAGCGAAGCGACAATGCCGGTCAGCGGATCCAAACCGCTGTCGGACATAAACGCCACTTCAACCTTGCCGTTTTCCTTGTCCACACCAACCTGCCTGTTGGGCATGAGGGACAGGTCGTTCGCAGGATCCTTCGGGCCAACCTTCTCGCCAACGAGCAGTTCCAGCTTGTCGGTGGGATAGGTGATCACGAACTGACCGTTCAGAACGTACACATCGTCGCCAACCACTTCGTAGTTGATATCGACGTTCGCAGTGCCGTCAGCACCGGCGGTAACAGTCTCCGCCGAGAGAACGAACTCTGCATTGTCAGCGAACGCGCCGAACGGCACGCACAGCATCAGCGCCAAAGCGCAAACGATCGCGATGACAGAAAACTTTTTCATTTCAATCTTCTCCTTTTTAAAAATATGATTGGACGGTATCATTATACACGTAACATCCGTCGCCGTCAAGTGCTTTTGTGAAAATTTTTTAAAATTCCCCGTTGCGTCGCTCAAAACGGCGCCGTATCGTCGTTTTGAGCGACTTCTTCCGCCGGCGTTTCGGCAACTTCCGAAGGCTCCGTTGTCGTTTCGGGCAATTCCTCCGCCGGGATCGGCGCGCTTTCCGGCTCTTCTGTCGCCAACGGCGCTTCCACATCTGCGGTGTTCAAAAACCACGCAAGCGGTGCGCTCTTGACCCGCGCCGCATAGCGACCCGTAAGCAACGTGGCGGCAATCAGCAACGCCAGGCTGAGCAAGCTAAGCACCACACCCGCAGCAAACCCTTTCGGCACGAACACCAACTCCACCGTGTGTTCGCCCTCGCCGATATCAAAGCCGAGCAGTGCACCGCCCACGTTCTCCTCTTCCTCTACGCCGTCGGGCACCGCCTGATCGAGCGGATAGGTCTTAACCGTTTTGCCGTCTACCTTCACGCGCCAACCCGCATCATAGGGGATAGACGTAACCATTGTGCCCGCCCCCGAAGCGTTCACTTGGCCGCGAATGTGGGCATCATCAAACTCCGTAACAGTCATACCGTCGGCCGAGAGTGCGGCCATCGCGCTGTTAAACACCGTCTCATCCAATCGCAACATATACACATTACCCGAACAGGTCGTATCGGAATTGATCGTAACGGTAGCGTCGCTGCCTGCGGTGAGATGCCCCGCGTCGATAAAGAAGGGTTCGTGAGTAGTCACGCTCCACACGTTTTCACCCTGTGTAACCGAAATGGAATCTGCGCCGCGGCAATCTACATAAATGAAATACTGCCCGTCGGCATCCGCCTCGGCGCGCAGGTCGCCGCGCGAGGAAACACCGCCGTCCAGGCGGAACCCGTACGTGCCGTTGATCGTTATCGCCCCTTGATGGTCGGCATACGCCTCTACCTGCATCGGCACCAACACCGGCGATGTGTTCCCCGTCATGGACTCATACAGACTGTTGATACTGATCACGGGATTGTAGTACGACGAAGCCCAGTCTTTTACCGCACTGTCGGCACGCCATGCAAGCGGCAAGGCCGTCTTATTTTTATATATATAGTATTCCTTAACCGTACCGTCTTCGCCTACCGTAACAACGGTATCCACCAGCGAAAGCTGTTCATGAGACGTAAGTTTGCTTTCAAGCGCCACATAGCGAATGCCGAGCAGCGAATCGGTCATCGGGACAAAACTCTTGTACAAATAACTGTTAACGCCGTTGACCGCATATCCCATCGCCCCCATAAAGCGGGTGGTGCGATACGAGTTGCTGGACGCAAACGAGGTGATGCCGTTGTATTGGAACAGCGCCGTATCCATACAAGTGCGGCGCGGCAGGAATTCCACACGCGCAAACACATCGCCGTTCTCTTCCGCTTGTTTTTCAAGCGCCGCCACCGCATCCTTTACACTTTCGGTGGTGAGGTTATCCACATAACCGCTGTGATTGCTGTAATACTCCTGGTTATTCAGTTGCGTCATCACGTTGGATGCGTTCAAGGTCATTTCCATTGTCACCAGCGTAAGCAACAACATGCTGCCGACCGCACGACGCACCTTTTGACTCGCCATCAACCAGCAAAGCAACGCATACAGTGCTGCCAGCAAAAGGCTGACATATAACGTTTTAAATCCGTAGGTCTCGGAATTACCGAACCGCTCCTCCACCATAATATAGGTTAGAATCCCGCCGAGCACCGCCACGATCTGCCGCGGCCGTACGGTGCGGATATGCATCAGCGTTTCGTAGCTTAAGAGCACCAACACAAAACAATAGATAAAGGAAAAACGATACGGCAAGTCGTTAGGGGAGTGTAAACCGTGCCATAACAGATTCACCTGATTGAGCGGCAAACTGAAGAACATGACCGCGAGCAAACCGAGATAGGCCGCACGACGGCGACGCGGGATGCCGCGATTGAGCGCAAACAACGGCACCAACACCAACGGCGCAATACCGCAATACAAGTTCGGCAGGAACCGCGAACGAATGGTGGGGGACACCTGATAGAGATGACGGCCGAGCATGTCGTACAGGTCGAAATACACATCCATATCCGGCAGGCCCGCACCCGCCGCCGAAGTCTGCCCTAATGCCAGGAAGGTGGGCAACACCAAGAACATCGCCAGACCGCCGCCAAGCAACGAACCGAACGTAAATCGCCACAAAGCGCGACGATTGGCCTCAGCTTCCCGCTTCTGACGAAGCAAGAAAGCGAGGAAATACAGCACCAAGAAGATGCAAAGCATAAAGGCAATATAGTAGTTTGCATACAATGCGTAGGCAAGCGCAAGCACATACGGCCAATATTTCCCGCGGCGCATCATGTATTCGAAGCCCATCACCACAAGCGGCAAAGCAATCAGACCGTCCAACCACATGATGTTCCACGAATAGGCCAGAACGTACATCATCATCGAATACAGAAGCGATACCGCCGCCACTTTGGGGGAACGCTCACCGTGGAGATACTGCAAACACAGTGCGCACCCCGCCGCGATCAACATGTTCTTAATAATGGTAATAAAGAAAATGCCTTCCGCCAACAGGTGCTCGGGGAAGAGCACCAACAGCAGATTGAGCGGGCTTGCGAGGTAGTAGGCAAACGCGGGCAACACCGATGCCCCCATGCCGAGATCGAATGAATAGAGGAAACTATCGCCACCAAGCAACATCGTGCGCAATTTCGCAAGCAAGGGGGCATACTGATGATGCATATCCACGATCAAACACGTTTCGTCGCCGACCGGCCAAATGCCCAGGAACACGTAGGCAAGGCCCAATCCGCACAAAGTAAGCAGCGCGGCAGCCACGGGATAGTACCACACCGGACGCTCTTCCTCATTTTTCCACACCGCTGCCGACAGCGTCGCCGTAAGCAACCCCGCGAGCAGCAGGCCGAGTCCGAGCGGATATATCAACTGTTGCGCTTCGTTACGCACCTCGAGCGCAGGATTGTCGTGCCCGAAAAGCCAATAACCGATCACGGCCGTGCCGGCAAAAAACAGCACCAGCGATATCGCACGCAGAATTTCCCAAAACGACAAAGTCTTTTTATTCATGCCTTGTTTTCCTCTCTTTTAAGAATAGGCGCAAACTATACCATTTTTATCATACCACAATTTTCTAAAAAAACAAGAGGCGTCCCTTGTTTTTTACAAAGTTTTGTGGTATAGTGGTTAAAACGGGGTATCCCGAATCTAAAACGAGGTGAACCTATCATGAGCAGACCGATCCTTTTGTCGGCCGACAGCACCTGTGACCTGGGAGCAACATTGTTGGAAAAATACAAGGTGCACACCATTCCGTTTAACGTCACGCTCGGCGACGAGCAGTATCTGGACGGTGTGACCATCGATCCCGATAAGATTTATGCGATCTACCGTGAAAAGAAGATCTTGCCGCGCACGGCCGCAATCAACATCGCCACCTATGAAGACACCTTCCGCGCCTATGTTGATCAAGGTTTCGACGTGGTGCATATCTCGCTCGGACACGGCCTGTCGTCTTCCAATCAAAACGCAGGGCTTGCCGCCGAAGAAGTCGGCCACGTATGGGTGATCGACTCCTGCAACCTGTCCACCGGCTCCGGCTTGTTGGTGTTGGAAGCGGCCAAGCGCATTGAAGCCGGCCTTTCGGCCGAGCAGGTGGCCGAAGAAGTGCGTGCGTTGGTGCCGCGCTGCCACGCAAGTTTCGTTTTGAACACACTCGAGTTCTTGCACAAGGGCGGTCGTTGCTCGGCGCTGGCCATGATGGGGGCCAACGTGTTGCAGTTGAAGCCGTGCATCGAAGTGAACAACGCAGACGGCACCATGGGTGTCGGCAAAAAATACCGCGGCTCCCTCTCCAAAGTGCGCGAACAGTACGTGCGGGATATGTTGTGCGGCCGCGACGATATCGATTACGAAAAGGTGTTTATCACCCATTCCGGCACCTCGGACGAGGAACTGGAAAACATGAAGGCGCTCGTCGCCGCATGCGGCCCGTTTGAAAACATCTACGTCACGCGTGCCGGTTGTACCATTTCCTGTCACTGCGGCCCGGAAACGCTCGGCGTTCTGTTTATGACCAAAGCATAAATTCGATCACGGCCCTTCGAAAAGGGGCGACATGGCATATCAAAAGTCGGCGTCATTCAGACGCCGACTTTCTTTTTGTTCAAGTTCACGTATAGAACCGTTGTCGGCACGAATCCCTGACAAAACAATTTGCTTGCTAAACTCTTTTCCCTCACTATCTTACCTGTTGCAATGTGGCGTCGTGTTTGTATGTAACGCGGGGACTTTCGCAAAATATTGTAACATGTCTATCGAAACGGAAAGGCTTATTCGTCATGCGCCTGCTCTCTTTTTTCAAAAAACAGATATTTTGTCGAAAAGCACTTGTCATTTAAGTACGTTGGTGTTATAACGCTGCGTAAAGAAAGTGAAACATAATCCACATTATGTGACCAAGGAACGTCGTCAGGGCTACTTACAAACAATGAAACGATCTATATTTTAGAGGTTTTAACAATGATCAAGAAAATCAACAGTATAAAATACAGCAAACACCCCTTTTCCGAAGAGATCGACAAGGCAATTGTCTTGTCAGGTAAATTCTTTAACAGTTTGTTGTTTACAGTAATTTGTGTTGGCTTTATTGCCGCAATAGTAGCAGCGGTAGGCTTAGCCGAATGGGCCGATGGATTCGGAGATGGTGTAGCGGATGTCCCCGTAAACTTTTTCGGCTACTTTATTGAATTGGAAAGCGATACACCCGGTGGGTCGCCGCTTATTGTGTTTTTATATATCATGACCGTTACCACACTGATTTCTTCTGTCATACTCTGTATCAAGGCTATAACGGTTGCCATCTTGCGATCTAAGGCAAACATGTTAGACAGCCTTTACCACAGCGAACAATTGACCGAATTACTCATCTTGCATACTTGTAATTTGCAAGACGAAAGCGGTAGCCCCCAAACAAAGCCGTCAGCAAACGAGAGTACGAAGTCCTACACAGGAACGAAAGAGTGTTTATATTAACAGCCCATCAATTCGTAAAAGGGAGAGGTAACCATGGCGCAAAATTTCTGTTGCCCGCAATGCGGAAACAAGGATCTGCAAGTAACCACCGAAACCCACACACAAACAACAGGCAGCAACTATTCGGGAGGAAAAGGTTGTTTGGGATTTCTGCTGTTCGGCCCGCTTGGTTTGTTGTGCGGTTCTTGCGGGCAAGGGCAAACCACCACCACGACCAATCACACTTATTGGATATGCCCCAAGTGTGGCAAAAAATTTACACACCCGGATGAATTAAGACAAAAGATCGACGCATTGCAATCACAATCGTCCGTTTTCCCGGCCATGTGTATCATGGGTGCCATTGCCGCCTTCCTTTTCTTTGCGATTTTTGCCGAAGCACATGCGGGAGTAGCCTGTATGTTGGGGGGCCTCACCTTTGGCATTTTTGCACTCATCGGTTTTGGGGTCAAAAAGGCGAACGAGTCCCAGCGTTCAAAAATGGAAGATGAGTTATATGTGTTGGAATCGGAAATGAATGCATTCAAAAATGAATAAATTCTATTCCGCACTTTTTGAAATCGGCGCGCTGTCGGGATGCCATCAGATGCCGGAACGAAGCTTCTTTTTCAAAGGAAAACAGTTTCCGGTATGCGCAAGATGCACGGGTGCCGTTATCGGTTGTTTTTTAGGCGGAATAACCGCTGCCATCGCAATCCCCCTATGGTTGGCGATCACTTTTTGCGCCATACTGTTTATGGATTGGTATCTGCAAAAAATCAACCTCGTAGAATCCACCAATGTTCGCCGATTGATCACGGGAATCCTATGCGGATTCGGACTTATGCAGATATACATACAAACACTCTTATGGATAATCGCCGCTATAACACAATAATGTGCGCTAAACTATTGGCCATATGAGACAATCTTTCTGTTTCGGCGATGTACCCCCCATAGAGTAGCCCTATCCGTATAGCGGATCCCGCTGTCGAAGCGCGAAATAAAACGGCACGCGAAGTTTGAACTTCGCGTGCCGTTTTGTCTTAAAAGATATATTTCCCCTCCGGGTGATAGAGGATATACGGCGTATCATCGCCCAGTTGTTCGTGTAAAGCGGTCACCTGAGCCGCCACCTCATCCGCGGAATAGCCTTGTGCCTGCAACCACGGCATCACCTGCGGCGCTTCCTCCATCAATTGCAAACGCGCCTTCAGTTGTCCGAACAACAACGAAGCCGCTTCATACGGGTGAGCACTTGGGGAGGAGAGCGTTTCGCCGCCCAACACCAACTTGTTCCCAAAGGAGGACGGCAACGCCCACGGAGCGATCACCGTTGCTCCGAATGTCGCGGGGTTGGCACCGTATATGCCTGTTTTTTCGCCCACCACCGCCATGCCGTCGGCGGTAAGCAACCACCCGTCGCGACCGACAGCCGCATTCATTTGTTCTGCGAACTTTGCCAGGATCTCTCCCCGAGGTAACGCCGTCTGTGCCGCATCACCGTAGTAAGCCCGCGCCTCTTGGTCCGGGAACTGGACGCCATCCAACATCAGCAGGGAAAACCCCATGTTGTGTAGCTCGGTTGCAACTTCCAAAATATACCCCCTCGCCTCATCGGCGTAAGGATTGAGCCAGCGGCGTCCCCCTTCGTCCGGTTTGTCATCATACCACGCGGCACCGCTGTCTCCCTGTACCGTTACCCGCGCATTCTCCAGATAACGCGGGGCAGCGTGGTCACGGAAGGCGTATATGCGCGGGATGAGGGTGAGCCCCCATTCCTGTTGCAATGCCTCCCGCCACGCAACAAGCGCTTCGGGAGTGATCGCCTTCTTTTGTACGGTGCGCGCGGCTTCCGCTAAGGGAGAGGTCGAGACGTACCATAAGCGTCCGTCGGCATCTTTCACATCCACGATCACTGCGTTGTATCCCGCTTCGCTCGCGTTTTGCAAAGTCGCCGTCCACGTTTCGGGGGCATACAGCGCCGAAGACGGCAGATATATCGCCTTCATCTGCTTCACATCGGCACCGTCGGTATCCGACTGCACAGGAGGCGGCGACGTAGGCCTTGACGGCTGCGTCGCCGTCGTATTTTCTGCGGGCATATCGGGCGCCGCTGTGGGCTTCGTGCCTTCCGGCGAAAAAAGGTGTTGCGCCAAAAAATACCCCCCAATAGCAACGGGGATCACCAACAGCCATAAAAGCACCTTACCGAGCACGGCGCCGTTCCGCCGCCGTCGAAACATCCGACTGCGGCGCCGGATCTTGCTTCGTTTCATTCTCTGCACAATCTCCTTTGGGTCAACCTTATAACAATATGCTGCTTCCGAATCCGAACATGGCCAATGCCGCAAGTCCGAGATAAATGAGGAGCACGGGAGCGCCGCGAAACGCCTGCGGCACAGCATGGCTGTTGATGCGGTAACGGCCTTCCAATATCAGCCAACCGACCAGCATAAACCCGACACAACTTCCGATCGCAAGGCCCATCGTCCCCCAAAAACCGAGGGTAACTTTATGGTTGGCAACCATCGCCAAACCAAGCGTAAGGTCGTTAAATACGGCCGGCACCAGATAGGGCTTCAACTTTTTGTAAAACGGCACGGAAATGGCGGCGGTAATCACCGTAACCAAGCAATACAGTGCCATTGCTACCACCACCATCACCAACGGTCGCAACAACTTGGCCTGCAAGCCCAGACCGAGCCAATGATCCAGCGGATAGTCGATCGCCATGGTAGCTATCAGAAAAAACGACAATATACCCCCAAACTTCCAAACGTCGCTTTTGCGATAGATCACGCGAAGCGCCAGCGAACTACCGAAGCCGGTGGTAAGCACTACGTTTTGGAACAACGAGGTGGCAGTCAGCATGATAAGCATTTCATTCATAAGATACCGACACCTCCCCTGCCACAAAGCGACGCAGCATTTCACGCACAAATTGTGCAAGTGCCGCCATAAATCCGAGCATCAAAAACGCAAAGAACGGAGACGATGCCGCCGAGAGCGGCGGGTGGGGCAACACGCGGAAATCCCACAATGTTCCGTAGGCTAAAAATTCCCGTACGGTCGCAACCGTACAAATGACCACACCGAATCCGAAGACCGACCCCAACGCATCGGCCATTGCTTCCGGCGGACGGCTGACCACCGCAAATCCCCCCACCCGATAGGTCATCAGCGAATTCACGGCAAGCAATGGCAGGAAGAGATACAGCGAAGCATACAACTCGGCGTTGATATAGCTGCCGATCACATATCCCGCACCAAGCAAAAGAAGCAGTGCGATCAGCGTATACAACGGCACACGAATAACCGGTTTCAGTTTTTCTCCCACAAACGACATCAACAGGGCGGTGGGGAGCAACGCCAACGCCACACAAGCTGTGAGCGTAACGCCCGCCTTCAAGTTGACGGCCGCCACCACAATGGGGCACAGGCCGAGCAGTTTGACCAACACAATGTTCCGCACAAGGAAGGTATCGAAAAATATCTGCACCAAGCGCTTTGCGCGCCCCTTCTCTTTGGATTCACTCACGTACGGCACCTCCCCGTATCTTAGCGATCCACCGCGGCAGACGGTGACACAATTTCCAACAATGGCGATCCAGTAGTTCCGACAGCAGGTTACACAGCAGCACTGCGAAGCACGCGCCTTCTTCGAACTTGCCGACACGGCGCAACAGCATCACCAGGATGCCCGCCAGCACACCGTATACACAACGCGCAAGCCAGTGACGCGGGGCGGTAACGGGATCGGCTAACAGAAATACGGCGGTCAGCATCAGGTAACCGGCGCACAGTTCCAACAACACACCGTATCCCACATGGCCGCCCACACGCGGAAACAGCATGGCATACAACGCACACGTGCCGATAAACGGTAACGCCACCCACGGCGACGACGCACGACGCACGAACAAATACAGCATGCAGGCCACCAGAATGATCATCACCGAACCGATGGGACCGGGAAAGTTGCTCAGCATGATATCCATCGGACTGTACGACGGCGTAGCACCCGCCTGCATCAGTGCTGCCGGCGACGTTTGAGTGATCACCTGCGACAGATCGGCGATCGACCGTTCCGGGTCGGGATAGGTAAACATATAAGTGGGGAAGCACACCGTAACAAACGCGAGACCGGCCGCCGCCGGATTAAACAGGTTGCGCCCACGGCCGCCAAACGGCAGTTTGGCCACCAAAACAGCCACGCCGCACGCCACCACCGGCACCCAATACGGTACGATGGGGGACATCGCCAGGCCAATCACGCCACCGGTGACGGCGGCTGTGCCGTCCTTCAACGGCGCACGCTTCATTTGCAGTGCATAACCCAACACCTCGAACCCCATTGCGGAGGCAATTGCAATAAGCATGACATACAACGGACGCATACCGTAATACACGCAGGAATACACCGCGAGCGGGATCAACGGGATCAGCACGTCCCAACAACGCGAGGATGCTGCCTCGATCTGCCGCCAGTGCGGCGTGGTACGAAACGCAGTCACAGCTCACCACCTCCTTCGGCAATCACTTTCGCCACCGTGGCGATCTGTACCGCAAGATCACGGCCGGCGGGGCACACCGCGGAACACGCACCGCAGTTGTCGCACAATTCGGGATGCAACGCCACAACATACTCATTTTGCGCTTTTTCCAGCCGCTGTACGATCGCGGTCGGCAACAAGCCCGCGTGGCACACCTGAGCACAGCGGCCGCATCCCGCACACACGTCGGCGGCGGGGCGCGGCGGAGACGTAAGCGCAAGCAGACAGGTCACACCCGGCAATACGGGCATGTCGTCGTCTTCGGTCGCCTTACCGGTCATCACGTCGCCGAACACCAACACCGTCGGATCGGCCGCCAAACCACATCGCCGCAACAATTCTTTCGCGGGGGTACCGAACGGTACACGCAGGTTACGCGGCCCGGCGACCGCGTCGCCCGTCACCGTGACCACACAGGCGGTATGCGGTTCGGAAAAGGCGGCGGCACGATACAACGCAAGCAACGCCTGCACGCCGATGCGACGCACCGTTTTACCGGCCGGTTTCGCCGTATAATGCACCGCGGGATATTTTCCCCGCGTGATAAACAATTTTTTGTCGTCGCCCAACCGCTGCCGTAACGCGCGACGATGGTCGGCCGGCAAGGGTTGCACCGCCAGATGGTACTCCTCGACCCCCAAAACACGTGCCGCCAACCCGAGTCCTTCGTATACCGCCTCGACACTTTCACCGAGCACCGCCCACGCCGCCGAAGCATAGGGTTGGTCTTCCACGGCATCGCCGATCAAAAGGTCACACCCTTCTGCGGCCCATTCCCGCAGTTTCTCCGCCAGATAGCGACCGTCCAACTCGTCCACAACCGCGCGCTCACGCGCGATCTCGAGGATCTGCTCGGCCGACAAAGCGGCCGTGTCCACCCGCTCGGCAGGAGCGGGACGGCGCACATCCATGCAATCCATCACCAAACAAGTGATCTCACCATATACTGGGTGCGAGAACACCTTTTGAGCGGTATATACACCACTCACCGAAGAAAGCAACGGCGGCGCTGTTTTGTCCTTCGAATCGGCGACCGTCTGCCCACACAACACCGAACTGTACTGATGCAATGTCGGACGTTGTTCGCCGCCGCGCGACAACGGCAGATACACGCGGGATATCGCATCCGCCTCTTCCACGGCGCGACCCGCGGCCGGCGCCTTCATCGAAGACAGACGTATACCGCGCAAGGGAAATATTGCCATGTATTCCACGACCTTTCCGATTTCCATTCATACCCCTCTTGTATGTATTGCCGCAAAACGGTATGATGGAACCATACATAAGTTAGGAGGGACTCTCCATGCAGATCGACCTTACCGACAACGGATGTCTGGCCCTTATGCTGTCAGACGACGAATTGTCCGCAATGGGGCTTTGCTTTGAACAACTGGATCGGCGAGACGCCGCCACACGCCGTATGTTACGCACCATGTTGCAGATCGCGCACCGCCGCGTGGGTTTTTCCGCCGAAGGGGCTCTTTCGGTGGAGGCATTGCCCACTGCCGACGGCTGTCTGCTGCTTGTCACGCCGTTGCCGCCGCGCGCCGCCAAACCGCTTACTTTCCGCATCCCCGACGAAGACGCCTTATTACAGATTGCGGCGGCATGGCCGCACGACGTTCACGCGTGGGGACAAAGCAGTTCGCTTTACCGAACCGACGACGGATTTCGACTCATACTATACGGCACACCGCCTTTCGGCGCACTCAACGAATGTGCCGAAGTCACCGACGAACAGGAATCCTACGTCGCCGAACACGGTGCCGCATGGTTTGTGGGCGACGCCTTACCGCAGTTGCACCGACAGGTTATAATTCGTGAGTCAACGTGACGAGCGCTGTCGGGTCATCCGTGTTGTAAAACGCGCTGCCCATGACCACCGACGTGGCGCCCGCTGCCGCGACATCCCGCACGTTGCCGGCTTTCACGCCGCCATCCACCTGGATATCGATATCCAAACCGCGGCGGTCACATTCCGCTCGTATAGCGGTGATCTTCGGCAGACACTCGGGACGAAAAGACTGCCCACCGAACCCGGGTTGTACCGTCATCACCAACACCAGATCAAGCAACGGCAAATACGGCCACAACACCTCGACAGGGGTATCGGGATTGATCGACAAGCCGACCTTGCACCCCGCTTCGCGAATGCGGTGAAGGGTCTCTTCAAGAGGCGACGAGCATTCTGCGTGGATCGTGATCATATCGGCCCCCGCCTTCACGTACGCATCGAGCAATCTTGCAGGATCCTGCACCATCAAATGCACGTCAAACGGCAACGCCGTCAGCGGTCGTAAAGAAGCGATCACCGGTGGGCCGAACGAAAGGTTCGGCACAAACACGCCGTCCATCACATCCAAATGTAAGCGATCGGCGCCTTCGGCCTCCGCCGTTGTCACGGCGCGATCCAAGCAAGAGAAATCGCAGGTCATCAACGAGGGGGAAAGCTTCATATCTCACACGTCCTTTGCGCCCTGCCGTCATCGGCAGTCTATACTTATTCATATATTATCACATCTTTTAAAAAAACGCAAGAGGGAGCCTTTATGTATACCGTTTGTATAAATCGATTTGTATATTACGGTTTTGCCTTTTTCCGCTTTCCTACCCCCTCGTTTTACGAACGAGAGCAGTTGACAACCTGTTGTAGATACAGTATAATAGAGAGAACGCATAAAAGAAGTCGAAACGGACAAGGTGGGGAACGGAATGCATATCTTGCAGGTAAACTGTTTTTACGATCGCGGAAGTACCGGCCGTATTGTGGCAGATATTCGCCGCGAAGCGTTGTCGGGTGGGCACACGGTAACCGTTTGTTACGGTCGACACGCCGCCGCACCGACCGATGGCGTATATAAAGTTTCCTCCGAGCGCGAAGCAAAGATACACTCCGTATTATCCAAACTTTGGGGGATAGAATTTGGCTTTTCTCCCGTCGCCACCGCCCGCGTCATCCGACGCATCCGCGATGAAAACCCCGACGTGGTACATCTGCACTGCTTGAACGGACATTTTATCAATGTGTACCGTCTGGTAAAGTATTTGAAAAAACATCACATTCCCACCATCCTGACATTACACGCCGAGATCATGCATACTGCGGGCTGTGAGCATGCTCTTTCGTGTGAAAAGTGGACAACCGAATGCCACCATTGCCCGAAGATCGGCGGAAAGCTCTCGCGTCTGGTGCGGGACGATGCGCGCCATTGTTTCCGCAAGATGAAAGCCGCCTTTGACGGCTTTTCCGAACTCACCGTTGTGGGCGTCTCCGAATGGCTGACCAACCGCGCCGCCCGCTCCCCCATCTTCAGCGGTGCCAAGTTCGCCACGGTGGGAAACGGTGTTAACACCGCGGTATTCTCGCCGCAAGACACCGCCGATTTACGCGCTCGGTTGGCATTGTCGCCGAATGAAAAAGTGATTCTCTATGTCACGCCGCATTTTACCCATCCGTTGAAGGGGCACGCCGAAATGCTGGAGATGGCGCGGCGTCTACCGCAACATCGGTTCGTTATTGTGGGATTCGACAGCGATGCGAGCGCCCTGCCTTCCAACGTGACGCCGATCGCCCATACCCAAAATCCGGCGGAGATGGCCGCCTATTATACACTAGCCGACGTCACATTGCTGACCAGTGTGCGCGAAACGTTTTCGATGGTGACCGCCGAGTCGCTGTGTTGCGGCACCCCGGTCGTGGGATATGAAGCGGGAGCGCCCGAAACCATTGCCCTGCCCGATTACAGCACCTTTGTACCCCAAGGGGATCGCGATGCGCTCGAAGCGGCGTTGTCAGCCGCACTTGTGACCGATTACGACGCGGCAGCTATGTCGGCCGCCGCACACGAGACGTATAAAACATCTGTGATGACCGCGGCTTATCTTGCTTTGTATGCCGCGCACACGAACGACGGAGGTGACACGCTGTGAATATCGGGATATTGACCTTCCACTGGGCCGCCAATCACGGCGCCGTTCTGCAAGGCTATGCGTCGGCGCGGTATCTTGCCGCGCAATACCCCGACAGCGACGTGCGTATTATCGACTACGTGCCCGCCGCGCAGGAAATGTCCTTCCTCAATTTGTTGCGCCCCCGTCACCCGCGCGCCATGCTCGCTCGTTTCAAAGCCTATTCCAAAGGCCGCCGACTCGACAGATTCCGCCGTGACCTGCCGCTGACCGCGCGTTTCTCCTCGAGCAACGCGATGCGGGAGGGGTTGCGTGATTTGGACCTTGCGTTTTGCGGAAGCGATCAAATTTGGAACCCGGCTTTCACCTTACACGGCGAGGGCGGTCCCACCACCGCGTATTATCTGGGATTTTGCAGCGAACGGTGTACCAAGGCTGCGCTCAGTGTAAGTTTCGGTTGCACGGAATTCCCGCCCGAGGCGGCGGCCGTGGCGTGCCCCGCCATTGCCGATTTCGACGCTCTCAGTGTGCGCGAAGAGGACGGAGCAGCCATTCTGAAAACCCTGGGGTTTGAAAACGCCCGCGTGGTAGCCGACCCCACTTCACTGCTGCCAAGCGCCGCGTATCGCGAGATTTGCCAAAACGTACCCCCGAGCAAAACGCCCTTTACGGCACAGTGCATCCTGCGCAAACAGAGCGCCGAAACCACCGCTTTGATCACGCAAGTGAACCGTGCCGTGGGGTTGCCTGTAAAAGACATTGAACCGTTGGCTATGGAGGAATGGCTGGCGGCGATCCGCGATGCCGATCGCGTCGTCACCAACTCCTTCCACTGCACCATGATGTGTTTGAAACTCCACACGCCCTTCACCGTGATCTTGGAAAAGAAGGCTCGCGGCGGTATGAACGGTCGGTTCTTCACCTTGCTTCGTCGTTTCGGCTTGGAAGGGGCGATCGCAACCGATGGACATGCCGATATCTGTTTCACCCCCGACTGGGATGCGGTGGATGCCGAAATGGAGCGCTATGCCGCCACATTGAAAGAATATATTGCCGAGGTGACCGAAAAAGCCTATGAATCGTTATGAGAAATTGCTGAAGAACTCCGGTGTGTTCTTCATTGCCAATATAGGCAGTAAACTGGCCACCTTCTTGTTGGTGCGCTTTTATACCGGTGTGCTGACGGCGGCCGAATACGGCACGGCCGATCTCTTGTTCTCCACCGTCAACCTGATCGTACCGATCATTACCCTGTGTATTACCGAAGCGGCATTGCGCTTTTCGATCGACGACAAAGAAAATCGCCCGAAGATCCTCACCATGAGTTGTGCCATTGCCATCGGCGGCAACTTATTGTTGTTACTCGCGGCGTTTTTGCTGTGGGGTGCCGCACCCTTCGGCGGGCATCCGTTGCTGTTTTGCGGCATGTCGCTTGCCAGTTCGCTGCATTTGGTGACCACACAATTCACCCGCGGCATCGGCAAGACCAAGTTGTTTGCTCTGTCGGGCGTGTTACACACGGTGTTGCAGATCGGATTTAACATCCTGTTCCTGCTTCCGCCGCTTTCGTGGGGTATCGCCGGCTATTTGTGGGCCTCCTTGCTCGCCAATGCGGTGACGGTAGTGATCGTGCTGGTCGGCGGTCGTCTGTGGGAGTATATTGCCCCCGTTTTCGACAAAGCCTATCTCAAGGAGATGCTGATCTACTCCTGCCCGCTGATCCCCAACCAGCTGTGCTGGCAACTGATGCATTCTTCCAGCCGTTACGTGATCGTTTTTGTGTTGTCCGAAGCGGCCAACGGTCTGTATGCCGCCGCCAGCAAACTGCCAACCATCATATCGGTGATCAGCCATATCTTCTTCCAGGCGTGGCAACTCTCCTCGGTGGACGAAGCCAAATCGGCCGACAAAGCACATTTCTATTCCAAAGTGTTCACCGTGCTCGCCATGGTCCTCACTTGCGGCACCTCTTTCTGTTTCGTGATCCTGCAACCACTCTACAGCGTGTTTGTGGACGCCTCGTACTATGAAGGGTGGCGGTGTACGCCCTATCTCTTCATCGGCGTGCTGTTTTCCTGTTATTCCGGTTTTATCGGCACCAACTACGTCGCCATGAAGAAGACCAAAGGCGCTTTTTTCACCACGGTTGTGGGTGCCGTGTTGAACATCGTGCTGAATATCGTGTTGGTTCCGCATTTCGGCATCATCGGATCGGCGATCGCCACCGCTGTGGCCTATGCCGCGACCTGGCTCGTGCGCGCGTGGGATACCCGCCAATTCGTTACCATTCGCTACGGTTTGCGCGATTTTATTCTGCCCACGCTCGTGTTGTGTACACAGGCAACCTTGCTTACGCTGAACGTCACTTCGTGGATACTGCAAGCTGCCATGTTCGCCGCCGTCCTGGCGCTTTACGGCAAGGATATTTTCACCCTACTCAAACAAGGAGCCGGCATAGGCAAACGTATGCTTCACAAAAAATAAGCAAAAAAATAACACGGCCGAAACCGTGTTATTTTTTTACTCGCTTTCGCAAATCGGCAAAAAATCGGCGCAACCGCTCGCCGCACTCCTCTTCCAATATGCCGCCGACCGTTTCGGGGCGGTGATTATACGGCAGATCGAACAGGTTGATCACCGAGGCACAACTCCCTGCTTTACTGTCCGCCGCACCGTAATACACGCGATCGATGCGGGCGTTGATGATCGCTCCCGCACACATCGGACAGGGTTCGAGCGTAACATACAGTTCACACCCGAACAGCCGCCAACCGCCAAGCGTGCGGCACGCGTCGTCGATCGCCTCCAATTCCGCGTGCGCCAAGGCGTTTTTGTCTTTTTCCCGCCGATTGCGGCCGCGACCGACGATCACACCGTCGCGTACCACCACCGCGCCCACCGGCACTTCGCCTTCGGCGGCGGCTTGGTCGGCCAAGACCAACGCTTCACACATATACTCTTCCGTTGTCACCGCGCGACCTCCCCCAACACCGTCAGCGCGGTGTACACAACAAGCGTTGCGATGACGGCGGGATTCCCCCACATCAATCCACCGCGCTTACGCGGCGACAGTACGCCGCGACGATCGGCCAGCGGGCGGACCGTTTCGGCAAACGCCGGATGCGCGGTAAGCAACAGACCCGCCGCCACACCAAGCAGCGCAATTCCCACAAACAGCACCATTTGCAACACCAACGCATGGTTTTCGGAAAGATAGAGCGACGCCCCATCCAAAGCCACCGACAACGCATTGTTTACGAAATGGATCACCATACCGACCCACAGACGGCCGGTACGCAAATACACGTATCCGAACACCAAACCGAGCAAAAACGTAAACGGCAACTGCGTAAGATTGCCGTGGGCAAGGCCGAACAGCAGCGCGGACAGCACCATTGCGCGACGCTCACCGCACGGTTGCAACGCACCGAGAATCCATCCGCGATACAGGAACTCTTCCACCAGCGCGGGCAACAGTGCATAGGTAATGAGATTCAACAACAGCGGCAACCAGCCGGCTTCGGTATGAAAATCACCTTCGTACGGCTTCACACCAAACAACTCCGCAAACGTCAACCAATAGTTAGTAAGATAATTGGCCAAGATGCAAAAGCCCACACCGAACAGCACCAACAACAGCCCTTCGAGCGGTGCCACCGGACGACGCGCGTTGCGTGAAAGCAACGGCTTTTGACGGAACGCCAACGCCATCAGTGCCGCCGGCAACAGCAACATCAGACAATAATATCCGCCGTACAACGCATAATAGGCCACGCGATGCAGAGGCGAAACACCCATTTGTGCTTCAAAAGTCATTAAAATATCGTCAAGCAACAAGGACAGTCCCACCTGGATCGCCAAGGTGGACAACATGGTAAGCCCCACGAACCACGCCCGTTTACGCAACGCACGACGTTCAGTCTTTTCGGCGGCCCTCAACGCCGCTGTCGTTTGTTCATAGGTCATTGCCGTATCTCCTTATCGCCTTCAAGATCTTTAACAGTATACCAGAAAATTTTTCGCTTGTAAAGAGGCGCAAATTCGCGAAAACCCCTTTTCTTTTATATTGATCTGTGGTATACTTAACTTATCATATATCCCATACAATGGAAAGGTTGGTATTTTGATGGAAGCTTGCGAAAAGAAACGTCTTGTTGCGGCGGCGACCCGTATCCGCATGGACATTGTGGAAGGTACGTTCCATGCCAAAAGCGGCCATCCCGGCGGCTCTTTGTCGATCGCAGATGTGTTGGCGTATTTGTATACAAAAGAAATGCGGGTAGATCCCCAAAATCCACAGGATCCCGCGCGTGACCGTTTGGTTTTGTCGAAAGGACACGCCGCCCCCGCTCTCTACGGCGCGTTGGCCGAAAAAGGCTATTTCGACCGCGCAGAGATCCAAAAACTCCGCCACATCGGCGCGATGTTGCAAGGTCACCCCGATATGAAGGGGACCCCCGGTGTGGATATGTCCTCCGGCTCGCTGGGTCAGGGTGTTTCGGCGGCTGTCGGTATGGCATTGGGTGCCAAACTGGATAAAGCGGAATACCGTGTATATACTATCCTCGGGGACGGCGAGATCCAAGAAGGCCAGGTGTGGGAAGCGGCGATGTTTGCCTCGGCCAAGGGCCTCGACAACCTGTGTGTCATCGTGGATAACAACGACCTACAGATCGACGGTCCGGTGCGGGAGGTCAACAATCCGCATCCCATTCCGGAAAAATTTGCCGCCTTCGGGTTCCGCGTGATCGTGGTGGACGGCCACGATTTCGAGCAGCTCGAAATGGCGCTTGCGGGCGCTCGCACCACCAAAGGACAACCCACGGCGATCATTATGCGCACCGTAAAGGGCAAAGGCGTTTCGTTTATGGAAAATCAGGTTGGTTGGCACGGCAGCGCCCCCAACCAAGAACAGTATGATGCGGCGATGGCGGAACTTACCGCACGTCTCGCGGAAGTGGAGGGTTAAGTCATGGCAGATATCGTAAAAAAGGCTACCCGTGATTCCTACGGACAGGCTCTGTGTGACCTCGCCGAAACCATGCCCAATTTGATCGTGTTGGATGCCGACTTGGCCGCCGCCACCAAAACGGGCGGCTTCAAGAAGGCGTATCCCGACCGTTTCTTTGATTGCGGTATTGCCGAAGGCAATATGATGGGCATTGCGGCGGGTCTTTCCACCACCGGCAAGGTGGTGTTTGCGTCCAGCTTTGCCATGTTTGCGGCAGGCCGTGCGTTCGAGCAGATCCGCAACTCCATCGGATATCCCCACTTAAATGTGAAAATCGGTGCCACCCACGCAGGCATTTCGGTCGGCGAAGACGGTGCGACCCACCAGTGCTGTGAGGACATCGCTTTGATGCGCACCATTCCCGGCATGACCATCATCTCGCCCGCGGACGACAACGAAGCTCGCCAGGCCGTGTTTGCCGCCGCCGCAATGGACGGCCCCGTGTATCTGCGTTTCGGCCGTTTGGCGGTTGCCAACGTAACCCCCGCAGATTATCGGTTTGAAATCGGTCGTGGCATTGTCTTGCACGAAGGCCGCGACGTAACGGTGATCGCCAACGGCCTGTTGGTCGGCGAAGCACTGAAAGCAGCGGACATGTTGGCGACGGAAGGCATTTCCGCGCGCGTGATCAACATGGCTACCATCAAACCGCTCGATCGCGAATTGGTGTGGCAGGCGGCCGCCGAAACCGGCGCCATCGTCACAGCGGAAGAACATAACGTCATCGGTGGCCTCGGCAGTGCCGTGGCGGAGGCGGTGGCGGAAAAATGCCCCGTTCCGGTACTCCGTGTCGGTGTGCAGGATACTTTCGGCAAATCCGGCCCCGCGTTGGATCTGCTCCCGCTGTTCGGCCTGTCGGCCGAAGCCATCGTCGAAAAAGCCAAAGCTGCTCTGGCGCTGAAAAAGTAATCGACACACGGACGGGGGACACCTCGTCCGTGTTTTTTGAAAGGATCGAAAGTTATGCAGTTCCCCGCCTTGTTTGAACAGCGTATGCGCACCCTGCTTTCGAACACTTACGACGACTTTGCCGCCGCGTTTGCAACGGATACGCCGACCCGCGGTTTGCGTATCAACCCGCTGAAAGCCCCTCTGGAAGAGGCGCTCTCTCTGCTCGGCGAAGAGGTTGCTCCCACGCCGTTTTCCCCCTGGGGGTTTCGCCTTTCAAGCGAACGCAAAGCAGGCAACGACCCGCTCCATCACGCGGGGGTATATTATCGGCAAGAACCGTCCGCCATGTCGGCAGTCACGGCACTGGCCCCCCAAAGCGGCGAGTGCGTGCTGGACTTATGTGCCGCACCGGGCGGAAAATCCACACAGATCGCGGCAGCGCTGGCAGGAGAGGGTCTTTTGTGGTGTAACGAATACGTGCGTTCGCGCGCCACACCGCTGATGCAGAATCTGGAACGATGCGGTGTATCGAACGCGGTGGTCACTTCGCTGGACACGACTTTGCTTGCCGAACACCTTCCCACTGCGTTTGATGCGGTGCTGTGTGACGCGCCGTGCTCGGGTGAAGGGATGTTTCGCAAAGAGCCCGAGGCATTGGCACAGTGGAGCATGGACAACATTGCCCTTTGCGCCGCGCGGCAACGCACCATTTTGGACGCCGCCGCCGCGACGGTGCGCCCCGGCGGACGACTGTTGTATTCCACTTGCACGTTTGCACCGGAAGAGAACGAGCAAAACGCCGCGTGGTTTCTGGCCACCCATCCCGACTTTGAAGCCGGTGATCTGTCCGCCCTGCCGTTCGGACAGCCCGCTTTTCCCATCACCGATTTCCCCGTTACGGCCGGGCGACGTATTTTGCCGCAACACGGCGGCGAAGGCCATTTTTTGGCATTATTCCGCCGAAAAGGGGAGAGCGCAGCGGCATTCTCTCCCTATGTGCCCCCTGCCAAAGACGCCTATGCCGTCGAAGCGCAAGCGTTATATCGCGCGGTATTTTGTGATGAACCGCAAGGCACCTTTGTGACCTTCGGCGACACGGTGCGGCTGTTGCCGCCCGCTATGCCGACGACAACGTTACACCTGCTGTGTGCCGGCGTGGCGGTCGCGGACGTCTGTAAAAACCGCTTGGAACCTGCTCACAGCATCTTTGCCGCCAAACGAGCAGCCGACTGTCGGTCGGTCATATCGCTCGCCCCCGATTCCCCGGTTCTTATCGCCTTTCTCCACGGCGAAGCGATCCCCTGTGACGACGCGCTTTCGGGGTGGACGGCGGTCGCCGTCGGCAACGCGGTGGTAGGTTTTGGGAAGGCTGTAAACGGCACTCTCAAGAATCGATACCCCAAAGGACTGCGAATATAGAAAGAGGTCAACCATTATGCGCAAAACCAAGATCATCTGCACGATCGGCCCTGCCTGTGCCGACGAAGAGACGCTCACCCGTATGGTAAAAGCCGGCATGAACGTGGCACGTTTCAACTTCTCTCACGAGACCCACGAAAATCACCGCAAGGTGATGGAAATGGTTAAGCGCGTGCGCGACAAGTTGCAGATGCCGGTGGCCATTCTGCTGGATACCAAAGGCCCCGAATATCGTATCGGCACCTTCCGCGAAAAGAAAGTCGCCCTGCAGGCAGGCGACACCTTCGTCTTCACGGGTCGCGAAGTAGAGGGGGATGAACACGCGGTGTCCGTCTCCTATCCTCCGATGATCCGCGAACTGGACGTGGGGGATACCATTCTTTTAAACAACGGTTTGATGGCGTTCGAGGTTACGTCGCTGAACGAAACCGATGCCGTCTGCCGCGTAACGGTGGGCGGCGAGCTTTCCAACCGCAAAAGTATGAGCATTCCCGACAAGGTGTTCAGCCAACCGTATCTCAGTGAACAGGACAAAGCCGATCTGCTGTTCGGCATCGAGATGGGGGTAGATTTTGTCGCCTGTTCCTTCGTTTCCCGCCCGCAAGACATTGATGACGTACGCAACTTTATGAAAGCACACGGCGGCGACGACATTGACCTCATTGCCAAGATCGAAAACCGCGCCGGTGTGGATAATATCGACGAGATCATTGATCGCAGCAACGGCATTATGATCGCACGCGGCGACATGGGGGTGGAAATCCCCTATGAACAACTGCCCGCCATCCAAAAACATCTCATCACCACCTGCCGATACCGCGGTAAGCGTGTGATCACCGCCACCGAGATGTTGGAATCCATGATCGATCGTCCGCGTCCTACCCGTGCGGAAATTTCGGACGTGGCGAACGCCGTATACGACGGTACCAGCGCGCTGATGCTTTCGGGCGAAACAGCGGCCGGGCGCCATCCCGTGGAAGCGGTGGAGGCAATGAGCCGCATTGCGGAGCAAACCGAACAAAACATCGACTACGCCAAATGGTTCCGCGATTCGGATTTTCGCATCAAGAACAGCATCGACGCCATTTCCCACGCCACCTGCGCCCTCGCCATCGATGTAGACGCGAAATTGATGGTGGTGTGCACCCTCGGCGGCGGCACGGCACGCATGGTTTCGCGCTTCCGCTCACCCAAACCGATCATAGGCATGACCACCAACGAACGTATTTGGCGCAAACTGGCGTTATCGTGGGCGGTGATTCCCGTTCTCAGCGAAGAATTCCCTTCCACGGAAGTGCTGTTTTACCACGCCGCCATGGCGGCGCGTCGTTCGGGATTGGTACAGGCGGGGGATCGCATTGTCATTACCGGCGGTATCACCAACGGCATTTCGGGCAACACAAATTTGATCAAACTGGAAACGGTGTAAAAGGAAAAACTAGAGGGCATGCATATTGGATATGCATGCCCTCTTTTGCTTTGGTGGATATTCACTTAACTTTGAAAGGTGCCGCGCTCGACAGCTCCCCTTACACAGAGGGACCAAAGCGCGCACCCATCCGTTACCAACCGAAGAATTCTTCGGTGAATGTGTCGGTCTGCTTTTTCAGCCCTTCCAACAGCGGCACGAGCGCGGTGTCGCGGGTGTCGTCGTATTGCTTCATCAACATCCCCTGTGCGTGGCACAGCTCCATATACAGTGGATAATAGTTGCGCATAAGGAAATTCATATACTTCACCATGCGAAAATCGCCGTGAATACGGAAATTTTTGTCCTCCTCATACCACTCCACCGCCACGCTGCGACGATCCAGAATGGCCTCGTGCAGGCTCTCCCAATCGCGCCCTGCGGACAGCACCAGCGTGAACGCGGGGGTAGGTTTGCGGAAGTCTGCGCGATCGGAATAATGGCTGTCGCTGTTGCCGATAACGGGCAAGGTATACCCTTGGCGCAGCTGGTCGTAATAGAACGCCGTCTCGAGCTGATTGGCCTCGGGCCCGCAAACGCCGTTGAGCATCTCGTATGCCTCGTATTCCCCCGAACGGAAGAGATACTCGGTCATATTGAGCGGCATAAAATAGACCTGGCTCCACAGCCAGAATGGGTGGGTCAGCACCGGCATGCCGCCAAATTCCTTGATCTTCTTGGCCACCCAATGCCGTGCAGCGGTGTTTTGAGGATCCACCCCTTCGGGGAGGATGAGGGACTCCGCCAGTGCGGCGATCTCGGCATCTGCCTTTACGGGGTCAGCATCGTAGCAGGCGTTGACGCTTGCGGTGCCGCCGATGGAGAGAATGTGTATATAATCCTTCGGGCAATGGATCTCTTCACCCGCAAGTGCGGTGAGCACGTCCGGCAGCTCCTGCATAAACCGTGCCGCTTTTTGCGACGGTTCATAGAGAAAATGATCGGTAATGGCGGCAAAATCGTACCCCGCACTCCGCAGATTGGCAAGCACGCCGCCCACCGATTCGTTCCCATCGGAGTACTTCGTGTGCAGATGCATATCGCCCTTATGTACCGTCATGGCCTTCCAATCGGGGTTCACCGCATACATGAACATATACGGCGCACAGCTATAGGTCAACTTCCGATGGTTCCGCTCCTTGCGGTACGGCGGGTTGTAGTGCGGATTGTCGCGATATTTCGTCTCTTCCGGCACATTCAGTTTCAGCGTATAGCCCTGCTCACGCGGGAAGGTGTGGGTGAACTGCAGCACCCCGTCTTGCGCAGTGACCGCATACGTATCGATCGTGGGAATGTTCAACCGCGTGGTGGTGGTTTCGTGCGGCCAGATCTCCACCGTGTACTCGCCGCCCTCCAAAAACGCTGCCTGCTCGCCGCGCGGACGGATGGTGACAGTGGTGTTCTCGCCCACCGTGACCACGGCAGGTGTCACACGATAGTCGGTCAAAAATTTTTCTTCCATAAAAGCATCGCCCCCTATTTTTCCTCAGCATAAAAATAGCACAGAGCCCCGCGAAAAGCAAGGCTCTGTGCATTTTTCTTACATTTCGTCGAAGAACTTCGCGTGGACCGCCGACACCGCACGGTCGGCATCTTCCGCCGCGATCAGCACCGACACTTTGATCTCGCTGGTGGAGATCATCTGGATGTTGATGCTCTTTTCGGAGAGGGCTTCAAACATCTTTGCCGCCACACCTTCGTGAGTTTCCATGCCCGCACCGACGACCGAGACTTTCGCGGTCGTGGTGTCGTAGGTCAGGCTCTTCGCACCCACGCGGTCGGCGTACTCCTGCAGAGCCGCCACCGCCGCTGCACCGCAATCTTCCGGCACGGTAAAGGTGATGTCTTTCGTGCCGTCACGGCCGACCGACTGCAGGATCATATCCACGTTGATATGTGCCTGCGCCACACGAGAGAAGATCTTGAAGGCGATACCCGGCTCATCGGGGATACCCACGATCATAACACGCGCCACGTGCGCATCCTTTGCCACACTGCTGATCATCATTTTTTCCATATTCGTAGCCTCCTTAACTTTGGTGCCGGGCACCGGGTTCAAACTGGAGAGGACTTCCATCTCCACGTTGTATTTTTTCGCCATTTCGACCGAACGGTTGTTGAGCACCTGGGCACCGAGCGTAGCCAGTTCGAGCATTTCGTCGTAGGTGATCTCATCAAGTTTACGTGCATTCGGCACCTTACGCGGGTCGGCGGTATAAACGCCTTCCACGTCGGTGTAGATCTGGCAGAGATCCGCCTTCATGGACGCCGCGATCGCCACCGCACTGGTATCCGAGCCGCCGCGACCGAACGTAGTAATATCCTCGTTACGGTTGATTCCCTGGAAGCCCGCCACCACGACGATACGCTTCTTTTCCAGTTCACTGCGGATACGCTCGCTCTCCACACGCTTGATGCGTGCAGCGGAATAGGTGGTGTTGGTGCGGAATCCCGCCTGCCAACCGAGCAACGACACCACGGGGCAACCGAGTTCCCCGATCGCCATGGCAAGCAACGCGATGGAGATCTGTTCACCCGCGGCAAGCAACTGGTCCATTTCGCGCTTGTTGGGACGCGCGGTGATCTCATGCGCCTTGTCAATCAGATCGTCTGTGGTATCGCCCTGTGCGGACACGACCACCACCACGTCGTTCCCTTTTTTGTAATCTTCGGTAATGATACGGGCTACGTTAAACACCCGCTCGGCATTGGCAACCGAACTGCCGCCGAATTTTTTGACTATCAACATACCAAAAGTACCTCCCTATGTCACAGTTGCGCCACACGCAACCGACTCTTGACCGTAAGACCGCTCGCCGCGAGCGCCGCATCCAGTGCCGCTTCTGTCATAACGGGGGTAATGAACGCCACGTCCCCTGCGGGCACGCCTTCCCCCTCGACCGTCTGCACTTCACCGAACGCCGCCGCGATCGCCGCTGTTGCGTCGGCCGTATCGGCCACACGCACCAGCATTTGCACTGCACCTTCTTCGTAGGGGATGACGTAGCCTTCATAGCCGCCTTCCCAGAACAAGTATTTACGCGCTTTCAGATGTTTTACTTCATCAATGACATCGGCCACCACGGCGCTGGCCGTGGGCAATTTGCCCGCCCCGCGACCATAGAATACCACATCGCCGATCGCATCGCCACGCACCATAATGCCGTTGAAAACGTCGTTTACATCCGACAACAAACTGCTTTTCGCAATAACAGTGGGCGCCACCGTTGCGTACAGGCGGCCGTCCTCCTGCATCACCGCACGACCGATCAGTTTGATCACACTGTCGGCCGCCGCCGCGGTACGCACATCTTCACTCGTCACCTTGGTGATACCCTCGGTGTGCACCTGCGCGGGATATACGTGTTTACCGAAGGCCAGCGAAGCCAGAATACAGATCTTACGGCAGGCATCGTGCCCTTCGATATCCGCCGAAGGGTCGCGCTCGGCATAGCCGAGTTGTTGTGCCAGCGCCAGTGCATCTTCAAACGACATGCCGTCTTCGATCATGCGGGTGAGCATAAAGTTGGTCGTGCCGTTCAAAATGCCCGCGATCTCCGTCACTTCGTTTGCCGCAAGGCACTGGTCGATGGGACGCAGGATCGGAATACCGCCGCCGACCGACGCTTCAAACAGGAAATTCAAGTTGTTTTTGCGCGCCAGCGCGAGCAACTCGTCGCCTTTCGCCGCCACCAACTCTTTGTTGGAGGTGACCACGCTTTTCCCTGCTTCGAGGCAGCGCTTCACAAACTCATACGCCGGAGAAAGGCCGCCCATCGTTTCTACCACGATCCGGATGTCGGGATCGTTCACAATCTCTGCGAAATCCTTGGTGAAACAATCGGCATACGGCAGATCGGGGAACTCACGCAGATCCAGGATCTTGCGGATTTCGATACCTTCGCCTGCCTTACGGGCAATGCTTTCGGCGTTTTTGCGCAGCACTTCCGCCACACCCGAGCCAACCACACCATGCCCCATAATTGCCACATAAACCATATATGTATCCTCCTAATACTACTCATCGTCGGGACGAGCACTCATTCACTGTTGATACGCAAAATGCGTTTTACTCCCGCTACCGCCGACAACTTGAGCAACAGCCCTTCGGCAGAAACGCCGAGACGATCGCACCGTGCCGTAACCGACACCGACGCCGCACCGCCCACGGGAATGTTTTGGTTCACGGTGAGAATGTTAGCGCCCGCTTCCGCAAAAGCAGTGAGCAGTGCCGACAACACGCCGGGACGGTCGTTCAAAAGAAAATGCACCGTGACGAGGTCGCCGGCCGCAGCCGACACGTCGTAGGGAAACACCATATCCCGATATTTATAAAACGCCGTGCGGGAAATTCCCGCTTGCCGCGCCGCTTCCGAAGCGGATGCCGCTTCGCCCGTTGCAAGCAGACGTTTCGCCGTGAGCACCCGCTCGAATACGTCGGGCAGGGCACGGGTATCCACCACCAACAACCGTGGGGCACTTGCTGTCTCTTCCATACGGTCACCTCCCGCCAAACTGTTCACCGTTCGCGGACAGTTGTGCTGTAACGGCTTACACTATACCACGAATTCTCCCATAATGCAAGAGGTTTTTACGATTTTTTTAAAAAGATTCAATCCAGTTCCACTTGGCCCGTATACAAGGTGTAGTATCGTCCTTTTTGCGCCAACAGATCGTCGTGGTCACCGCGCTCAATAATGCGGCCCTGTTCGAGCACCATAATGGCATTGGCGTTGCGCACGGTGGAGAGGCGATGGGCGATCACAAAGGTCGTACGGTCGCGCATCAGGCGATCCATGCCGTGTTCGATGTGGCGCTCGGTACGGGTATCCACCGAACTGGTGGCTTCATCCAACACCAGGATCGGCGCTTTGGAGAGTGCCGCACGGGCAATGTTTAACAGTTGGCGCTGGCCTTGCGAAAGGTTGGCGCCGTCCCCTTCCAACATGGTCTGATAGCCGTCGGACAAACGCATAATGAACGAGTGTGCCGATGCTGTTTTGGCGGCAGCAACCACCTCTTCGTCGGTAGCGTCCAGCCGTCCGTAACGAATATTTTCCATCACCGTACCGGTAAACAGATGCGTATCCTGCAACACCATGGCGATGTTACGGCGGAGTTCTTCGCGCGGGATGCGACGGATGTCCACACCGTCGATCGTAATTTCCCCCTCATCTATATCATAGAAGCGGTTCAGCAAATTGGTGACAGTGGTTTTTCCCGCGCCTGTCGAACCCACAAACGCAATCTTTTGCCCGGGTTTGGCATAGAGCGAAATATCTTTCAGCACCACCTTGTCGGGCGTGTAGCCGAAGGTGACGTTTTTCAATTCCACATAGCCCTTCATGTTCGGCAACGCTTCGGCATCCGCCGCGTCGGCCGTTTCGGGGGCTTCGTCCAACACTTGAAATACCCGTTCCGCGCCCGCAAGCGCCGCAAAGATCGTGCTGGTCTGCATCGACAGGGTGTTGATGGGCTGGGAGAACTGACGCGAATAGCCTGCAAACACGGTCAGCGCACCGGGCGTAAAACCCGCGACCACCATCATCACGGCACCGACGCCGATGGTCACACTGTAACTCACCTGTGACAGGTTGCCCATGATGGGACCCATGATACCTCCGAAGAACTGTGCCTTAAACTGTTTATCGCGCAGATCGTTATTCAAAAGGCCGAACTCCTCTTCCGCCGCCTCTTCACGATTGAAGACCTTGATGACCTTTTGCCCCGATACGGTCTCTTCGATATAACCGTTGACCGCGCCGAGTGCCGATTGTTGCCCGCCGTAATACTTGCTGCTGCGGCGGGCAATGGCCGCGCCGCCAAACGAGAAGAGCGGTACAAACACCACCGTAACCAGCGTGAGCACCCAGTTGGTAGTCACCATGAACAAAAACGTACCCACCAATGTGATCGCGCCCGAGACCAGCTGCACAAGCGAGTGGTTGAGCATTACGTCGATGTTGTCCACGTCGTTGGTAAAACGGCTCATCACTTCGCCTGTGGAGTGGCGATCGAAGAACCGCACGGGCAAGGTCTGTAATTTTTGAAACAGATCGTTGCGAATACGCTCTACCGCGCCCTGCGAAACGGCCAACATCAGGCGACTTTGCGCATAGGTACACACCAACGCAACGGCATACACCGAAAGCAGCACCAAAAGCGCCGCCGCCAGATAGGTTACCACCGCCGCATAGGGTGAGTGACGCATCATTTGTTCGATCCACGGCAGGTGGGAAAAGCGATCGATCACGCGGTCGGCCAGCACGGCAAACACGCCGTCTTTGTTCGTGGTGGGAATACCGCTTAATCGGTTAACGATCGGCATGATAAGGTAGGATGCCGCCAACGACGCCACCGTGCTGAACAACATACAAACCAACACCAACGCCAGATGCCATCGATACGGCTTTACATACCCCGCCAAGCGTTTGATGCTTCCTTTGGAACTTTTGGGTTTGCCGCCGTGGATCTGCGGGCCGCGCCGTCCGCCAGGGCCGCCGGGGCCGAACCCGTGACCGCGCGGCGCGGAAGCCGCACGGTTATATTGTTTTTGGAGGTCTTCGAGTGTGCGTTTGGCCATCTCACCCTACCTCCTTTTCCATCTGGGAATAGTAGATCTCGCCGTATTCCGCACAGCGAGCAAGCAACTCTTCGTGGGTACCGACATCTACTACCGTCCCTTCATCCATCACAACAATGGTATCCGCCTCCATCACCGAAGAGATGCGCTGGGCGATCAAGATCTTGGTTGCCCCTTTCAGTTCGTTCGCAAAGGCACGGCGGATCTGTGCTTCGGTCGCGGTATCTACCGCACTGGTAGAGTCGTCTAAGATGAGGATCCGGGGTTTCTTTAGCAACGCACGCGCAATACACAACCGCTGCTTCTGGCCGCCCGACACATTGGTACCCCCTTGTTCGAGCGCGGTATCATATCCGTCTTGGAAGGTACGCACGAACTTATCGGCCTGTGCCTGTTCTGCGGCGGCGATCATCGCTTCGTCACTCGCCGTCTCGTCCCCCCACCGCAGGTTGTACGCAATGGAACCTGAAAACAGCACGTTCTTTTGGAGCACCATACCAATGCCGTCGCGCAACGCGTGGAGCGGATAGTCGCGCACATCCACGCCGTCTACCAACACCGCGCCTTCGTCGGCATCGTATAAGCGGGGGATCAGCGAGACCAGCGTGCTTTTGCCGCAACCGGTCGAACCGATGATACCCACCGTTTGCCCGGCTTCGATCGTGAGATCGATGTTCCGCAATACGGGTTCTTCCGCCGTCTTATAGTAGCGGAAAGACACGTTGCGAAACTCCACACGCCCCGCCGTCACACGGTGGTCGGCCGTGGCGGTATCGGGAATATCCGTTTCTTCATCCAACACTTCACGAATACGGCGAGCGGAGGCCAAAGCACGAGACGAGTTCATCAGCATCACGGTGACCATCATCAGCGAAAAGAGGATCTGGTTTACGTAGGTAACGAATGCCGACAGATCGCCCACCGGCATCCCTGCATCCAACACCATATTCCCTCCGAACCACAACACCGCCGTTACGGTGAGATTCATAAACAAGGTCATAACGGGTTGCATAAAGATCATCACGCTCATGGCGGACGTTCCCGCCTGTTTCAATCCGCGATTGGCGACGCCGAACTTTTCATTTTCGTACGTTTCCCGCACGAAGGATTTGACCACCCGTACATTGGTTACGTTTTCCTGCACCGTGTTGTTCAGTTTATCGATCTTGGTTTGCATCGTGGCAAACCGCATAAAGCCGGTGCGAATAATGAAGAGCACCGCGATCAGCATCAGCGGCACCGACACAGCAAACACCGTAGCCAGCGACGGACGGAGCGAAAACGCCATAACGAGCGCGCCGATCAGCATGCCGGGTGAACGTAAAAACATGCGCAACAGCATGTTCACAAAATTCTGCAACTGGGTCACGTCGTTGGTCAGGCGGGTAACCAGTGAGCCGGTGCTGAACTTATCGATGTTCGCAAACGAAAAAGTCTGCACACGGGCGTACACATCCTGCCGCAGATCGGCGGCAAAGTTGACCGAGGCTTTGGCACCGTACCACGCGCCGCCGACGCCGCCCGCCATCATCAAAAGAGCGGTAAACACCATCATTGCCGCCTGTCCGATACCGTTGGCCACCGAAAGGGTGCCCGCTTCCGCCATGTTGATGATATTGGCAAGATAGCGCGGCATCAACACCTCGCCGATAACTTCAACGATCATACACAGCGGTCCCAACACAAAAAACCGTCGGTAGGGACGCACGTATTTCATCCATCGTTTCATCGCGGTTCCTCCTTTGGAACAGATAGTCTTATTTTATCAAATATCGTGCGGTTGTGCAACATACAAAAATGACAACCCTTCCTTCCCAAATGCGTTTTGTTCACAGCACTTTGTTGAATTTACAAAAAAATATTGCTTTTTCTCTTTTCATACGGCGCATACTGTGGTATACTACTCATGATTATACCAATTACGAGGAGGTTTGCCCGTTGTCTATCACGGTGTTTGAACCTGTAAAAGCCGTGCGCGTAGTCGCCATACCCGACACCGCCGAGCGGTTCAAGACGGCGCAACTCACGGTACAACTGTTGGTACCGCTTGCCGAGGAAACCGCCGCCGCCAATGCGTTGGTGCCCTTTTTGTTGCGGCGCGCCTGCCGCGCGTTCCCCGATTTTCCCGCTCTCAAACGGGAACTCGACCGCTTGTACGGTGCGCGACTGACCGCTGCGGTGCGTCGCGTAGGTGAAGCGCAGGCGCTCTATTTGCAAATGTCTTGTCTGGATGATCGTTTCGCCTTAAACGGCGAGGCGGTGGCTGCCCAGTGTGCCGCATTGCTGTGTGAAATGCTGTTCCAGCCCGTCTTGCAGGACGGTGTATTCCGCCGCGACGACATGGAAGAGGAACGCCGCTGTCTGCTGGAGACGATTCGTGCAGAAATCAACAACAAACGCGGATATGCCCGCACACGTTGCACCGAATTGCTGTGTGAAGGCGAGGCCTATGCCGTGCGCGCATCCGGCACGGAAGAGGCGGTAGCGGCGCTTACGGCCGCCGACGTAACCGCCGCGTGGAAACGGGTGCTTCGCACCGCTCGCGTGCAAATACTGTATCACGGCAACGGCGACGGCCGCGCCGTGGCCGCCCCGTTTGTGGACGGATTTTGTGCGATCGAACGCACGCCGTGTGATCTCACCGTCTCGCGCCGCACAACGGTGGGCGCCCGCCGCGACAGCGAAGAGACCATGGCTGTGGCACAGGGAAAAATGGTGCTTGGTTTTGTGAGCACGGCCGATGTCATTGATGTGTCTGCCAACCGCATTGCCGGCGCCCTGTTCGGCGGCACGGCGTTTTCCATGTTGTTCCGCACGGTGCGCGAACAGCTCAGCCTTTGTTATTACTGCACGTCCTCCTTCGACCGTTTAAAAGGCGTCGGTATGATCGACAGCGGTGTGGAAGCGGAAAAGATTCCCGTCGCCCGCGCCGAGATCGAACACCAACTGGCGTTGCTCAAAGCCGGTGCCTTTTCGGAGGAAGACCTCGAAAATACCCGCCGTTATCTTGTCAGTCAATACCGCACGGTCGGCGACCTGCAAAGCTCCCTTGTGGGGTGGTATGACGGACAGGCGTTGGAAGACACGTTACAGACCCCCGAAGAAGCGGCCGACGCGTTGCTGGCGGTCACCCGCGAACAGGTAACGGCCGCCGCCGCTACCTGGGAGATCGCCTGTGAGTTCCGCCTGCTGCCCAACGGCGAAGCCGAGGAAGGAGGGGACGACGGTGAATAAGACAACCGTATTTCACAATCCGCGCACGGGGGAAGCCGTCACACGCATCGACCACCTCTCGGGTTTGACTGTCTACGTTTGGCCGAAAGCGGGTTACCAATCCCACTATGCCGTGTTCGGCACCAATTACGGTTCGATCGACACTGCTTTCGATCTGAACGGCACGTATACCGAAGTGCCCGCGGGCATTGCACACTATTTGGAGCACAAACTGTTTGAAAACGAGGATTGCGACGCCTTTCAGCGTTACGCCGCTACCGGCGCCGATGCCAATGCGTTTACCACATTTGATCGCACCGCCTATCTGTTCAGCGGCAGCGGCGATATCACCCCGTCGCTTGAAATTTTGTTGGATTTTGTCAGCGCCCCGTATTTCACCGAAGCAACGGTGGAGAAGGAGCGCGGCATCATCGGGCAAGAGATCCGCATGTATGACGACACGCCCGGTTGGCGTGTGTTCTTCAATCTGTTGCAGGCCATGTATCAAAACCATCCCGTCCGAACCGATATTGCGGGCACGGTGGAAAGCATTGCCCGCATTACTCCCGAGTTGCTTTACGGTTGCTACAACGCATTTTATAATCTGCACAACATGGTGCTTTCCGTCGCGGGAAATGTTACGGTGGAACAGGTGCTCGCGGTGGCCGACCGTTTGCTGAAACCTACCCCCGACCGAAAACTCACCCGCCCCGATCCGCAGGAACCGCAAGAGGTCGGGCAAGCACGGGTGGAACAGAAGATGACGGTGGCCGCACCGCTGTTCTATTTTGGTTTTAAACATTCGATGACAGGCATGTCATCGTTGTCTCCCAAGGAAGCGCTTGCAGGATCGGCACTTCTCGAGATCCTGGCGGGCCATTCTTCGCCGTTGTATACCCGCTTGATGAAGGAAGAACTCATCAACCGCAGTTTCGGCATGGAACTGTTCGACGGCCCCGGCTATGCCGCCTTCCTCTTCGGCGGTGAGAGTCGCGACCCCGATGCGGTCGCGGCCGCCATCGTCGACGAAGTCGACCGTTTGCGTCGTGGCGGCATCGATCCCGCGGCGTTTGAAGCCGCCCGCAACGCTTTATACGGCTCGGCGGTCATGGCGCTCAACGACGTGGAAGATTGCGGCGATCAATTGATGAACGGCCACTTCCGAAAACTTGCCCCCTTTGAGGAACTGGAGGCGGCTGCCGCGCTGACGCAGGCCGATGTAGAGGCGCTGCTTCAATCGTCACTTTGCCGTGAACACACGGTATTATCGATCATTCGTCCCCGCTGACGGGACGAAGTACATACGGAGGTTTTTATGGATTCGTTTATTTCATTTCCCGCGCTGGGGTGGAAATTTGCCATTGACGACACCCTTTTTTCCTTTTCGTTGTTCGGCAATGAATTTACGGTGAAGTGGTACGGCGTGCTTATTGCGCTGGGCTTTTTACTCGCCGTAACCTACGGTCTGCGGCGCGCAAAGTCGTTTGACATCGACCCCGACCGCATGATCGATGTCGTGTTGGTTTGTACCGTTATGGGGTTTGTGGGCGCCCGTCTCTACTACGTGCTGTTTTCAGCCGACCGTGCGGCGTATTTCGCCGATCCCATCACCATTCTTTACGTATGGGAAGGCGGCATCGGCATTTACGGCGGTATTATAGGCGCCTTCCTGAGCGGCGTGCTGATGTGTAAACTGCGCAAAGTGCAACTGGCTCCGATGATGGATCTTGCGGCGCTCGGCTTTTTGATCGGTCAGGGTATCGGTCGTTGGGGCAACTTCTTCAATCAGGAAGCGTTCGGCGGTAACACCACCCTGCCGTGGGGTATGAGCGGTAACCTGATCCAAATGGGTGCCAACACCAACGCGGGCGTTGAAAACTTCGACCCGTCGCTTCCCGTACACCCCACGTTTCTGTATGAATCGCTGTGGTGTCTGCTCGGTTTTGTGTTGCTTCATATCCTGAGCAAAAGGGCCTACAAATTTAAGGGGCAGATCTTTTCACTGTATCTTGTATGGTACGGCGTCGGCCGCTTCTTTATCGAACTTACCCGTACCGACAGCCTCATGCTGGGCAAAATGAAGGTGTCCTGTTTTGTGGCAGTGCTCACCGTGTTGCTCGGTCTGATGTTGTATATCGTGTTCCAAAACCACAGCCGTCGTCTTCCTCGCACGTTGACACCCGCTGTGGAGACCGTCTCCTTGCAGGAGGACGAAACCGAACCGTCCGAAGGCGAAGAAGAGGATATTTCCGCAGAGGATATGGCGGAATTGGCGGCGCTGGACGGCGCAGAAGAGGAGGATATTGACCATGGCGAAAATTCTTGACGGCAAAGCGGTGTCCGCCGCTGTAAAAGAGCGTGTAGCAACCGAGGTCGCCGCACTCGGCAAGGAAGGGATCTCCGTCGGTCTCGCGGTGATCCTGGTGGGAGACGACAGCGCCTCCCGCGTGTATGTCAACAACAAGAAGAAGGCGTGCGAGGTGTGTGGTATTCGCTCGTTTGAATACGCCCTGTCGGCCGAAACAACCCAGGAGGAGTTGGTCGCGCTGATCGAAAAGCTCAACGTCGACCCCGCCGTGAACGGCATTCTTTGCCAGTTGCCCGTGCCGAAACACATTGACGACAAGGCCGTGATCGCCGCGATCGCGCCCGAAAAGGACGTGGACGCTTTCCATGTGGCAAACGTGGGACACATTATGGTGGGCGACTACTCCTTCCTGCCCTGCACCCCTGCGGGCGTGATGGAACTGCTGCACAGCGCGAACATCTCGCCCGACGGCAAGCGGTGCGTGGTCATCGGCCGCAGCAACATTGTGGGCAAGCCGATGGCTATGTTGCTTCTGCACGAAAACGGCACGGTGACGGTGTGTCATTCCCGCACCAACAATCTCGCGGCGATCTGCCGCGAAGCCGACATTCTGGTGGCGGCGGTGGGTCGCGCCAAGTTCGTGACCGCCGATATGGTCAAAGAAGGCGCGGCGGTCATCGATGTGGGTATGAACCGCGATGAAAACGGCAAACTCTGCGGCGACGTGGATTACGACGCCGTCGAACCGATCGCGGGGTATATTACCCCCGTGCCGGGCGGTGTGGGCCCCATGACCATCGCCATGCTGATGCAAAACACTTTAACCGCCGCCAAACAGCAAAACGGTCGGTAATACCAAACTAAAAGCGGGTGTCGCCATACGGCACCCGCTTTTTCTGACACCCGATGCGCCCGCCCTACATATACTGGCACAAGCGGAGGTTTACTCCGCAGCCAATATCAGGAGGTAAGCGTATGGCTGTTTTTTCCAACCAAGCAACTTTGACCTATAACGGCACGACCACCGCATCCAACGTCGCCTACGGCGAGATCCTGGAAGTGCTTTCGGCCACCAAAACCGCAATCGAAGACAACTACACCCCCGACGGGATTGTGACCTATGCGGTGACCCTGCGCAATACGGGCACCGCCCCGCTCGCGGGATTGACGGTGACCGACGATCTTGGTGGGTACGTTTTCGGAACCACCACGGTATACCCTCTCGACTATGTGGACGGGTCGGCAACCCTGTTCGTGAACGGCACACCGCAACCGTCGCCCGCCGTTACGGCCGGGCCGCCGCTCGCGATCACCGGCATCACCGTACCCGCCGGCGGTGACGCGGTATTGGTATATCAGGCGAGGGCCAACGCCTTTGCCCCGCCGAGCGAAGGCGGCACCGTTACCAACACCGTCACCGTCACCGGCAGCGGGCTGTCGGCTCCCGTGACAGCGGAAGAGACGATCTCTGCCGCAACGGGCGCGGCACTCACCATCACCAAATCCATCTCTCCCACGCAGGTGGCGGATAACGACCGCGTAACCTACACCTTCGTCATTCGCAACAGCGGGAACGAAGCCGTCGTTACAACCGATAACACCACGGTAACCGACCTGTTCGACCCCATTCTGAGCGCACTGACGGTCGTCTTTAACGGCACGGCGTGGAGCGAGGGGACGGAATACACCTATAACCCGACCACGGGTCTGTTTACCACCACCCCCGGTGCGATCACCGTGCCGGCCGCCGTGTATACGCAAGATCCCGTGACGGGTGCGTATACCACCGAACCCGGCACCGCAACGCTTACGGTCACCGGCACCATTTAACACCAAAAGGGCGGTCAACACCGCCCTTTTTGCTGCCTTCAATCTTTTTTCAATGTTGTTCCCTATAATGGAGCGTAAAATGCTGTGAAAGGAACGAAAACTATGTATGTGATTACGAATGCGTTGCGGTGTATCGGTCGTTCGAAAGGGCGAAACGTGTTGATCGGTATCATCGCATTGGTGATTGCGACCTCTGCCTGTCTCGGCCTGTCCATACGACAAGCCGCCGAAAGCGCAAAGGAAAGCACCCTCGCAGGGCTTACCATCACCGCCACCATCTCCTATGACCGCAACGCCACGATGAAAGACGCTATGACGCAAGGGTTCCCCGAGGCGGGCGGAGAATTTGATCGGGACCAATTTCGCGAGCAGTTTGCCAGCCAAATGGGAGCGGTCGAAGAACTGACCCTCTCCGAGTATCAAACCTATGCCACCGCCGCATCGGTCGCAGATTTCCACTATACTCTTACAACGTCTTTTAACGGTACCGATGCACTGTTACCCGTAAGCGACGAAACATCGGACACCACAGAGGACGAAACGGCAACCGACAGCGACGGTTTCAGCGGCATGGGCGGTTTCGGCGGTATGGGAAACCTGTTTGCTTCTTCTGACTTTTCGCTCATCGGGTATAGCAGCGACGCCGCTATGACTGCGTTTTTGGACGGTACCGCTTCCGTTTTGGAAGGCGGCGCCATGTTTGAAGAGGGAACGACCGCCGCCGATTGTATCATTTCGGAAGAACTCGCTCTGTATAACGGGTTATCCGTCGGCGATACCATCACCCTCGTAAACCCCTCGCTGGAAAGCGAAACATACGAGTTGACGATAGTGGGATTGTACACCGACAGTTCCACCAACGATTTTTCGATGTCCATGTTCGGAAAAAGTCAAGACCCCGCCAATCAGATCTATATGAGCGCCACGGCGCTGGAAGCGATCGTTGCCGCTTCCGAAGCCACCGCCACCACCGTCACCGACGAGACTACGGGACGTGAACAGGACAGTGCCGTAACCGCCTCGTTGGCGGCTACCTACGTGTTTGCCGACGCAGACGACTACCACGCCTTTGAAGAAGAAGCCCGTGCTCTCGGCCTGTCCGATGAATATACCATATCGTCTGCCGATCTTACGGCGTTTGAAAGCAGTTTGACTCCGCTGAACACCCTCAGTACGATGGCAGGCTGGTTTTTGCTCGTGATCCTCGTGATCGGTGCGGTGATTTTGATCGTATTGAATATCTTCAATGTGCGGGAGCGAAAATACGAAGTAGGCGTGTTGACCGCGATGGGCATGAAGAAAGCGAAGGTCGCCGCCCAGTTTATGTGTGAGATTCTGGTCGTCACAATGGTGGCTGTGTTGCTCGGCGCGCTGATCGGCGCCGTCAGTTCGGTTCCCGTTACCAACGCCCTGCTGGCGGGACAGGTGGAAAGTCAAACTGCACAGCAGACACAGATGGACGAAAACTTTGGGCGTCCCGGCAATTTCGGCGGCTTCTCCGGCGGCGATATGGGCGGCGTCCCTTCAATGGCTCCGCCCAACGGCAACAACCCGTTTGAAAACGCCTTTGACGGTGCTGTCGACTATGTCGCCGAAGTGAATTCCGCCATGAATTTCACCGTCGTATTGCAAATGCTCGGCGTAGGTCTGCTGCTGACACTGGTCGCGAGTGCCGCATCGGTGTTGTTCATTATGCGATACGATCCGTTGAAAATTCTTGCCAACCGCGATTGAGAAAGGAGTGTTTCTTATGTCGGTTTTATCTCTTCAAAATATCTGTTTCTCCTACGGCAAAACGCCCGTACTGCAAAACCTTTCCTATGACTTTGAAAAAGGGAAAATGTACTGTATCGTCGGCAAATCGGGAGCGGGTAAGACCACCTTGCTCTCCCTTCTGTCGGGATTGGCATCCCCCAGCAGCGGCGAGATCCTGTTTGACGGAAAAAACGTTGCCAAAGTCGATAAATATACGTTTCGATCCCGATATATCGGCGTGGTATTTCAAAGTTTCAATCTGATTACGAAATACACGGCGCTCGAAAACGTCGTTTTATCAATGGACGTGGCGGGATACAAATGCAGAAACAAAAAACAGCGGGCTTTAGAGTTGCTGCAAAGCGTAGGGCTGGATGAAAGCGAGGCCGCCCGTCGCGTATTAAAACTGTCGGGCGGTCAACAACAACGCGTAGCCATCGCCCGCGCGTTGTCATACGATCCCGACATCATTTTGGCGGATGAGCCGACCGGCAATCTGGACGGCGAAACGCAGGATGAGATCATGTCTATTTTTCGCGATCTCGCAGACCGGGGAAAGTGTGTCATTTTGGTAAGCCACTCCCCTCAAGTGGCGGCAATGTGTGACGAACGATATGAACTGGTAAAGCTGGGCCGCGGAAAAAAGGTGTAACCCCCCCAAAAGAGGCGATTTTTTATCGTCTCTTTTTTATTTGTTCAATTCTTTTTCAATCTTTTATGTTAAAATGATATATGTGGAGGTGTTTATATGCGCATCTTACTTGTGGAAGACGAAAAACGCATGGCAGCGGCCTTGTGCGAATTGCTGCGCCTTGAGAAGTACGAAGTGGATCACTATGCAAACGGAAGCGACGGACTGGCCGCTCTTGAAAGCGATGTATACGATATCGCCGTGTTGGATGTTATGCTCCCGGAAATGAACGGATACGACATTGCGCGAAACGCCCGAAGCCGCGGCATTACTACCCCCATACTGATGCTCACGGCCAAAGCCGATGTGGACGATAAAGTCAGGGGATTAGACAGCGGCGCGGACGATTATCTGACCAAACCCTTCATGACCAAAGAACTGCTCGCCCGACTGCGCGCTCTCGGACGGCGCACACTCGGCACTACCGATAACACCTTGCGTTTCGGCGATATTGTACTCGACACCGCCTCCTTCACACTGTCTTGTACCACCAACGGCCAAAGCGTGCGCCTCGGCGAAAAAGAATACCGTATTCTTGAATATCTTATTACCAACGGTGGGCAGATCCTTACCCGCGAACAACTTAGCCTCAAAATTTGGGGGTTTGAAAGCGACGCCGAATACAACAACGTGGAAGTATATATGTCGTTCACCCGTAAAAAGCTTTTATTTGTGGGTGCTCAAACCGAAATCAAAGCCATACGCGGTGTCGGATACGAATTGAGGTGTCCCCATGTTTAAGAAATCGCGAAGGCGGATCGTCATCACCATCATGTCGATTCTTGTTTTGCTGTGGGTAACCACGCTCGGTGTGATCTATGCCTCCAGTTATTGGGAAATGAGCAAACAAAACGAAGATATGCTGAAGGCACATGCCGATATGTATACCCTTTCGCCGTCATCGGACAACACTGCGCCACCGTTTCGACCCTTCCCAAGCGGTGATGAACACGGCTTTGCCGACTCGCCGATGTTTCGTCTTTCCACCTTTTACACTGTGGCCGTCGCATACGACGGGAGTATATTGGAAATAAAAAACGAGCCGCCGACGGTACACACCGACGACGACTTGAAGAGCCTTGCAAAAGACATTGTAAGCGGACAAAAACAGTCCGGACGAAAAGACAATCTGGTGTTTTACAAAACGGATAAAAACGGCTATACGCTTGTCACTTTTAAAGATAACACGGTTTTAAACGAAAATGCCGTAACACTGTTCCGCAACACCCTTCTGTTTGGCGGGGTGGTGTTGATCTTGTTCTTCTTTCTGGCGGTCTTCTTGGCGCGAAAGATCGTGGCACCGTTGGAAGAAAGTTACCGCAAACAAAAACAGTTCGTCTCGGACGCGGGACACGAACTCAAGACCCCGGTATCGGTAATCGGCACCAATGCCGAACTGCTTGCCCGCGAGATCGGCGACAACCGCTGGCTTGCCAATATTCAATACGAAAACGAACGCATGGGTGTGTTGGTCGGACAATTGCTCGACCTTGCCCGTGCCGAAAACGTGACCCCCGCAACCGAGCGGGTGGATCTCAGCCGTCTGGTAGCCGGCGAAGCACTCCCGTTTGAAAGCGTAGCCTTTGAAAAAGGCGGGCGCTTAAACTGCTACATCGAAAACGGCGTCACCGTAAACGGTAACGCCGCATGGCTCAAACAATTGATCGCTATCCTCTTGGACAATGCCCTGTGTCACGGAGAGGACGGTACGGTCTCTCTTTCCTTGCGTAAAGAGCACGGTCACGCCCTTTTGTCGGTAATCAACCGCGGAGACGAGATCCCCTCCGAACAACGCGATAACCTCTTTGAACGTTTTTGGCGAGTCGACACCGCCCGCAGCGGAGAAACCCCTCATTACGGACTCGGTCTCGCCATTGCCAAAGCGCTTGTTTCCGCTCAGGGCGGACACATCAGCGTGTATTGCTATGAAGGCCTGGTGGAATTTCGCGTACAGTTTCCTCTTGTATGACGGTCATTCCCATTTCGGCGCCTCTGCGCGGGACTGAATCTCGCTGATAACCTCACGGGAGAGCTTCTTGTCCTCAGCAAACCCGCGGAACAGCACCGCCAATAGATGAAACACCAACGTAAAAGCCGGTGTAAAATGGCGCCAGACCAATTTGGCCGCCGAGTTGTACCCGCCGTATTGATCGTTGCCGAGCACCGTTTCGGGATACCTATTCTTCAAATACAATCCCACACCCGCAAGCATCAACACGCCCACCGCCATCGCGGCAAACCAGATCCAACGACCGCGCCGCATGTAGCGAAACAGAAAATAACCCGCCACAAACAACAGCGTACCCGTCACCAACCACGGTAACGCGGCAGCGTTTACGGGGTTGGTCACTTTATCCAACGGAAACATGGCGTCGAAAAACGGCGGCATCCACAAGGTCAAGATCAAAAGCAATTGAAAAAACAACGCGACCGTGAGCGATACCCACGAGGCGACGGAACACAAAATCGAAGCTGTACGCATAGCATCAAACCCTTTCGTTTTTCTGGTTTTTATTATATCTGTTCCCCTCCCGAATGTCAACCGCACTTTTTTACACTGAACTCTTGACACTTTCATAATATATCTTTAAAATATTATTCATAAATGTTTGTTACACTGAGCGTGTAGGATCTCTTTTGAAAGGAGTAACAAAATGGCCAACTATAAGATCATGGTCGTGGATGACGACAGTAATATTTGTGAACTTTTGCGTCTGTATCTGGAAAAAGAAGGGTTTGACGCGGTAATAGCGGAAGACGGTGTGCGCGCACTCGCGCTGTTTGACACCGCGCAACCCGATCTTATTCTGCTCGACGTGATGATGCCCCATCTCGACGGGTGGCAGGTGTGCCGTGAACTGCGCAAGAAAACGCAGTGCCCCATCATCATGCTCACCGCCAAAGGCGAAGTGTTCGATAAAGTGTTGGGGCTCGATCTCGGCGCCGATGACTACATCACCAAACCCTTTGAAGCAAAAGAAGTGATCGCCCGCATCAAAGCGGTTTTGCGCCGTTGCGGCCGCGATACCACCGAAAAAGCACGTGTGGTAGAGTTTGACGGTCTCTATATCAACATGGAAAACTACGAGTTGAAAGTACGCGGCAAAGCGGTGGATACCCCTCCAAAAGAGATGGAACTTATCTTTCATTTGGCAAGCAACCCAAACCGCGTATATACCCGGGATCAACTGCTCGACGAAGTGTGGGGGTTTGAGTATTACGGCGACAGCCGCACGGTCGATGTCCACGTGAAACGGTTACGCGAAAAATTGGAAGGCGTATCGGAGAGTTGGACGCTCAAGACCGTGTGGGGCGTTGGCTACAAATTCGAAGTGAAAGAGTCGTAACATTATGTTCAAAAGTATTTTTTCCAAATACTTTACCGTTGTGACCGTGGTGGTCCTTGTGAGTTTTGTGGCGCTGTGCGGTGCACAGACCCTGCTCTCCTCGCGCTACTGGACAACCGAACGCCGGGAAACGCTGTGTCAAAGCGCCGTCACCGTGGCGGAATGTACCGCCTCATATACCTATCCCGCGGGAGACGGGTTTGTCATCGGGGAAGGATTTCAACCCTTTTTCCGTCTGCTTTCCGAAACCGACGCCAACTTCGGGCGTGTGTTGGTGGTAAGCGGAAACGGCTCGTTGGTTCTTGCAACATCCGATGTGCCGCCCGATACCGTCCTGCCTGCTGCGTTGATGCAGGAAGCGGCGTCCAATGTAGCCCCCGATCATCCCTGGTTTTTCAAAGGAAAACTTGACAATATTTATCCCGAACGGCAATACACGGCAGTCGCGCCCGTGATGTTCCGAGAAGAGGTCATTGCCTACGTGTTCGTCTCGTCCCCCTCCGACCGTTTGGTGGATTACATCGTGAGCAATCTGCAGGTGTTCTTTCTGTCGGCCATGACGGTTTTAGCTCTCACCTTTGCGGTGATGTATCTGATGACCTTCCGTCTGGCACGCCCCCTTCGGCAAATGGCGGCGGCGACCCGCCGCTTTGCACAAGGTGATTTCAGTGCCCATCTCACCGTAAAAGGGCAAGACGAGGTGGCGGAACTCGCCGGTGCGCTCAACAGCATGGCGGTGTCGCTGTCTTCACTCGAGGACATGCGCCGCGATTTTGTCAGCAACATCTCGCACGAACTGAAAACGCCGATGACCACCATCGCCGGCTTTATCGACGGCATTTTAGACGGCACCATTCCGGCCGATCGACGGGATCATTACTTGGGGATCGTGTCGGCGGAAGTGAAACGCCTGGCCCGTTTGGTAAAATCGATGTTGGATCTTTCCCGCATCGACAGCGGACAGTTGCAACTCACCCCCGTCTCTTTCGATCTCACCGAAATGGCCGGACGCACTCTCTTATCGTTTGAGCAGCGTCTTTGCGATAAGCGTGTGACGGTGGAAGGGCTGGAAGACGCTCCGCGGTGTACGGTATCCGCCGATTTCGACTTGATCGGTCAGGTCGTATACAATCTGTTGGACAATGCCACCAAGTTTGTGAACGAAGACGGTACCCTTACCATTGCGCTCACCGTGCGCGACGGGCGCGCCTCCTGCCGCGTACGTAACAGCGGCGCGGGTATTCCCGCTCCCGAAATGCCGCATATCTTCGAACGGTTTTACAAATCCGACCGTTCCCGCAGTTTGGATAAACAGGGCGTGGGACTCGGGTTGTATATCGTAAAGAATGTCATCAGTCTGCACGGCGGCGAGATCGCCGTGCGCTCGGTGGAAAACGAATACTGTGAATTTGAATTCTGGCTTCCCGCCGCCGAGGACACGCGATCCATTCCCGAAAATGTTTAATGTTTCTTTAAAAAACCCACATAAACTACACATATTTTCCGCTTATACTAATGGCATACTATGAAAGGATGTTATCACCATGAACGAACAGGATTACCGTCCCGATAACGGTATGGATACACCGGCACCGTCGGAGCCGTCCGTGCCGCAAGAGCCTTCGATTCCGTCGGAGCCACCCGTACCCCAAGAACCGACAACACCTCCCGCACCGCCGACACCGAACGATCGGCAAAGCGCCACACCCACATGGAGCGCGCCCCCGACACCGCCGCCGAGCGGTTGGCACCAACAGCCGACGCCCCCGACACAAAACACCTATATGTGGTCGGCGCCGACTTCGACGCCGACACCGCCGCCGAAGAAACCGCGGAACTCTTCCGCCGTATGGATCGCCATACTGGGTGCGGTGTGTGCCGTTTGTGTGTTGCTTTCGGCCGGTTTGTTTGTCGTCACCTTCCTAAACGAAGGCAACGATAACACCGACGGCACCGACAAGCCGACCCTTTCGATCTTTGACAAGGACAAAGACGAGGACGCGGACAAGGAAGAACCCAAAGAGGCACCTCCTATTGTGACGACCGAACCGAAAGAAGAGGGGCTGAGCTCTTCCCAAATTGTGGCCGACAACCTGAACTCCACCGTCATTATTCGCATGTATACCAACGTAAGCACCGGCTTCTTCTCGCAAACGGTGGAAGAGACCTCGGCCGGCGAGGCCACCGGCATCGTATGGACAGCCGACGGATATATCATTACCAATGCGCACTGTGTATACAGTGAAGATCTCGGTGCGCTGTTCTCTCGCATCGAGGTAGAACTGTATGACGGTACCGTTTTTCCGTCGGCAACCGTGATCGGTTACGACACCACTACCGACTTAGCGGTGATTTCGGTTGATTCCGAAAGTCTGACCCCCGCCGTTTTCGGTGATTCGGATGCCTTGCAATTGGGCGACCGCGTGTTGGCGCTCGGCAACAACAGCGGCCTCGGTTGGACCGTAACGGGCGGCATGGTCTCAGGTCTTGCACGCGACGTATACGAAGAGACCAACTATGCCATTAAGTGTTTACAGGTCGATGCCGTTATCAATCCCGGCAACTCGGGCGGCCCGTTGCTCAATTCGTCCGGTCAGGTGGTCGGCATCAACTCCGCTAAGATCGTCGCTTCGGGCTATGAGGGACTCGGCTTCTCGATCCCGATCAACGAAGCCAAGACAGTTTTGCAGGATCTGGTATCCTATGGTTATGTAAAAGGTCGCGTGATGTTGGGCATCGAAGGCTATACCTTTGACACCTATCGTGGTTATGAAGGCTTTTATATCTCGGCTATCGCGCCGAACTCCTGCTTCGCAGGCACCCGCGCACAGGCGGGGGATATTATCACCCACATCAACAACGTGCGTGTGAAGAGTTACGCCGAAATGCGCGAACAGCTCACCTCCTATCCGGTAGGTGAAAACGTAACGGTCACTTTGATGCGCATTCAGCGTAACAGTCCCACCATCGAAACCATCGACGTGCAGATCACGCTGATGGAAAGCGACGGTTCCGTGTAAAATCCAAATAAAAAAGCCCCCGCTGTTCGCCTTTGAACGCGGGGGTATATTTTTGCAAATTTGCCGTTCTTGTAATAAACGTATTCGATTATACAAATCGTATTACAGAAGTGGGATGCCGGCGGCGGCACATGCCGCATGGTCTTCTGCCGACCAAACCGAAGCGAGCACTTCACCGATGTGCAATTTTTCGAGCAGCAACAGGCAAATACGCGATTGTCCGATACCGCCGCCGATGGTAAGCGGCAGTTCTCCCGCCGCCACTGCGCGGTGATACGGGAACTGCAAGCGCTCTTCGCACCCTGCTTTTTTCAGCTGGACAGCCAATCGCTCGGCATTGACGCGAATACCCATAGACGACAGCTCAACAGGGCATTCCAACACATCGCTCCACAACAGCAGGTCGCCGTTGAGCGTCCAGTCGTCGTAGTCGGGCGCACGCCCGTCGTGGCGCTCTCCGCTTTTCAGCACATCACCGATCTGCATAAGGAACACCGTGCGCTGTTCTTTAACAATGGCGGCCTCGCGTTCCTTGGGGGTAAGTTTCGGGAACCTATCCTCCAGTTCCTGCGATGTGATGAAGTACACTTCGCGGCGCACCTCTTCGGTCAGTTCCGGGTAGGCCGCCCGCACCATGTCTTTGGTATCGGCAATCACATCGGCAATGGTCTGCACCGTCTGCTTCAAGAAGGCGAGATTGCGTTCGTCGGGGCGAAGCACCCGTTCCCAGTCCCACTGGTCCACCAATACGGCGTGCAGATTATCCATGTCGTCGTCGCGGCGGACGGCATTCATATCGGTATACAAGCCCTCGTCTTCACCGAAGCCGTAGTCGCGAAGAGCCATGCGCTTCCATTTGGCAAGTGACTGTACGATCTCCATCGACTCGCCCGGGATCTCTTTCAAATCGAAGGTGACCTTACGCTCCACACCGTTCAGGTCGTCGTTGATACCGGCCGAAGACGCCACGATCAACGGCGCACTTACGCGGTCTAGTCCGAGCGCCGCACCCAGCCGCTGTTCAAAACCGTCCTTTACCATTTTGATAGCGCGTTCCGTATCGCGTAAGGACAGCACGGGGCGATATCCTTCTTTTAAAATCAACCGTTTCATATAAACCTCCACAAAAAAACTGTTCGTCCTATTGTATTAGGACGAACAGTTTGAAATGTCCGCGGTACCACCTAATTTATCTCCTTTTCGGAGATCTCTCACTTCCGTCAAAGCGGGCCCGCTTAACGCACGGCACACGGCACGGCCTACTGCCCGCAAACGGGGTTCAGCCTGCGGCTCAAAAGTGTTTTTCACACGAGTGCTGCTGCAAGGCTTACACCGCCCCTTGCTCGCTGTGAGTGCGTGTTCGTGCTACTCCTCTTCATCAACGCCTGTGCGGACAGCATATCACAATCTGCGGCGTTTGTCAACTGTTTTATTCGTTTTTCACATGAACGTCCATCTGCGGGAACGGCACCTGCACACCCTGTTTGTCAAACTCATCCTTGACCCGCTCCATAAGATCGAACCGTACATCCCAATAGTCGTCCGTTTTACACCAGGCGCGCACCGTAAAGCGCAACGCGCTGTCGCCGTGCTCTGCAAGGCGCGCAAACGGCGCGGGATCGGCAAGCACTTGCGGATGTGCCGTCACCACCCCTTGCAACAGCGCTTTCACCGCCTGGATATCGCTCGCATACGCGACAGAAAAGGTGAGATCCACCCGACGCCGTTCCACTGCCGAGTAATTTTGCACCACCGAATTGCTGAGCGTCCCGTTCGGTATGGTGATCACCTTGTTATCGGGTGTGCGCAAGACGGTATATACCACCGTAATGTCTGTTACCGTGCCGGCAGCATCGGGTGTCTCAATATAATCGTTCACCTTAAACGGCTTGAAAATAAGCAACATAAGGCCGCCTGCCACATTGCTGAGCGACCCTTGCAGCGCCAGACCGATCGCAACACCGCAAGACGCCAACGCCGTAATAAAGGACGTGGCGGGGATCCCCAGCATCATCGCCACTGTCACAAACAACAGCACATAGGTGAGCACTGTCACACCGCTTGAAAGGAAGGTGCGCACCCCTTCATCCACCTTTGCCAATCGGGGGGTACGCAAAATCCAACGACGCAACCAGCGTGCTACGCGCCAGCCGATAAACAACACCAACGCGGCACTGAGCAATCGCGCACCGAACGAAGAAATCAATTGCCACAGAAAGGACCATATTGCGCCCCAATTCATAACGATATCCTCCTTGACCGTGTTTTATGCCCTTTACTATAATACAAATTCCTTAGAAATACAAGAGATTTAAAAGAAAAACCGCCCGTTACCGCAGTAACAGGCGGTTTTGATAAGTGAATGGCCCTGCTTTTACGCCGCGTCTTCCTCTTTACGACGGCGCTTACCGCACAGCAGCATAACGATAAACAGTCCGCCGCTGATCGCTGCAAACAGCGGCATATAGCCGACACCGCGATCACCCGTATCCTTCGCCGGCTCTGTTGCCGTGGTCGTAGGCGGTACCGTCGTGGTTACTGTGGTCGGTGCCACCGTCGTCGCCGCGGTGGTGGTCGTGGTGGTCGTGGTCGTAGTAGTCGTAGTGGTCGTGGTGGTCGTAGTCGTAGGCGGCGTATAGACGTTACGGAAGACGATCTCTTCCGTCGCGCCGCCGCTGACGTTGACAGAATCCAACACCAACGCGCCTTCGCCGTTGCTTATCACCGTGACTGTCACGGTATACACCGTGGAATCATAGGTAACAGCGGCATCGTCGCCCGTCTCTTCGGCAATGCGATAGACGTACGTACCCGCCTTGTAGAGCGAAAGGGCACCGAATGTGAAGGTGTTACCCACATTTGTGACTTTGTCCAACCCTCCACCGACTTCGTTGAACAACACAAAGGCGAACTCGCCGTCTGTGATCGCACGGCCCGTCAGTTCCTTTATGCCGCCGAGGATCAGTTCGTACGGTTGTGCGGTGTAGTTCTTCACTTCGTTGGTCTCGTACTCGTTACCGCCGGAGAGTACCGTCGCGGTGTTCGGGATCACGCCCGCTTCGTCCGCGGTGACCTCCACCGTAAACCGCACGGTGATCGATTCGCCTGCCGCCACCGTCTTGTTCCAGACGATGTTGTTACCGCTTACCATGCCGCCGTCCAGCACTTCCACCAAGGCGGTGTATGACGGTACGGTGTCGCGAATCTCCGCGTCAACCGCCGTCTCTTCGGTATTCCAATAGGTGATCGTGTAGGTCAGGATGTCGCCCCGTTCCACTTCTTCACCGTCGATGCTGACCGTGAGGTCACCCGCCTTGAACACGTCTTTCACGGGAACGACCGTGTGGTTGCGCACCACATTGGTCTCATAGGTGTTTTCCCCTTCTGTTATGGTTGCACCGTTCGGGATCACCACGTTTTCGCCCGTAACTTCCACCGTGAAGGACACGGTCGCGTCCGTATCGGGAGCCACGTTCGATACCGACCAGGTGACCACGCCGCCGACAGGCACGCCGCCGTTGTCTGCCGACACGAACACCGTGTGGGCAGGGATGGTGTCGGTAACCGTGATGTCCACCGCCACGCTGTCGTAGTTATGATAGGTGATCACATAGGTGAGCCTATCGCCCACTTCGACTTCTTCACCGTCGATGCTGACCGTAAGGTCGTTCGCCCGGAAGACATCCTTCTTGGTAATCGCATCGTGATGTACATTGTGGAAACCGAGGTCGTCGCGTCCCTTCACCGAGGTGATCTGTGTCACACTGTCATCCACATACAGGACACCTTTGCCGTCGTCCTTCACCGTCAGCTTCACGGTATAGACATTACGATCCCAACGGATGAGCCCCCACAGGATGCTCGCCTGCTCACGGATGGTGAGGGTATACTCACCGACCGCATCAAACGATACCTCATCGAAGGTGACCTTACCGGTTGCGGTATCGTTCTGTTTCTGCTGAGTGGCAACGCTGTCGCCTTCCAGAATGAAATCGAACGCTTTCATCGCATCGCCCGTATACGTCTTCTGCGCTTCGGGTACATAGGTAGCGGGAGATACCTCGTAACGGTTCTCGAACACAAGGCCGCTCACCGTGACCATGCGACGGTTTTGGGCATCGGCGGTCACGGTCACGCCGCCTTCGGCGGTGACGGTAGGAATCAAATGGCCGTTTCCGTCGTCCTCCACCGACACGGTAATGCGGTATTCCGCATTGTCGTATACGATGCCGTCCACCTTGTTACCGCCGTGCACTTCGCGCACGACGTAATAACGTACGCCGGCGGTGGAGTAGGTCTTGGTGCCGAAGGAGAACGCCCCTTCGCCGCCGCTTTGATACGTTGCCGTCGTCGGATCGATCACCCATTGATCGTTTGCTTCGTACAGTACAAACTCAAACTCCTTGGCCGATGCCGCCACGGCACTCCAATCGCCCGCAAGAGCTTTTTCGCCGTTGAAAACGACCTGGGCCGCTTCATGGGTGTAGGTATTGGCAAACACCACGGGAGTGCCGTTGTAGTCTGCCACCGCCGTCAGCGTGCCGTCGCCGTTATCGGTTACCGTCACCGTGACGGCAAATTCGACATCGTCATACCATACACCGCCCAGATTTCCCACGGTTTCCACAACCGTATAGCGGTGCACACCTGCCGCGGTATAACGGATGGGGGTGAACACAATTTCTCCGTTTACGCGATTGTACCCGCTGGAAACGGGAACCCCGTTTTCCAGCACGGTGAAGGAGAACATGCCCTCTTCCATCGGCATCTCGGCACCCGTCACACGGTTTGTGTAGCGCTTGACACCAACCAACGTAATGTCGGTGGGAGCAACCGTGTAGCGGTTGATAAACAACCCGCGATCGGTGTTGCCCGTGCCGGGACGGTAAAGGGTGGTCCTTGCCGTCAAGTGTCCGTCGCCGGGATCGCTGACATTCACCGTGATGTGGTATTCACCGGCGTCGTAGCTAACGCCGCCTGCGCGCTCGGCGGGGATCTGTTCTTTCAAAACGTAGTAGTATTCGCCTTCCTCGCCGTCGTTGTAGTTGAGCGTCATGCTGTAGGTGCCCGCACCTGTTATGTTCTCCACTTGCAACGGGGTATAATCGGTAACGGCAAATGAGGCGTCTGCCGCAAACAGCCGGAAAGTAAAGCGCTTGTCGACATCGGCCACTTCCGACCAATCGCCCGCCAATGTCTTTTCGCCGTTCAGTGTAACCGACACCGACCGTGCTTCATAGTGGTTGATGATATGGATCGTTTGATAATTCTCCGAAGGGGTAACCGTCAACACACCGTTTTCATGATCAACGGTAATCGTTACGGTATGCACCGTATCGTCCCACGTGATCCCGCTCCGGGCGTCCTTAACCTCTTTTACGTAATAGATATCGCTTTGAGGAAGATTGCCCACATCCAGTTCGGCAGCCGTGTAGGTAAGGGGAGAGAAGGAGAAGGTGCCGTCCGCACGGTTTACCGTTGTCTCGATCAGATCGGTACATGCCGCATCGCGGTACAACCCGAAGGTGAATTCGCCCGTTACCATCGCACGCCCGTTCAGCGTTTTCTTGCCGCCGACGGTAACCGTCTCTTCACCGTGGACCTTATAAACATTGCGGAACTTGACTTCAGTCACAGCGGCGCTTTCGCCCAGCTTGTGCAGCACAGACTCTGCCTTCAGCGTGCCGTCACCGTTATCGCTTACCACTACCGTAAGACGATACTCCGCATCGTCATAGTAGACGCCGTTCAACACATACAGCCCGCTCGCATCGTCTTTCTCCGCTTCGATCGGAACAACTTCTGTAAACTTGTAATGATACACACCGGTTTTTTCAAACGCAAGCGCAACCGTATCGCGGACTCCCGGAGACACGGGGTATGTTTTTGCAACACTGCCGGCCAGCGGAACAAACGCCGCATCGGTTTGCTCAAGACGAATCGTATATTGCTCGCCCGTCTGCGGCAGACGACCTGCGATCTCCTTAGAAACCGTGACGTTTACGTCAGCAGGAGCCGGATCATACACATTTGTGAAGGTTGCCGTGTATGCGTTGTTCAAAGGGGGTATATTTTCGTTTGTTGCAAGATTCTTAAGAGTGCGTTCCGCAACCACCAGATCGCTTGACGCGTTTGCTTCGGTACGCACACCGAACAGGAACGCGGTCGGATCGTATGCCATACCATTCAACAGATAGCGACCGCTTACGGCATCGAACGTCGCTTCGGCAGGGACATTTTCCACCACCTTATAATAGTGCCACCCTTCGGTAGTCAGAAGCAGATTAAAGGTAGCGTCACCCAACGCCGAAGAAGTAACTGTCGTGCCGACCGTGCCCGCCGCTACCGTGCCCGCCGCATCGCAAGGATACAGCGTAAAGGTAAAGTCGGTCAGCAGATAACCGACATTCGCCTTGTCGTCCAGCGTTTTATGTACGTTTAAGGTCGTGTTGGTCGAATCCACACTATACTCATTCACAAAAGTGGTCTCAACCGCGGTGCCGTTCACATCGACATGTGCTTCTTCCTGCACCGCGACCTCTAACGCACCGTCTACATTTTCATCGGTTACGATCACACGGAACAACGAGCGCTGCGTGGAATAACTCATACCGTTGGTGTCGTAGCCCGCCGGGGTCTGTTCGGAAGGTTTCAACTCTACCACACGGAAGAAATAAGTGCCGATCTTATCGAAAGACAAGGTGTACCGTGCCGTACCGCTTTCATTGGCCGCTACCGTCAAATAGGTCTCGCCGTTGTCGGCCGCGATTGGCGGATAGGTGTTGTCCGAAAGCAACTGTTCCAAAACAAAAACGAATTCTTCATTACCGGTATATTGTACCGAATCCACAACCTTGTAAACCGTAATATCCAACGGCACATCAACCGGAGCAAACGTATCCACATAACGATTCAAGAACTCCGCCATGTTGGCGGCATTCGCGGAAATCGTTCCGCTTGCTGCCGAGAGTGTCGTATCGCCGTTCACGCTGTCCAGTTCGAATCCCGGCACGGAATCTTCGGTCACGGTATACGTCGTACCCTCCGGAATATCCAAAATGGCCAGCGATTCTTCGTTCTTCAGAACAATGAGCGAACCGTCTTCATACGTCACGTAACCGTTGGCGTCTACCTTGACCGTCGCACCGTCGGCCGTTTGGAACGCAGATGTTTCGTCGATACGGTCACCTGCCAGGTGCACACGGAAGGTGAAGGCTTTATCCGCCATCGCCTCCGGTACGGTTGTAAGCGTGTGTGTGATCTCCTTGCCGATGATCAAATCGCCGTATTGGTTCGGGGCGTTGGTGATCACCACCGGTACCATTTGGTCTGCACCTACCGTGAAGGCGGGAATCGTGAAGGCCGCTTCCGCTTTTTCTTCACCTGCCACCAGTGTCTTTACGACCTTGTATTCGCCGTGGATCTGTTCGCTGATTGTGACACCGGTCCCCGCAGGAATGCCCGAAACATATGCCGTTACATCAGCCGGCATAGTCAGCGTAAAGCGGTTGTTTTGAACCGGCGACATGGTCACGTCCCGCAACGCGTCGCCGTTTGCATCGGTCAAAATCGGCGTAAGGGCACCGGACAAATTCGTCAACACCACGTCAAACGTATATGCATTCGCATCGGCAATGGTTCCCTGTACCTCTTTGCGTAAAGTAAAACCGGTGGCAGGTGTCAACGTCAACGCGCCGTTGTTGCCGAGGAAAGCCACGTAATCCTGTTTGTCGTTGCTTTCAAACGTGGCGGGATAATCGGCATACGCTAACGTTTGCGTCACATTCTCTTCTTTTTCTTTATAAAGCGAAGAAACATCGGCGTAGATCACTCCCGCCGGAATATACCACTGATCCTTTTCCGCGTCGTATATCGTTTTATCTTCCAGCGTGCTTGCTGCTACCTTCAGCAACTTTTCCAAGCGCCGATTTTGGTTGTAATAGTAGACTGTATGATACCCTTCGGTCGGACGGATCGATCCTTTCACAGGATCGCCGTTCACATCCAACACGACCGTGTCTTCCGTATAGAAATACTGCTGATTATCCATGGCGGGTTGGAAATGGGATTTTGTCACCAAAGCGGTGGCCACTTCTTCACGATCGGGAATGCCGTTACCGTTTTTGTCGTTACCGATCGCCCACTGGTTGGTATAGAAGGTGACACTACCGTCCGCGTTGCGATGGACATGCCCTCCTTTGGCAATATGCTCTGCGATCTTGGATTCCATATTAACGGTATTGATATCCTCTCGCAGACCCACTTCGAAAACCAACCGCATCGGAATGGCGTCCTCCCGCTCCAGCGCCTCAACTGATGTGGGATCCTCTTCATCCAACGTTACATTATAGTGTACGGTGGGAAGCAACGAGGCGGGGATCTTAAACAGCACGGTTTGGTGCAACGTAACCAGTTCGGTACGTACCATTACCACCACATGCATCATATCGCTTTCGCCGTTTACGCCAAGATAGCCGTAGGAGCGGTTGGCATATACGGCACCCGACGGCGCGTTGGCGTAACCCGCGTCCTTATCCCAGAAACCGATATAATTGCCGTCGGCATCGGCATACCAACCGATGTAGTTGCTCCAGTTGTTATCGTCAACATAATAGAGCTGTCCGTCGTTATAGGCGGCGTTGATCAACTGTTGCGCCTGCGAGGTGGTCGTACCGGGTATACGCTCACGCACCGTACGCACCAGCTCATCGCCGCGTTCGGTCGGGCCGTCCACTGTACCGAGCTTGCCGACCGTCATGCCTTCGGCAATGCCTTTTCCCGTATACAGCACCACACCGCCGTTACCGTCGGTCATCAGCACCCCTTTGACATCGGCAACCTGCATCAGCTCGCCGAGTTCATCTTCAAACGTGACATAACCCGAAAGGTTGGCGTTACCGCCCTCCACGAGGGTGGCATAGGAACTGGCCTTTAACTCGATTTCGTCAACGATCCGGCGGAAAGAATCCACCAGGCCTTGCGCATCATCGGCGTAGTAGTAGGTATCTACATAGTTCATCGCTTTGACAGCGGCGTCGCGACTGACCGTCAGGTTATTGCCGACATCCACATTGCCCTCCGTCGCCGCAAGATATCGACGCCAGTAGCCCGCCAGCGTGGCATTGGAACCCACCGGATACAACGTATCGGTAGCTGCGCTGCTGTTTTCGGTGCCGAGACCGAGAGTAAAGAATAACATTTCTTCCTCGTCTGCCGCCCCCTCACAATAGTGCGCCGCCACCTTCCCGCGCGTATAGGCGGCGGCAAGTTGTGTGAGGAAGGTGATCGTATCGGTCGTGGCAGTACCGTCACCGGTGTTGGAATTTTCTTTATGTGCGTTGCGATAATTCGTTGTCGCAATGGTCGGAGCACCGTCGGTCATCAACACCAACACGGGCAGGCGCTCGGCGCCCGCTTGTACACGACCGTCGGGAACAACGGTATCCTCAACAGCCAGGAACTGTTCCATGGCTTGCAACAGACCGTTTTGGGTATAGGTGCCGCCATTGGCATGCTTGCTCACATCGGGTACGGCAACGCCCGCCTCGGTCTTCAAGCCGTTTTCGACCGATACGTTCACCGCCGTGCCCGTTGCCACATAGGTTGCTTGCCCGTTTTCGCGCCAACGACGATTTTGATAGACATACAATGTCTGTGTCGTGTAGGTAGTATCTACCGACAGGTATCGGCCGCCGACACCGTTATACCGCCCCAACGGTAAAACGACCGTAGCGTCGGCCGGTTTCGCCGCTTGATTGGTAGCAGCATTGCCCGAGTACAGCACCACTCCCACCCGGTTGTTGGGGTTTTGCGTCATCAATTTATCGATAGAGGCATTGGCCGCCTCCACCATGGCGTTAACAAGTGACATATCGATTCCGTCGGCAGTAACATAATTCCCACCTTGACGAACGGTGCCGACTTCATATGTGCCGTTTACCATCGAACCGGACATATCCAACACCAACATCGTGTCGGTCGGCGCCGATGTATGCCCTGTGATCGAGAGGTTAGAGGCGATCGCCGATAAGGCCACTAAAAAGTTATTCTCGTCATCCAATGTCACACCCGGCAACTTGTTGTTTGCAGACAAAAAAACCGATTTGTCCGTCCAAATGTCACCGGCAAACTCGGTGGTTAAAACATCGGGACCGAAATACGTCTCCCATCCGTCCAACGTGTCGGGATCCGCCGCTTTGTCACCTGCGCGCAATGCGGCATTCTGTTCTGCTGCGCCCAAATTCCACGCGATGGTGGGTAAATACGAAAATAACATCGTCATGCACAAAAGCAGACTCACCATGCGTTTTGTCCTGTTTTTCTTTTTCATTCTGTAGCCCCCTCCTATGCAACTCAAACAAAGTGTCCGTCTAACAGATGCTCAGACGCCTCTTCCACATAACGTCGAAAATTTTGAAGCACCGTCATTCCCAACGCACGATAATCGGTTTTTAACGTTTTGGCGATCTTCTGTTCACGTAACTCCCGCGGAACGTAATACACACGCAAAATGTTGTTGATCGCACCGCTGATACGCACCTCCAACGGAGCGGAATCTCCCGTTGTCATCATGGTGGCATATTCGATGCCGGAAACCACCGTTTCCGCCTCCACAAACCGTTCCTCGTCCCAGTCGGAACAAAACGCCGCGTAAATGTGTTTCGCACGTGCAGTATCGTTTTTGCGAATATATTCCAAACACATCGGGCTGGAATACGCCGAAATAAAAAGATCTTTGGCTATTTCGCTCTGTTCGCACATCGCCGCCATCGTAGCGACTTCCATGCATACCGCAAAAAGCGATGTATGCCCGCCTTCTTCTGCATCCTCCAACATATTCCCCTGGAACTCACACAACATTTTGATCAGCACCACCAGCAAATGTTCTTTGGTGGGAAAGTAATAGGTCAAATTTCCCGTGCTGATATTCAACGTGTCACAAATGTGTTTGGGAGCCGTAGCAGAATATCCGTTTTCCAAAAATAAATGCGTAGCAACACGAACAATATCATACTTGGTCATGTTGATGCGTCTGTGAGCCATCAAACCACCTCCGCTTACTTTTCGTCGAAGCAACCGACGATTTAGCATCAATCCTATTTAGTACCATTACTAGTATAGCACGGGTCCTAAAATATTGCAAGAGGGTTTTTCAAATTTTTTGAAATTTTTTCTAAATAGTGATCATCAAACACGCCCGTTGCTTCTCGACCGCCTCCCGTACAACAGGAAAACCGCCCGTTGCACACGCAACG
>JAZNTV010000003.1:0-2150 GCA_045591985.1 Acutalibacteraceae bacterium
TACCTATGGTACCTTTGAGGCAGGGGCAAGCTACAAGGTCGTTGTGTGGGTGGATGCCAAGGCCGATTACGGCGCAGAATTCACAAACGGTGTGACCGTTGCAATCAACAATCAGTCGGTTGCAGTAGAACGAAAGAGTGAGCATTTGATAGCGGTCGAATACGACTTCGGCGCATGTCCCAATGTCGTTCCGCAGGTCGACCTGACCGTCACTGCCCCCGAGGAGGGACAGAAACCCTCCTACACCGTGGGCTGCGGCAGCGATGCCTACTATGCCGTGGGCGGCAGCAGCAACTATACCGACTACCGCAAGTGGTATGTATCCTACGACGGCGACGAATGGTTCGAGATGGATCCCAGCCTCACCTTCACGGCGGGCCGTTATTATAAGTTCGTTGTGGACATCCGCACCAACAACGGCTATGAGTTCCCGTTGATCGATAATGGCACCATTCAGCCCAACGTGTCTGCCACGGTCAACGGCTATTCCGCCAATGTTATCAAGGCATACGAACAGGATCCATCCCGTTATATCACCGTAGAGTACAACTTCGGCGAGTGCAGCGACAGCGTGGTAGAAAACATCATAATCGAAAACGTCACCGCCCCCGTGGCAGGTGAAAAACCCAATTATAATTGGTCTATTCGCGGCACCGGCTATCAGATGAATACTGCCAAGAACGCCTATGAGGATATCTATTGGAAGAATCCACCGGAACAGTGGTATTACATCAAGAACGGCCTTGGCTGGTTTGACGTGACAGACTTCGATTGGGTATATGAGAATGAAACCTTTATCGCGGGTCATGAGTATCAGGTCAATGCTTATCTGAGCACCGAAGACGGATACGAATTTGCTCATGATAAGTGGTATGATATGTTGATTTCTGCAACAATCAACGGAAACACTGCCGGATTTAAGAATACCGGCTCTGATTGCGCATGGAATCAGCAAATAACATACACCTTCACCTGCGGCGCAAAGACGGTGGATAAGGTTGCCATCACCGACCTCGAAAACCCCGTGGGCGGCAATACCCCCGATACGGAAGTCACCGTCGGTGACTCGGATTCCTACACCGTGGAAAGCGTGGAATGGTTCGACATCGAGGACAACCCCGCCGCCGAGACCTTTGAGTCGGGCGTTCCTTACTACGCTTTGATTACAGTTGCTCCCGCCACCGGCGCTGTGTTCGCGGATGCCGAGACCATCGAGGTGACCGTCAACGGCAGTGAGCTGGACAGCGTGGAGATCAAAGACGGTAAGCTCCTCATCTACGTCATCATCCGCAAGCCCGCATCCGCTCCCGAAATGTCCATTTACGCCTTTACCACCCAGCCCACGGGCGGCACCGTTTCGGTCGGCGAAACGCTCACCGCTTACTGGCAGACCTCCTTCATTCCTACCGATACCGAAATCCAGTATTGGGACGGCGAGGCCTGGGATCAGTGGGATATCCAGCAGGCACTGGGCGCAACCGACAGCTACGACTTTGTAAACGCCGAAGCAGCCTCTTACCGCTTCCGCATTGTAGCGTATATCGGCTCGGATGCAGTTGCTACGAGTAACGAGTTCGCCATCGCGTGGGAAGAATCAACCGAATACATCTACGTATACACGCCCGGCGACGGTCAAGGCTCGAATGATTTCGATTACGTGACGGAGGGAACCCAGATCACGCTGTATACCCCCGAATATATGGGCTTTACTCCGATTGATGGGTTTACCTTCGATTACTGGAGCATTCGCAAAGGAACTGCGCAGAGCGAAGAGGTCGCACAGAAACAGCCCGGCGATACCATTATAATCAACGATGATACCTATATTATTGCGATCTGGAAATCGATTCCCGATATCAATATGGACGGCATCGTTGACGCGGCAGACGCCGAGGCGATCCTCAAGTATATCACCGGACATACGGTTGACGTCAATGAAGATGTTATCGACGTCAACGGCGACGGCGAGGTCAACATCCGCGATGCGGCGGCGATCCTTCTTTACCTTAAATCCTTGAAATAATCTTTTTGCCGAGACATCCGGATCTTGATTCGGATGTCTCGGTATAGACATTTCCGAAATATTCTTATTTTTTTCCGTTTTTTGCATAAATTATTTTTTAAAAACTATTGACTTTTGAGTTAAAAAC
>JAZNTV010000004.1:0-2580 GCA_045591985.1 Acutalibacteraceae bacterium
CGACATGGCTACGATCCGACTTCCTGCCGTTTTTACGACGGCGACAGTGGCCTGGCGCGACGCGAGGGGACGTGTATGGTAGCGGACGATTTTCGCCATGAACAGTATTTGCTTATAGAGGAAAACGGCCGTCGCGTATTGATCAGCGGGTGCTCACATCGCGGGATACGCAATGTCGTTTCGTGGTTTTCGCCCGACGTGGTGGTGGGCGGTTTCCATTTTTCAAAGTTCCCGCTCGATCATACACTGACCTCTTATGCCGCTTATCTCGGCGAGTACGATATCGACTATTATACCTGTCATTGTACGGGTGAGGCACAGTGTGAATACATGAAGCAACAGATGCCCCGGCTGCGGTATATCGCGACGGGCGATACGGTCGATATTTGATCTGTAAACAAGAAACGCTCCCATCGGGAGCGTTTCTTGTTTGTTTAAGACGTTTTCTCGAAATACAGAAGACATTCGAACCGACATCGGTTACCGTTTGGTTATACCGTTATTTCTTCTTTGTTTTCGGCAGGGGAGGGGGCAGGGCACTTCTTCTTGGTCACGGCAAACCAAACGCCGTAGAAAGCGGTTATGTAGAGGACAAAGAGCAAGACAACAATCAACGGGTACAACACGGGGTTACCGTTCACCAGGTTGTAGATGATGTCATACGGTGTGCCGTCTCCGCGCAGAAGGAACATGTAGTTCGAGTTGGTGAAAATGTTGGCGATACCTGCCGCAATACAGAATCCGCCGAGGATCGCAACGGTAAGCACGATGTTTTTCTTCTTCATGCTTGCGAGCCCCGAGATCATGATGTACAATGCGGCGAACCCGGCGATGGTGTGGGTAATGCCGGAAAATACGTTATCCATCGAAAACACGGGATAACAACCGTAGTTTTGACCGGCAAAATACGTGCCGAGCACCGCACCGAGCACACCGAAGATCGTGACAAAATCGAGCGACGCTTCTTTCAGGCGTCCCTTCGAGAAGGCGGCGAGCGGAATGGTGATCAGTTGGATACTGCAAAGGAACAGCGGCAACACGTATACCCATTGCATGGGGTTGTTGCTGCGCACACATAAAATTACGATCTTGAACAATTCGACAGTGTCGATCGCAATTGCAGCAACGATCAGCGCGCGGTTCTTTTTAGCGTCGCTCTTTTTTCGATTGCGAAGACCGAACACGACCGCGCAGGTGATCATCACCAACATCAACGAGGAGACAAAAGCCAAATGCTCGAAGGACATATATCCTTCTGCCGGGCGGGTATAACCGCCGTTTAAGCCGAAAAATTCACGCAAACTCATCACACACAGCCTCTTTTCGAAGGGTTCAACAAAACTTGTTCTCATTGTAGCATACACGGTGTCGGTTCGCAAGGATTATGACAAAATTGTAACTTTTTATGGTTGCGACAGAGAATTTTGTTATTTTGCTATACGCCCTTTGGCCGGCAAGTAGGATTGCTTACTTGCCAAATGAAACCTCCTTACTATACTGCTTAATGTATCACTGATAAATAACGGTGTAAAATATTAAGAGGACATAAGGAGGATTTTTATGAGCAGAATTATTACAAATTTGATGATTGCAGATTTTAAAAGCTATCTTCGTTCGGACGAAAAGAGCGACAACACCATTGAAAAGTATATTCGTGATGTACGAGCACTGGCTGTATTTACAGAAGGAAGAGAGATCAGCAAAGCATTGGTTATGGAGTTTAAAACCTCGCTTATAAAGAAGTACGCGATCACAAGCGCCAATTCGATGATCGCGGCGGTGAATGCTTTTCTGCGATTTCTGGGGTGGATGGATTGTTGCATCAAGCAAGTCAAGGTGCAGAAACAGGCGTTTTGCTCTGAGGAGAAGGAACTGACGAAAGCGGAGTATATGCGCCTTGTAAACACCGCAAAAGAAAAAGGCAACGAGAGATTGAATCTGATTTTGCAGACCATTTGCGGAACGGGCATCCGCGTCAGTGAATTGCAGTTTATTACCGTCGAGGCCATACGCAAGGGTGAAGCGGTGGTCTCCTGCAAAAATAAAACCCGAACGGTGTTTATCGTTCGGGAGTTACAGAAAAAGTTATTAAACTATATCAACACCAAAGGTATCACTACCGGCTGTGTCTTTATCACCAAATCCGGCAAACCTATGAGCCGATGCAACATTTGGCGTGAGATGAAAGCATTGTGTGAACAGGCGGGGGTGTCGCCCGATAAGGTGTTCCCCCACAATCTTCGCCATCTGTTTGCACGCACCTTCTACGGCATTGAAAAGGACATTGCCAAGCTTGCGGACATTCTCGGTCACAGCAGTATCAACACTACAAGAATTTATATCATCACCACCGGTGCAGAACACAAACGGAAGATGGAAAACATGCGGCTGATAATATAGCTTCGCTGAATGACGGCTTCGCCTTATTGAAAAACCGATACCAACGGTATCGGTCGATAACATAATGTGGATTATGTTGTATGAGATAGGCGAGGATTTATTATCGGTTACATGTTAGAGCGCCGCTTTAACTAATAGCAGACATGACGAAAAAGCCTTCTCCATTCTATCGAAACGGAA
>JAZNTV010000005.1:0-8658 GCA_045591985.1 Acutalibacteraceae bacterium
CCCCCCCCCCCCCCCCCCCCCCCCCCCCACCCCCCCCCCCCCGCCGCCCGCCCGCCGCTGTCCATGCCGACGGCAACAAAAACGACACGCATCCCTGCTCCGCTGTCAACACCGCGGTAGTACCGCCCGCGCCGTCCCCGCCGACAAATTCACCGCGATACAAAAACGGCTCCTCCGCCCACGCCGTTACGTCGAACGTCACACGACAGGCGTTGTGTTCGCCCTGTACACCCGCATATTGCACCGTCTTCGGGGTAATGTCGCCTGCGGCATCCACCGTAACCATCACATTTCTTTCCATTTTGTTCCTCCTTTATTTCCCGATCGTCTTCGGCAGATCGATATTCAAATCGGCCACGTACAATTGGTATTGCAACTTCGACAAGCCCACATAGCGCAACAGGTTGTCAAACGTCTGCTCATCCATATACCCGTCGCTGCCTTTCTCCTTGGTGCGCTGTTCGATAAGGTATACGATGCTCAAGGCGCGATCGATATACTTCTTCTTCACACGCGAATCACTGGTCTGTATCGTGCTCATCATCGCCGTACGCGCCTCCTCGATCTCATCGCTGAACTTGCGCGCGAAACCGAATTCGTCATATCCCGTTTCGGGATCTTCCTCCTTCTCCTCGTCGCGCGCCTTTTCCAACAAGATCGTATTTTCAAGCGCCGTTTGCTTTTCCGCATAGTCGGAAGCCGCCGTGGTGTCAAACGTCATGGGTGTCACCATACCGTCCTCGTCCACGCGCCACAACTCCTTCGCATACGCCTCGGCCAAGGCGGCATTACCGTTGTTATACGCCTGCAACATCAAGCCGTAGATCTCGCTGTTATGCGCATCTACATACTTTTGCAACGTTTCTTTTTCGTAACTTGCCTGTTCCCTCTCCCATTGGGCATCCGCCACCGCATCCCGCTCGGCACGATATGCCTGTTCCTTTTCGGCCTGCTCCCGCTCATATGCCAACTCGCGTGCATCCTTTTCCCGCTCATACGCCAACTCATCCAGTCTCACATCGTAATTCAGCAGATCCATCGTATCAGCATGCGTATCGGCAAGCAATTCCTTTTCCGTATCGGCAATGCGCTGTGCCGTTTCACGGTCACTCTCGGCTTGGGCATTCACGCGTGCATTCTCTGCCTCGGCGGTGTATTTTCGCAGATCCGCTGCCACCGCCTCGATCGCGTTGCCGCGTGCCGCGCGGGTTGCCGCGTCGGCGTTACTGCGCGCCACGGCCAATGCCGTTTGATTGGTCGCATTATAGCCGCTCTGCCCCAAACCGTAGCTCGCCATCTGTTCGCGCAAACGGCGTTCACGCGCCAGCTGGCTTGCTGCATTGGCATCAAACTGCGCAGTATATGATGCATATACCCGTTGCGTCTCGGCCGCCGCCTGTTCCTGTTCCGTTTGAATACGATTGTCATACAAGCGGTCGATATCGGCTTTATAGGCCGCGTTGGCCGCCTGTTCTTTCGCGGCGTAGTCGGCCGCCTGCTTGGCTGCCCGCGCCTGTGCTTCTTTCATCCACTCGTCATATGTCTTACCCGACGAAGTGGCATACGTATATTCTCCCATAATTCTCCTCCTTTAATAGTAACCCGAACCACGTTTCAGACAGTCGGATATTTGTTCATCTTACGCTTCCTAACATATGTAATTGCATGGTCATTCCCACCAACGCGATCGGCTCGTCGCTTTCCAAAACGACCCCCAGCGTGCGCACACGCGCCTGACGGCACGGTATACCGTATGCCGAAACGGTGTCGCCGTCGCCGTGTACCGTCTGCAACGCATACGGCAACATGGAGGCACCGTCGCCATACAGCGACACCTGCACCGTCGCCCCCGTATCCGCCAATTGTATCCACAGATCGCGTATCGCTTTACGGCGGTTATCGGCGCCGCAATCGAACGGCTTGGTCACCACACGGCTGTTGATGGGTATCCCATCGCTGTCACACGCGCCGTCAACAAAACGGCCGACCGCTAAGTCGTCATCCCTCGAAAACGCCGGCATCACGGTGTCGTCACGTCCCAACACCTGCGTCACCGCACACGGCAACTGCCAGCGATACCACGAAAGTGCCGCCCCCGCCTTTTTGTCGTCTGTGTGGGCAGCAAACCCGGAAAATCCGCTCGACGCATAGTCGAACAGCATTACCTCACGACCGCAAAACAGCAAATAGTTCCCATGATACCGTGTGGCATACGCCTCCCCCGTAAGCATCGTTTTCAAGGTGGGTGTCACCGTATAAGACAGGCATCGCACCGCCTTTTCCGACCAGGCATTCAGCGCCGACAACATATATACCGCACCCTCTCGCGTGGCCCATACCAGGCGATTACCACACAATTGCACGGTGTACGGCAGGTCACACCCCACAGCGGGATGCAACTGCGTCAGCGGGAAATACGCCGCCGCCGTTACGTCCACTGTCTCGCCTGCGGCCAACGCCGCCTCCTCCGTGGCCTCATAGGCATAGGTACAGTAATAGATCTCGCGTTCTTTGAAGATCACCAACACATCGTTTTGTTTAGCAAACGCCGTTACCGCCTGTGTACGATCGCCAACATACAAATAGTTGTTTTCGGGGAAATACAACGGGTTGTCCACATCGCTGTAGCGCACCAGATGCGGCGCATCGGCACACCCTCCCAAAAAGAGACGGGTGCCCCCGCGGTTTCCGCCGCCGTACCAAGCGGAAAACGACATATCCGTCACCGCCGCCACATCAGCGCCGCGACGACGCCCGTACACCGCAAGATTTCCCGAAAATCCCACGTCCGGCAAGGCCACCGCCTCGTGGGTCTTCACCATGCGAAACGAACACTCGCCGCCCAACGTGCCCACCTGTAAATACACCTCGCCCAGGTCGGGGATATCCTGCGTCGCACTTTTTACCGCACTGTCTGCGCCACTGCCGCTCACGCTGACCGAAAAGGTATATTCCGCGCCGTCGGTATGGGTATACACAACGCGAAACGCACCGTTCCCCACCGCAAACGGCGGCCGAAAATACGTGGCCTGACCGTCGGTCGTCCACTGCGCACGATAGGCGTTGGTCAGCAGATTGAATCCTTCATACATCGTCATACTCCCTACCGTTAAGCGGTCGTTGCTCCCGCGACCGTTCACAAACACCAACGGCACGTAATACTCGTCCAGCAAAGGGGCCAACCGTGTGTGTTCCTCCTCCAATGTGATACGATACGGTGTGCGACGCAGTATCGTCCCGTCCCGTTTTTCGGTCACGAACATCATCACGTCATTCTGTCCGCCCTCCGCGAACAGAACGTGCTGTTGCGAACGGGCACCGGCGTTATCTGTCGGGGTCGAAAACACCAACACATTCCGATAATATCCCAACACGTACTGCTCGGTATAGATAAAACGGTATTCCCCGTCTGCTGTTTCAAACGCAGCAATCATCTCGCCGCCGTCCACACTCACCGCCCCGTCGATCTGCAACGCGGGGCGGGTACGAAGCGCCCCCTCCTTCCAATACACGTTCAAACAATCGGGCAAAGTGTCGTCATCCAAACGGGCGGGCAGTTCTCGCGTGTTCAAACCGCCCGAAAAATCCATCACCTTCTTGGTGTACCGTTCACCACGTTGCATTTGTGCAAAGCGCATACTCTCAACTCCTTTCTTTTCCCACCGCTCGTTGCAAGATCTCTCGCGCATCGGTGGAATCTATCACACCGTCGCGGTTCACGTCAGCGGTGACGTTTTGCTTTTCGCTAAGCGCCGCTTTGCCTACCGCCGCTTGCAACACAAGACGTGCATCGGTCGAGGTGAGCGTGCCGTCACCGTCCACATCGCCCGCCATCGGCGGTGTCACAAGGTGGCCTTTCGCCGCCATATAGGCATACCAATCCTTCCCGATCGAGCGATTACCCTGCTGCTCGTCGAACCAATACCGCGCGGTGCGGGTGTCGATATGTACCGCACACCCCGCGATCCACCCGATACCGTGATTCCACCCGAGTTCTTGCAACGCACAGCAGATCTCGCTGCCGTGAAGGCGACATTCCCCGCGCCAACAGTTTATATCGGCGGCTTGTCCCTTGGTGTGATAGCCGCGCCCGCTGCCGCCGACTGTGCGGTCATAGGCGGGGGTACGATACCCGCTGGTGATAAGGATCTTGGAACACCCAAGATAGTCATACAGCCGCTCCAAAATGTCGACAAGTTGCGGGTCGATCTTTACCTCGTCACTGTCGGGCGAGGCAAACTCCCGTACCCGAAAGTGGGGTGAAAGTTTCACCGCCCCGTCGCGGCACTTCGAATACTTGTTCACTGCCATGGTATCACCTCACAAACTGTCGCGGCTGTTCGGGTTGTTTACAATACCAAACCCCACCAACACGGGACACAGCACGTTGAGCAGCCCGTTCACCGAATCGGCAATATCCACTCCGCCGAATTCCTTCACACAGAACACCACGAGTGCCGCCATCGACACCCACAGCGCCCACGACCGTAATTTTTCTTTCATATATTTTCCTCCTTTTTCGAATCCGAATATCCCCCGCCCGCCGCAGCGGGCGGGGAATAGGTCAATTAGGTGTTTTGAGCATTATCGCTCTACATGCTTTGTATGCTCCCACCAACTCCCATAGGAACTGCCGTTAGGCTTGTTAGTAACACTATCGAACGTTTGCGAACGAACAAAGATATTGTTGTTCACATCAATCAACACCTGCGTTTTATATTCTGCCGTACGATAGAATGTCCAAATCGAAAAGTTAGCCGCAACGGGACGGTTCGTGAGACTTTCTGCGATCTCCTGCGTGGCTGCATACGCCTTGCCAAGCGGCAGATTGTCCAAGTTACTATTGGCTGCAATGGGCAACCCGAGGCTGTTATAATGGTGATACCAGTCATCATACGTATTGTTTGAAGCGCTGTTTTGTCCTTGCGAACGAACGTGAATATTACCGGCATAATCGATCGCTACCTGCGTTTTAAGTCCGTTCACACGATAGAACGTCCAAATCGTAAAATTGTGATCGCTGGGGGTATGTTCAACGTTTTTGGCAACCGCTCCCGAAGGTGCCTGCGCTTTACCGATCGGCAAAGCGTCCAAATCGTCACCGGCTTGGAGTTCAATACCGGCATCGGTTACCGTTCTGCTCTTCACGCCACGATAGATGCGAATGTTTTTCAAAGGGAGGGTAGTTGCATTCTTTTTAGTTGTAGTATCATACGCAATAAACTTCATTGCTGAAGCTGTCCAATTCTCTCCGGAAGTATCATCACGTTTTTCAAGTGGGATTGTGTTCACAATGTGGTAGTTTTTGTTCGACTCCATACCTTCCTCTACACGGAAAGTGACTATAGTTTCTTCCACTCCCTCTTGCAACACTTGGATAGCCTCTACATTACTTGTCGGTGTCCAATCCACTTCCACCGTCACAATATCACAGCTTTTCACGTTCGACATAGTAACTTCTACATCATTAGACGGTGTGGAATACGATCCGGCAAGTAACGCTGCTGCCGCTTTGGTTCTCACATATTCCGGGCGGCCAACATAGCAGATTTGGCTTTTGAAAGTTCCATATTCATTAGTAACTGTAAAACCTTTATCATAATTACTATAGTTCAGCCCAACAGCTCCAATAGGGAAACTTGTGTCATTACGAGCATTTTTGGCATCCACATACAAAAGAAGAACTTTTGCATTGTTGACACCGTCATACTCACCCATACGCGCCATAACCATAGCAACATGTGTCATAACACGTTCTCCGTTAAACTCATATCCCCAAAACAGCACATCACCCGGGAGGATATTGGAAAGATCGAATGCCGTTTCCACTGCAAATCCTCGGCCAAGCGCTTTGAATTGGTTATACAAATCTTGACAAAACCGTATTTCTCTATAGTTATCTACGGTAATCGGTCTGCCAAGCAAGTTCGCACAATACCCCGCTGCACCGATGTCATTTTGGGTAACCTTCGCCGAATGACCGTCACGGTGAGGATCCTCTTTAAAATAGCGGCTATGTTCATACGGCACACCAAGCAACATCAAATTTACAAAAGTAGAGCAGTTGATAGGCATGCCACTGCCATAGTCACCGTTCTCTACTCGTTTAACCGTTTCGCTATACTCCATTGCATTACAGTGGGTGTTTTTTTCTTGGTTTTCATTTACACTCGCGTATATAAGGTCGCTGTGAGAATGCTCCAAATAGCTTCTAAAACACTCATACATCAGTTGCATCGTATCGTTGTCTGCACCGTTACCGATAAAGTTGCTGTTTACGTTGTTCACGTTCATGTTCATTTTCCATTTCTCCTTTTTCATCACACTAATTTTGTTTTCATTTTAAATTTGAATCTTTTAGAGTACGGTCTCTTCATATGTGCACTCCCAAGGGGGGCGGTGAACGGCACCGCAACGTCATCATGCTTCTTTTTCTCCTCTCTTTCGATTTGGTTCGTCATTTAACAACAGCTCCCCACAATATGACCTAACCAATCACCCGCTTTACATTTCTCCTCCACTATGCTATACTGTGTATGTAATCGCACCCCACCGTAGGGGCGGCAACCTGCCGCCCGCTATACACCAACCCTCAAAGGAGGTTTTTACATGAAATTGAAATCGTCATTATCCTTCCTTCTCATATTCACACTCCTCCTCTGCCTCCCCCTGCCCGTCGCGGCAGAGGAAGCGACCCCCGAGGAATACACCAGCGCCGATGGCAACTACCGTTACACTCTCGAAAACGGTGAGGCAACGATTACATACGTTGCGAAAAATCTTATGGAAAACTCCTTAGAAATTCCCGCTTTTCTGGATGGTTATCCTGTTAAGCGCCTTGGCGACAATTGTATGTCATACTGCGACCGATACACGGATATCTATGTTAGCGAGGGAATTACTAACATTGGGGAAAATGCGTTTCGCCAATGTAGCGGTTTTGTCCACTTGCCCCAGAGCATCACTATTATTGATGACGGAGCTTTTATTCGCGCATCCCTTTCCGCTCTTTATCTACCAAACATCGTCAGCATCGGGAACACCGCTTTTGCGGATGCTCTTGTTTCTACCGTTTACCTCGGTAATTCACTCCGCTCTATAGGCGATGATGCGTTCCGCGGCTCTACCGTAGGAGAGATAATCACTATCCCCCAAAATGTTACTCACATAGGAAAAACTGCCTTTTCATTGTGCCCGTACATAGAGGGGTTCGAAGTCGATAAACAAAACCCGTATTTCTCTGATGCAGGAAACTGTTTGATTGATAAAGCAGGCGGCAAATTGTTAGCTTTCGGCAAGAATGCAACGCTTCCTACTGATGGTACTATTACCGCAATTGGTTCTCTTGTTTTCAGTGAAAATCACACTTTAAAGGAAATTGCCATCCCAAACGGTGTAACCACTATCGAAGAAAAGGCTTTTCTTGGATCGGAAATTACCAGTATTACACTTCCCAACACTCTAAAAGTCATTGACCAATCTGCCTTTGGTGTGCAATCCATGTTAAAAACCGTCTATTATTCAGGGTCATCAAGCGAATGGAGTAACACCGAAATTGCTGCAGGGAATGATGCGCTTACTATTGCCGATATTCGGTTTTTAGGTGAAGACAGCACTACAACCACCACCGTGCCGACTACGACAGTGCCAACTACTACAACCGCCACTACCACCAAGATGCCGACTACAACCACAACGACCACCACGACCAAAACGCCGACCACAACCGCAACAACGACTACCACTGCGACCACCGTTGGTGGCGAGGTGACAACTACCGACACCGCGACCACTACTGCGGTCACAGTGACTACGGAAACTCCCACCGAACCCTCAGCCACGGCGGCGATCACTACGACCACCGCCCCCACCGCTGCGGCGAATACCGACAGCGAAAAAGCCCCCTTCCCCTGGTGGGTGTTGCTCGTCATCCTCCCCGTAACAGCCGGTGTAGTCGTTACCGTAATTCTAATGAAGAAGAAACATCCTCCGACTGCCTAACCTCTCGCCTCCCCACCACGGGGAGGCGTTTTTTGTTCCCTTTCCCCGGAGGTTATTGAAATTCCCTCCCGTTTGCGGTGCCCGAAACAGCTTTTACTCGCTGCCGCTCGTGCTGTTTCGACCGCGGCACTCGCTTATTGCTCGCTGTATCTGCCACCGGCAGCGCTCGCAAACGCGACCCTTTACATTTCCCCTCCACCGTGGTATACTATGTATGTAATCATCCAACACTAAGGAGGTTTTTACATGAAATTGAAAGCCTTATTCACATTTTTCCTTGTTTTACTTCTGAGCTTTGCCCTCTCCGCACCGATAACAAGCACGGCCACCACCGAACCGCAAACCAATAAACTCAGTTCCGAGAACGGTGTGTTTGAGTACACAATTTCTGACGGAATAGCGGTTATAACCTCTGCACAGACTTACAACTTTAAAACCGTCCTTATTTTCCCTTCCACCATTGAAGGCTGTCCCGTTAAATTAGGCGATAATATGGAACTGTTCTCTCACTTAGGTAATATTAACGAGGGTGTACTGGACGGGGTGATGTATATTGGTGACGAGGTTTTTACAAATGGATCAGATCATGTCATAAACGTCTCTCTTCCGGAAAGTTTAGTGAGCATTGGCAAATATTCTTTTTTGCAAGTTAGTCTA
>JAZNTV010000006.1:0-30483 GCA_045591985.1 Acutalibacteraceae bacterium
GTGGCGGCGGACGGTGAAGAAACCAAAACCGTGTATGCGGTGGATGTGCCGTTGTATTTTGCCGCGAAACAGGAGAACTGTGCGGCGATGAAAGAGGAGGCTTATGTCGGGTTTACGGCGTTGGCCGCGGCGGTGAAAGAGGCGGTGGATACCGTGGAGCAAAAGTTGGCAGACGGTTCCTTGGTCGGGCCGCGCGGACCCGAGGGGGCACAGGGCGAATCGGGGGTATACGTTGGCAGCGGCGATATGCCCGAAGGTGTGTATGTGCAGATCGATCCCGAAGGGGAGGCGTCGCTGAATCTGGCGATCGGTACGGTGGAAACCTTGCCTTGCGGCGAGGCTGCATCCGCCTTCATCAGCGGCACAGCCGTCGCACCGCTCTTGAATTTGGGGTTGCCGCAGGGTGAGCGGGGGCCGCAGGGGGAACAGGGACCGCCGGGCGAGCGGGGGCCGCAGGGGGATCCCGGCCCCAAGGGTGAGCCGGGGCGGGATGCCCTGGGCGCGTGGGTGTTGCTCGACAGCGCGACGATCGATCCCCCGGATGACGGGAGTCTGGTGACGGCGTATGACTGTACCAATCTGACAGGCGGGTACAAAGAGGTGTTTATACAGGCGGAGATGGTTATAAAGACGGCGGTGAGCGATGCGAAGAGTATTTTGGTCACCGTTGGGCGACCGGGTGTGATCGTCAATCGCTCGGCTGTGACGGTGAAAAACGGTACAAAGGTGTATTTCCGCGCACACGGGTGGATCACACCGTCCGGCACATGTGTCTACGATGTGTCGATGAGCACCGAGAAATTCAGCGGGACACTGACCCGTAACGGCGGCGACGCCAACAACAGCGTGTTTACCGCTATCCCGTCGTTGCGTGTGTGGATCAACAGTGAAGGTTACGGATTTGCGGAAGGGACAACTTTTGATGTATGGGGGCGTGCATAATGAAACGATATGAAAACGGAAAGTACATTGAGATGACAGCCGAAGAGGTGTCGGCGTTGCAACAACAAGCGCCGCAACCGACAAACGAAACGTTGGAAGAACGACTGGCGATGCTCGAAGCACTGTTGGCAGAGAGGGGGGGAGCATAATGGCGATCTTACGCGTGCGAGACAAGAAGGGGTGTGTGCACGATATTCGTGCGATCAAAGGCGAAGACGGCGCGGGGGTGCATTGGGGGCGCTACATCGGCGACGGTACCGCCGCGCGACAAATTCCGCTCGATGCCGATGCAGATGGGGTACTGATCTTCAATCAAACCTATCAAACGGGCGAAAACGCCGATGGATTGACCTTAAGAGGGGCGTTTGTGAGACCGGGCGAACCTTTACGGGTGGCAGGATATACGGTGGCGCAGTTGCAGGTGAAAGAGGGGGCAAGCGCGGTGCTGGAATTGGCAAAAATCGTTCTTGACGATGGGTGTACAGTCAGTGTGAATGAGGCGGGAACGACCTATCAGTATATGGTGTTCCTGAAGGAGGCAACGGCATGAGCGAAACGTTGTTGGTGGCGGCGTTGTCTTTTGCAGGTACGTTGGTCGGTACGGGCGGCGGTATCTTAGCCGCCAATCGCTTGACCAACTATCGCATCGAACGGTTGGAAAAACAGGTGGAAAAACACAACCAAGTGATCGACCGCGTGTATAAGTTGGAGCAGGCCGATGCGGTGGAAGAGGAGGAACTGCGTGTGATCAATCACCGCATTCGGGATTTGGAACAGTATCACAAATAGAAGGGAACAAAACACGCCTCCCCGTGGTGGGGAGGCGAGAGGGTATACAACAACACAACAACGATCCGAGCCTTTTCGGTGTACCGCCGTTTTTCAAAAAAATGAACGTTCACGCTTGTTCACAAGGGAGATCGGTGATGCTGCCGAAACGGTAGCCCGCCGCTTCCCACCGTGTGAGCAGTTCGTCCAGGATGGCGGCGTTGGTGGCAGAGGTGCTGTGAAGCAACACCACGGCACCGTCGTGAATGCGTGGAATGAGTTTGGCAAATGCTTCGTCGGCAGTTGGTTGGTCGTCTTGATACCAATCCACATAGGCGAGACTCCAAAACACGGTGGTGTAGCCGAGTTCGTTGGCAAAACGCAGGTTTTGCTCGCTGTATTTCCCCTGCGGCGGTCGATAGAATTTCGGCATATCCTGCCCGGTGATTTCTTTGTATTTCTCTTCGGTAGCGGCAAGTTCGGCCGTAAAGGCTTCTTTGGTGGCGATGGCGGACATGTCGGGGTGGTGATAGGTGTGGTTACCCACCACATGCCCGTCCGCCACCATGCGACGCACAAGGTCGGGTGCGGTTTCAAGATAATTCCCCACCAAGAAGAAGGCGGCGGGAGCGTTATGCTTTTTCAAGGCATCGAGTATCGCGGGGGTATGTCCGTTTTCAAACCCGGCGTCAAAAGTAAGGTAGATCACCTTCTCGTTTTGACCGAGATAGTAGGCGTTGTATTGGGCCAATTCCTCGGCTGTGGCGTTGGCAACGGGTGGTTGCCCCGTTGCCTGAAAAGACAGCCCCCAGTCGGTAACGTCTGCCGCGACAGACACACGGTCGGCCGTGAGTGCGTATACGGGCAGCGCAATGAGCAATACGGTGCACAGCAAGGCGACGAGCAGGTGTCGCCGACGTAATACGATTATCATAAAACCCCTCCCGTTCATTCTACGAACGAGAGGGGGTCTTTATGACTTATTCGCTGTAACCCATCGGGTTTTCGGACTGCCATTTCCACGCATCACGGCACATGTCGTCGATATTGCGGGTGGCTTCCCAACCAAGCAGATCGCGCGCTTTGTCGGTGGCGGCGAAACACTCTGCAAGGTCGCCCGCACGGCGGGGTGCGATGACGTAGGGCAGGGGGTTGCCATACACCTTTTCGAATGCGTGTACCAGCTCGAGTACGCTGGTGCCGCGCCCGGTGCCGAGGTTGATGGCTTCGGCGCCGGTGTGGTTACGGGCATATTCCACCGCTTTGACATGGCCGAGCGCCAGATCTACCACGTGGATATAGTCGCGGATACCCGTACCGTCGGGGGTGGGGTAATCGTTGCCGTAGACCGACAGTTTTTCGCGGCGACCGACCGCCACTTGCAGGATATAGGGCATGAGGTTGTTCGGAATGCCGTTCGGATCTTCACCGATGCGACCGCTTTCGTGTGAGCCGATGGGGTTGAAGTAGCGCAGTAACACCACGCTCCATTCCGGGTCGGAGGTGCACAGGTCGCGCAGGATCTCTTCCACCATATATTTGGTGCGACCGTAGGGGTTGGTCACGTCGCCGACCGGCATATCCTCGGTATACGGCACGGGGTTGCGCCCGTATACCGTAGCGGAGGAACTGAACACGATGCGCTTTACGCTGTATCGGTTCATTACGCGGCAGAGCGTGACGGTGCCGCCTACATTGTTTTCGAAATAGAGGAGCGGCTTTTCGACCGACTCGCCCACCGCCTTGAGACCGGCGAAGTGAATGACCGTGTCGATCTCGTTTTCCTCGAAAATGCGACAGAGTGCCGCTTCATCGCGGATATCCGCCTCATAAAACTTGATCTTGGTGTTACATAGTTCTTCCACACGGTGTAGCGGCTCCGGCTTGGAGTTGTAGAAATTGTCTAAGACGACGATTTCCTGCCCGGCTTTCAGAAGTTCCAGACAGGTGTGGCTGCCGATATAACCGCAACCGCCTGTGATAAGAATCGCCATAAAAATGACCTCCCCGTAAATACTGTCACCAGTATAGCGCACTTTCTTTTGGGTGTCAATTCTTTTTGACTTGCCATAACGATAAAAAAGGGATATAATGAAAGAAAAGGGGGGAGAGTATGGCAGATCGTACGATATTACACGCCGATTGCAACGGCTTTTTTGCGTCGGTGGAATGTGTGCGCAATCCGAATTTGCGGCGTGTGCCGATGGCGGTCTGCGGCAACCCCGAGCACCGTCACGGCATCATTTTGGCGAAAAACGAGTTGGCCAAAGCCTATGGTATCACCACCGCCGAAACGGTGTGGCAGGCGCAAAAGAAGTGTCCCGAGTTGGTGCTTGTGCCGCCGCATCACGCGGAATACGAAGAGTATTCCCGCAAGATCAATGCTATCTATGCCCGCTATACCGATATGGTGGAGCCGTTCGGTATCGACGAGTCGTGGTTGGATGTGACGGGCAGTGAGCGCCTGTTCGGCGACGGCGCGGCCATTGCCGATCGTTTGCGTGCAGTGGTAAAAGAAGAGTTGGATCTGACCATTTCGGTTGGTGTTTCGTTTAACAAAGTATTTGCCAAATTGGGCAGTGATTACAAGAAACCCGATGCCACTACCGTGTTTGATCGCCCAAGCGTTGAGCGGTTGATCTATCCTCTACCGGTGTCTTCGCTTTTATATGTGGGGCGGTCGGCGGCGAAAACGCTCGAGAATATGTATATACGTACCATCGGCGAGTTGGCACACGCCGACCGCACGTTTGTGGCGGCGCGGCTCGGCAAGATGGGAGAGATGATCCACGATTATGCTAACGGATTGGATAACAGTCCCGTGGCGCGATACGGTGAGGGTCGCGAGGTGAAGTCGGTGGGCAACGGCATCACCTTTCCGCGCGACCTTGTAGGGTATGATGAGATCCATACGGGGGTGGTGCTGCTTTCGGACACGGTGGCGGCCCGTCTGCGGCAGAGCGGGCGATACGCCGCGGTGGTGCAGGTGACTTTGAAAAACCCGCAACTCGTCAGCGTGCAACGTCAGATGGGGGTGCGCCCGACCGATCTTGCACGGGATATCGCGGCTGCGGCGATGCAGCTTATTCGTGCCCATTGGGGGGAGCAGGCGCCGCTGCGGATGCTTACCGTTACCGCATCGCATCTTACCGATGTGCGGGAGGACGAGCAACTGTCGCTGTTCGACGACGGCGAGGACGATTACGAGCGACAAAGCCGCATCGCAACGGCGATGGACAGCATTCGTGAACGGTTCGGCAATGACGCCATCACCCCCGCAACGACCCTGCATAACGAATGGGAAAAGCATTGAAACCGCACGAAATGTCGGGATTTTTGCAATTTTTATCATTGACTTGATGGGGTTGACTCGGTATACTGAAATCAGAGATGAAAGAATGAGGTGTTTATAATGCGTTTTGGTGTTTGCGCGGGTGATATCCGCCGCTTTCCCATTATCAAAGAAGCGGGTTACGATTACATCGAGTTTCCGCTGGTGCAACTTGTCCAAATGAGCGACGAGGAGTATATCGCATTTAAGGCGGCGGTGGAAGAGATCGGTTTGCCGGTGGAGAGTTATAACGGCTTTTTCGGCGCGGATCTGAAACTGGTGGGCGAGACGGTGGATTACGATGCCATTGCGGCGTATGCCGAAAAGGGGCTGTCTCGCGCGGCGGCACTCGGCGGTAAAGTGGCGGTCATCGGCAGCGGCGGCGCACGTCGTATTCCCGATGGCGAAGAATACGATGTGAACTTTGCCCGCTTTGCCAAAACGCTTGCGGTATGCGGTGAAGTGGCGGCACGCTACGGCATGACCATTGCGGTGGAACCGCTGAACGATAAAGAGACCAACATCATCAACTCGGTGGAAGAGGGCTTGCGCGTTTGTGCGTTGGCCGATCATCCGGCGGTGAAATGCCTTGCCGACTTCTATCACGTGTTTATGAGCGGGGAGTCGCTGGATGCGGTACGGAATGCGGGGGATATGCTGGCACATGTGCACTTGGCGCGTGCGAACGAAGACCGCGCGATGCCGTATGCGGAGGATGTGCCGCAGTGTGAGGAATGGGCGGCGGCACTGAAGGCGTGTGGTTACAATGCACGTGTTAGTTTGGAAGGTAACTTCCTGCCGAGTTTTGAGGAAGCGATCGTACGCTGCCGCGAGATCGTAAAAGTGTTTGAATAAGATAGCAAAAACGCGAGGTGAAATGTTCACCTCGCGTTTTTTATCGCGGTTTTTTGATGCGATTTAATTGACGGTTCATTGTCAATAGTTCGTCTTTTGTGAAGGATACGTTGCGCATGCCAAGCATACCGGTGAGGCGAAGCACGGTGAAATTGCCGATCATTTTCATCGTGTCGCTGTTCACTTCAAAGGTGTTGCCTTGTGAGGAAGCTTGTTTCATCTTCTTCGATAGGGTGCTCCCCAATTTGGCAAGCCACAGTTTCCCGCGGGTGGTCTTGGCAATGTCTCCCACTTTGTCATTCAGTGAAAAATACCCCTCTATCTCGGTGATGTCAAACCAGTTGAGAACAGCCCCTTGTTCACGCAACACGTAGGCGGCGTTCGGCTGCTCCACGCGGCGAATGTGTCCCTCGTCGCGGCAGTTCCCCGCCACGGCCACCAGTGTACTCTCGCCCTCGTTTGGCACATTAAAGCGGAAAAAGTGATCTTCCGCACGTTGTGTTCCACAGGATACGCCATTCACGAACAACTCCACTTCGGGCAGGTTCGAATACACGGTCACGCGGGTGATCGCCTCCGTGCGGTCAACGTATCGCTTGCCGCTGAGGTGCACGAATGGCTCGGCAGACAGCCATGCTTTATAGGCGTAAAATGCATCTTTTTTATACTGGCGGTCGATGGTGACAAGCCCTTTGTGGTTTTGTCCGTTTTCGCCACCCTCGGCGCGGGCATCTGCACCGAAATCAAACATGTTCCACACATAGGTTGCCCAGAGGTACTTGCGGGGGAACAGTTGTTTTATCAGCGATTCGTGATACAACGCCTGGTATTCTTCGGAGTAGTCGCCGCTTTCGGGGTGGGAATTGTGCCAGTTGAGTGCTTCGCATCCGTATTCCGAACAGCCGATGGGGGTGTTCGGATATTTTTGATGGAAGGCGTCGAACCACGGGCCGTATTCCTCTGTGTTGCCGCCGTACCAACCGAAATAGTGGTTATAGGATACCACGTCGGAGATGTGAACATAGGCCTCGTCTATGTCACACACAGAGAGGCAGGCGACGGTGGTGGGGCGGGTCGCATCCAGTTTGTGTGCCAGATCGTTCAAACGACGATGTTGGGCAATTAAGTCGGGATCTTTTGCGCCGTCCATGGTGATCTCGTTGGACAGACCCCACACGCAGATGGAAGGGCGATTGTAGTTTTGTACGATCAACTCCCGCAGTTGCGATACCGTGTTGTCGTTACCGCCGCTCATGTGACGGGAGATATACGGGATCTCCGCCCACACCACCATGCCGCGTTCGTCGCACAGGTCGTAAAAATACGGATCGTGCTGGTAGTGTGCCAGACGAATGGTGTTGGCCCCCATTTCACAGATGAGATCCATATCTTCCCGATGATGCGCGGGAAGCAACGCGTTGCCGATGCCGCCGCGATCTTGGTGACGGCTCACCCCACGCAGAGGATACTCTCTGCCGTTTAAGATAAATCCGTTTTCGGGATCGATCACAAAGGCACGACAACCGAAGCGGGTCGTCACTCGGTCGATCTCCCGGCCGTCCCGCACGATGGCGGCTTCGGCGGTGTAGAGGTAGGGGTCGATCACACCGTTCCAGCGGCGGACATTCTTGATCTTGAGGGTGGCGGCGGTGTTGACGCTTTGCAGGCAAGAAACGGGATTGCCGTCGGCATCTCGGATGTGCAGGCGGATCTCGTCCCCCTCGCGGCGGCCGACAACAAAGGTCTCCAATCGCACTTCGGCATCGTGGCCCGTTATTTTGGGGGTGACGGCGAACCCCTGACTGCCGTAATATTCGAGATCGAAGTGGGTATCGTCTACGCAGAGAATGTGTACGTCGCGGTAGAGCCCGCCGTAAAAGGTGAAATCCGCCACCTGTGGGTATACTTCTTCGTTTGGAGCGTTATCCACCAAAATGGCGAGCACGTTTTCTTCCCGCAGATACGCGCTGATATTTACCCGCCAGGTGGAATAGCCGCCGTCGTGGTGTGCCAGACGTTTGCCGTTACAATACACATCGGCAGAGGAGTTGGCACCGCGGATCTCCAAATAGTATTTCGCCGCGTGCGGCAGGTCTGCGGTGCGGAACACGGTCTTATAAAGGCAGGTGCCGCGAAAATAATCGTTGCCGCCGTCCTGCCCGTCGACCGCGTTCCACGTATGGGGCAGCGAGACTGCCTCGCCGCCCTCGTGGACATTCACATCAGACACGTTTTTCCAAAAACGCCAATTTTCATTCAATCCTACAATCTGTCGCATAGTGTGCTCCTTTTAGTTGTCGGTATTTCGTCTGGCTTTTAGCGTGGCGGTGTTTTCAAGCACTTTTTTCTTGTTTAACGTATATACAAACGCCAATACGGCACCTACCACGATATACAGGACCGCGGGACCCAAGGTGGCGATGTTATAAATACCGTTGTTTACCGCGGCAGTCTGTTTGGTCGCTCCTTCCACATAGCCGATGAGCGACAAAGACCACGCCCCCGTTGCGCTGGCGATGGCTTGTCCGATCTTGCGCGAGAAGGAACACACGGCATATATCGTGCCGTCTTCGCGTGTGCCCGTTTTGACTTCGTGATCGTCGATGATATCGCTGACAAACGCCCAAATGATGAGGTTAAACAAACCGAAACCGAGCGACCCCGTGATGCTGAGCAACACGTATACCCACATATTGCCTGTGTGTAACAAAAACAGCAGTACGTAGGCGACCGAACCCAGCACAGAGGCACCGATGCCGAGTTCTTTTTTGCCGAATCGGCGGGACAGCGGTACGGCGGCAGGTGCCAGCGCCAATGCGGGAACGAAACCGGCCGCATTGATGACGGTGAGTCCCATCGTGTCGTTGAAATAATCTTTGAAGATATAGTTGTTGATGGTCTGGTTGAGCATTTGGGCACCGAGGAAGGCGACGTAAACGATCACAATACCGATGAGTGCGCGGTTGCCGAGCAACGCTTTGACCGTTTGCCCGAAGGAGACGTTTTCCTTTTGTCGGTTATCTATCACGATACGCTCGGTACACAGGCGATAGCAGAGCAGATAGCAAATAGTCGCTGCCACGGCAAGGATCAGCGCCGCGGCGGGGAAGGCCGCGGGGTTGGCGGCTTCGGTGCCGTCTTCCCGTTTCGTATACAAAAACATCGGCATTACCACACCGACCAATACCTGCGGGATCAACGAACCGACACCGCGAAGGGTGGAAAGTGCGGCGCGGTCGTCTGCCTCGTCGCTCATCACCGACGCCATCGAGCCGTAAGGAATGTTGATGGCGGTATAACACACACTGCCCCACAGGAGATAGGTTACGAACATATATACGACGCGTATCCACATAGCCGCTCCTGCCACCGCGGTTTGATACATCAGGAAGTTGGCAAGCGCCACCGGCCCGCACATGCGAAGTAACCAGGGCTTAAATTTGCCTCCTTTGCCGGCTTTTACCATGTCGGCAATGCGGCCCATGGCCGTATCGGTGAACGCGTCTACCACGCGGGCGACAAGGAACATCGCACCGACCAAGGCGGCGTTGATACGCAAGACGTCGGTGTAAAATACCGTGAGGAACATACTGGCCATAATAAATGTGAAGTCGTTGGCGATGTTACCGAACATATAGCCGACTTTGTCCTTTGTCCCGAAGGGACGGATCGCTTGTTTTTCCATAATTTACCTCCGTTATCCGCCTGGCACATTTGTCTTCTTATTCTGCTCCGAAAAGTGAGAAATTACACACCGCCCGTGCTGTCGCATATCAAAAAACCGGACGCGAGGTAATTCCTCGCGTCCGGTTCGGATTTTTTACCGTTTGTCGCCTGCGGGTGCAGAGCGGGTTTGACCTGTGCTCCGTTTTGGGGGTTACAAATACGATCGGATAGCGCTTACGACGTTAGCGGCCAGAGCGGCGTAGCCGTCGTGTTCGAAATGTACGCCATCGAGTTTGAACGCTGCGGAAGGAAGCGTCCGCGCTACGGTGTTTAAGTCGTCCAACCTGAATCCTTCGTCTTCCGCGATGCGGCAGAGACGATCGTTGCGGGCGGCAACTTTCCCTTGCCAACGCTCGTTTTCGGTCGCAAGATCGGCATTCAGCACGATGGTGGTGTTACCGATGATCACCGCTTGACACTCCTTGCGCAAAAATGCCAACATCTCGCGGCATTTTTCTTCATAGGTGTCGTCATCGATGTGATGGGCGTGTAAACCGTAATTGAAGTGGATCACCGTGTAGTCGGAATCCGCGACAAAACTTTTCACGCATTTCCAATAGGCAGGAGAAGTGATGGCGTAGGATGTCGCGAGATAATCCACCCGAGCGACCTTTTGTAACGCGTCTTTTACAAGGGGAAAATACCCTTCGGTGATGGAGTCGCCGATGAGCGCCACGCGGGGCAGGGTGGCGTTGGTGTCTTCACACCAGATACGCAACCACTCGATATCCTCTTTCGGCGTGACGGTTTGGGCGTCAAAATCAAATGTTTGATTGCTCATTCTTCGTTACCTCACAGCAGGACGAAGCCCATCTTTTTCTTGAGTTTTTGCACCGTGCGGTTTGCCACGTACTGCGCGTGTTCCGCACCCGTCTTCATCAGTGCTTCCAACTGGGCGCGGTCGCCCATATAGGTGGCAAACTTCTCTTGAATGGGAGCGAGCATATCCGCCACCGCTTCGCCCACGGCGAGTTTGAAATCGCCGTAGCCGCGGCCGTCGAATTCGCGTTCGATCTCCTCGAACGACTTGCCCGTAGCCGCACCGTAGATCTCCATCAGATTGTTGATGCCGTCTTTGCCTTCGGCATAACGCACCGACGCTTCGCTGTCGGTCACGGCGCGCTTGAATTTGCGCACGATGGTGTCGCGATCGTCGAGAAGCGAGATATAGGAGTTTTGGTTCTCGTCCGATTTCGACATCTTTTGGGTCGGTGCCTGTAACGAGCGCACACGGGCACAGGCTTTCATGATGTACGGTTCGGGAACGGTAAACACGTTGCCGTAGACACCGTTTACACGGGTAGCGATGTCGCGGGTGAGTTCGCAGTGCTGTTTTTGGTCGGCACCCACCGGCACGTAGTCGGGCTGGTAAAGCAGGATATCCGCCGCCATCAAAGTGGGATAGGCAAACAAACCGAGGTTGATGTTGTCGGCATGCTTTTGGGATTTGTCTTTAAACTGGGTCATACGGCTGAGTTCGCCGAACTGCGTGCAACAGGCAAGCAACCAGCACAACTCGGTGTGGGCGGGTACCTGAGATTGTACAAACAGCAGACTCTTTTCGGGATCCAGCCCGATAGAGAGCAACAGTGAGAACATTTCGGCGATCTGGCGGCGCAATTTCGCGGGTTCCTGCCGCACGGTAATGGCGTGCAGGTCGGCCACGGCAAAGGCGCCTTCGAATTCGTCCTGCAGATCCACCCAGTTTTTCAGCGCACCGAGATAGTTGCCGAGGGTGGGGGTGCCGGTCGGTTGAATACAACTGAGCATCCGCTTTTTGCGGGGTGCTTCTTTTGCTTCATTACACATAAAAGTTCAACTCCTTATTTCAAAAACTCACGGGCAAACACACCCAGACGTTCCACACCGCGGGTCATCGCCTCGTCGGTGGGGGTGGAGAAATTCAAGCGGAACGAGTGGCAGGGTTCGTCGTTTACCGCGAAGGCGTTGCCGGGCACGACCGCCACTTTGTGTTCCTGTACCGCGCGGGTGCAGAAGGCGTTCATATCTGCCCCTTCCGGCAGATCACACCAATAGAACAGGCCGCCTTCGATGGGGTGATAGGTGATACCGCAGGGCACCAGATGTTCGTCGAGCAGACGACACATCAACGCCGCCTTTTCGCGATACAATCCCTGCAGATAGGTGAGATGTTCTTCAAAATCTACCGTTCCCATGAATTCGTCACACAGCATCTGCGACCAGATGGCGGTATGTACGTCTTCGCCCTGCTTGGCCACTGTCATTTTGGCGATGACCGCCTTCGGGCCGATGGCGTAACCCACACGGATACCGGGCGAGAGCACTTTCGAGAAGGTGCCTGCATAAATGACCAAACCGTCTTCGTCGAGTGATTTGATATTCGGCAGAGACTCGCCGCTGTAGCGCAGGTCGCCGTAGGGATTGTCCTCCAAAATGAGCACACCGTATTGCTTGGCCAGTGCATAGATACGACGGCGTTTTTCCATACTCATGGTGATGCCGGTGGGGTTTTGGAAGTTGGGAATGGTGTAGATAAAGCGGGCATTCGGGTTGGCCTTCAGCGCCGCTTCGAGCGCCGCGGTATCCATGCCGTCTTCCTGCATCGGCACACCCACCAATGTTGCGCCGAGCGAACGGAACGAATTGAGCGAGCCGATAAAACTCGGCGCTTCGCACAAAATGACATCGTTCGGGTTGCACAGCACCTTGACCACCAGTTCCATCACTTGCTGTGCGCCGCTTGTGATGATCAGCTCGTCGCGGTCGTCGGCAAAGGAACGGTGTTTATCGGCCGTATATGCCTTTAAACGGTTGCGCAGGGCGGGATAGCCTTCGGTGATGCTGTATTGCAATGCATCAATGGGGCGTTCGCGGAAGAGACGGGCGGAAATATCCGCGATCACTTCGGTGGGAAACGCTTCGGGTGCCGGGTTGCCCGCCGCGAGTGACACTACCGACGGGTCGGACGTGAATTTTAAAATTTCACGAATCGCCGAGGGAGACAGGGTGGCGATTCGGTCGGCAAACGTGTAGTTCATAGACCATTCTTCTTTCTTTTGGGACTTATCAAAAAAATATGTCATAATTATAGCATACATTGATTGACATTTACAAGTAAAAATTGTAAAATAGTCTTCGTATATAGTGTTTTTTTGTATAAGGAGGCTGTTCCGCTTGAATTTACAAGAAAAATTGGCAAATGTTATGTTCCCGCATCCCTTAAAAACCCCCGAGGAATACGAAGCCATGTATCCCGCTCGTGACCTGCCCGAAGGGGCACGGGTGACGCGCGTAGCGCCGTCGCCCACGGGCTATCTCCATATCGGTACCTTCTTCTCTGCTTTGGTAGATCGTCTGCTTGCGGGGCAAAAGGGCGTGTTCTATTTCCGCTTGGAGGATACCGACCAAAAACGCGAAGTGGAAGGCGGCGCGGATAACCTATTGTCCGGTCTTAACACCTTCGGCCTCGCCATCGACGAAGGGTTTGTAGCCCCCGGCGAGGTGCGCGGCAACTACGGCCCGTATAAACAAAGTGAGCGCGTTTCGATCTATCACACTTTCGTAAAAGAACTGGTGAAGCAAGGCCGGGCATATCCTTGTTTCTGTACGGAGGAAGCACGCGCCGATGCTCGTACCCGTCAGGAGGCGGCCAAGGCCCGCACCGGATATTACGGCGAATATGCGGTGTGCCGCCGTATCCCTGCTGAAGAGGCGATCGCCCGTATCGAAGCCGGCGAAAGTTATGTGGTGCGTTTGCGTTCGCCCGGCAGTGAGCAAAACCGTATCAAGTTCGACGATCTGTTGCGTGGCACGATTGAAATGCCCGAAAACGACGAAGATCTGGTGTTGCTCAAATCCGACGGGATCCCCACCTATCATTTCGCCCACGCGATCGACGACCATTTTATGCGCACTACTCACGTGGCGCGCGGAGATGAGTGGATCGCCTCGGTGCCGAAACATCTGCAGTTGTTCCGTATGCTTGGCTTTAAGGCGCCGAAATATCTGCACATCAGTCCCATTATGAAGATGGACGGCGAATCCAAGCGTAAGATCTCGAAACGCAAGGACCCTGAAGCGGCGATGCAGTTTTACGCTGAACAAGGCTATTCCGCTGACAGTGTGCAGGAATATTTGATGACCATTGCGTCAAGCGACTTTGAAGATTGGCGGCGGGCGAATCCCGCTGCTCCGCGCGAGCAATTCCCCTTTAACCCGAAGAAGATGAGCGTGTCGGGTGCCTTGTTCGATATGGACAAAATGACCGATGTGAGCAAAGGGGTCATCAGCCGTATGACAGCCGAGGAGGTGGCCGCGGCAGTAACCGCGTGGGCGGCGCAGTATGACCGGGAATTCTATGCCCTGCTGTCGAAGGATGCGGCGTATACCGTCGGCATTTTCGCCATCGATCGCGGCGGCAACAAACCGCGCAAAGATATGGCAAAATGGGGCGATGCGCGCGAATATGCGGCCTACTTCTTTGAAGAATTGTTCGACGGTGGGTTTGAACTGCCCGAGAACATCACGCCAGACGATGCCAAAGCTATTCTTTCGGCATACAAAGACGTATACGACGAAACACAGGATAAAGCTGTGTGGTTCGACACGGTGAAGAGCATTTGTGAACCGCTCGGTTTCTGTCCTGAGGTGAAGGAATACAAAAAGAATCCCGAGGGTTGGAAGGGCCATGCGGGCGACGTCAGCACGGTGATCCGTCTGGCGGTCACGGGGCGGCGCAATACCCCCGACTTGTGTGCGATCATGCAACTGCTCGGCCGTGAACGTGTGATGGCGCGACTGGACGCGGCAATGAATAAGTGAGGAGTGAAAATTATGGCAGAAGAGATCAAGGTAACCGCCGGCGGTAACTTCATTCACGATATTATCGATGAAGAACAAAAAGAGGGCGGGCGCACCTACGGCGAGAAGATCCACACCCGTTTTCCGCCCGAACCGAACGGCTATTTGCATATCGGTCACGTGAAGGCAATGTGTATCGACTTCGGTACGGCGGAAAAATACGGCGGTATCTGCAACCTGCGTATGGACGATACCAATCCCGCGAAAGAGGATGAAGAGTACGTCCGCGCCATTCAAGAGGATATCCACTGGATGGGTTTTGATTGGGAGGATCGTTTCTACTATGCATCCGACTATTTCGAAACCATGTATGAATTGGCGGTGGGGCTGATCAAAAAGGGTCTTGCCTATGTGTGTGAACTCACTCCCGAAGAGATGAGCGCCAATCGCGGCGATCTTACCCATCCCGCGGTGAGTCCCTGGCGTGATCGTCCGATCGAAGAAAGTCTCGATCTGTTTGCCCGTATGCGTGCGGGCGAATTCCCGAACGGTGCCATGACGCTGCGCGCCAAGATCGATCTTGCGAGTGGCAACTTCAATATGCGTGACCCCGCGCTGTATCGCATCAACCACGCGGAACATCATCGCCAGGGCAACAAGTGGTGCATCTACCCGATGTACGACTACGCCCATCCCATTGAAGATATGATCGAACAGATCAACTATTCGCTCTGTTCGCTTGAATTCGAAAACCATCGTCCGCTGTATAACTGGGTGCGCGACAACGTGGATCTCGAAGCCAATAACCGCCAGATCGAGTTTGCCCGTCTTGGCATCAACTACACGGTGCTTTCGAAGCGCAAACTCCGCAACCTGGTGGAAAACGGCTACGTCCGCGGGTGGGACGACCCGCGTATGCCCACCCTGTCGGGCCTGCGCCGCCGCGGCTATACTCCGCATGCGGTGCGTGACTTCATCGAGCGCGTCGGCGTGGCGAAGGTGCCGAACACGGTGGAAGTTGCCCTGCTGGAAAACTGCCTGCGTGAGGATCTGAATGCCAACGCCGACCGCGCGATGGCGGTGTTGCACCCCGTAAAACTCACGATTACCAACTATCCCGAAGGGGAAAGCGAGACGTTTATGACCGATCTGAACCCCACGGTGGAAAACGGCGGGCAGAAAGCGGTCTCCTTCTCGCGCAATCTGTATATTGAAGCGGACGACTATATGGACGAGCCCGTGAAGGGATATTTCCGTATGTTCCCCGGCAACGAAGTGCGTCTGAAATCGGCCTATGTCGTGAAATGCACCGGCTGTGTGCGTGACGAAAACGGCAACCTCACGGAAGTGCTGTGCGAATACGATCCCGCGTCGCGCGGCGGCAACACTGCCGACGGGCGTAAAGTGCGCGGCACCATCCACTGGGTGGATGCGGCGACGGCGGTGGAGGCGGAAGTGCGTCTTTACAACGCGCTGTTCCTCGATCCCGATCCCGATGCGGCCGATAAGGATTATCTCTCCTGTTTAAACCCCGATTCGCTCGAGATCCTCTCGGGTTGCAAACTCGAACCCGATGTGGCGGCGGCTCCGCTCGGCCGCGGTTATCAGTTTATGCGCCACGGCTTCTTCTGTCCCGATAAAGACAGCACCCCCGAAAAACCGGTGTTTAACCGCTCGGTCTCGCTGAAAGAGAGTTTTAAGAAGTAATCGTATGTAAACGGCTGTATTGGCACAGCCGTTTACTTGTTTTTTCTCTTGTTTTTTCTCTTGTTTTTCGGTCTGTTTTATGATATTCTTAAAGAAAGCGGTCTAAAAAGGAGTTTTACCTATGAGTATACAGAATATGCGTATCATCGGTACCGATCCCCTTCGTCACGATTACTTGCTTCCCACCCGTGTGGTGTGGGCGAGCGAAGGTGTCGGCAACGTGGATAATCTTTTGAAGAATGCCGCGAAGCAGACCTTCGTCGGCATTCCTGCCGAGCAGATGACGGTGTTTTCCACCCACGGCGGGCAGAAGGCGGCGGTGGTGCTGGATTTCGGCACTGAGCTTGCAGGCGGCGTGCGTATCACCTCGCACATGAGCGGCAGCGATACCGACAAGGAGCGGTATTTCACCGTGCGTTTCGGTGAATCGGTGTCCGAAGCGATGACCCCCGTGCCGCAAAAGGGCGCGACCAACGATCACGCCACCCGTGAATACAACGTCAAAGTGCCGTGGCTCGGCAGTATCGAGGTGGGGCAGAGCGGTTTCCGCTTCGTCTATCTGGAATTGGCACAGGCGGACGTTATTTCTGAGTTGGTGGCAGTGCAGGCGGTGTTTACCTATCGCGACGTGCCGTATCGCGGCAGTTTCGAATGCAGTGATCCGCTTTTGAACGAGATCTACGACACCGCGGCGTATACCGCACATCTGTGCATGCAACGCTGTTTGTGGGATGGCGTGAAGCGCGACCGCCTCGTGTGGTTTGGTGATCTGCATCCCGAAATTTTGGCGATCCGCACCGTATTCGGTTACAACGACGTGGTGGACGATTCTCTGCGCTTTTTGGGTGAGAGCGATCGGCCGCCCCGTTGGCCGAATCATATGACCACCTACGCTATGTGGTATATCCGCAGCGTGTGGGATTGGTATCTGCAAAACGGCGACGAAGCGCTGTTGGGCGAGTTGAAGCCCTTGTGGTTCGCGCTCTTGAAGCAGTTGCTCGGGTTGATGCACGAAGAGGGCGCGGTGTTGCGGGTGGAGGAATTCAGCAACGGATTCTTCTTCGATTGGCCCACCAAGGAGATGGTGGATGCGTCCAAGGCGGGCACCTACGCGCTGATGGCGATCACACTGGAAGCAGGCGCGGCGCTCTGCCGCCATTGCGGCGAGGCGGAGACTGCCGCCGCGTGCGAGCGGGGGATCGCCTTGCTCGGGAAGGAAAAACTGGGCCATTGCGGTATGAAGCAGGTCGCGGCGATGATGAACCTTGCAGGTCACATGAGCGATGCCGAAGCAGGCCCGTTCCTCACCCAAAAAGGCGGTCACGGCATGTCCACCTTCCACAGCTATTACATTTTGAAGGCGGTCGTGAAGTCGGCAGGCGTGGATGCCGCACTCGCGATGCTGTCGGAATATTACGGCGGTATGCTGGAGGCGGGTGCCACCACCTTCTGGGAAGATTTCGACCTCGATTGGTTGCGTGATGGTGCGCGTATTGACAAGGTGCTTGCCGAGGGCGAATACGACATCCACGGCGATAACGGCAACTTCTGCTACGTCGGGCTTCGCCATTCGCTCTGTCACGGCTGGAGTGCGGGCCCCGCCGCGTTCCTCGCCGATACGGTACTCGGCGTTGAAATCTTGGAGCCGGGCTGTAAAAAGATTGCGGTGAAGCCGCAGCTCGGTGACCTTGAATGGGCGAAGGGTACTTACCCGACTCCGTATGGGGATATCACCGTTTCGGTCACGAAAGACGGCGTGGAAATCGACGCCCCTGCTGAAATTGAGATTGTACGATAAGAAAGCGAAATCCGCCGATTGCATTTCGGCGGATTTTGTGTTATAGTGAGATGGGTGATCCAAATGGAAGTGTTACCCAAAAGGAAGCATACACGGCTTAAACAATACGACTATGGTTCGAACGGTGCTTATTTTGTAACGATCTGCACGAAAAACAAACGATGTCTTTTGTCGCGCGTCGTAGGGCGGGGGCTTGCTCCCGCCGTACCGGATGTTCACGAAACATACGAGATAATGCTGACCGAATACGGACGTATCGCGGAAGAACAACTGCAAATATTACCGATACGGTTTCCGTGTGTAACGGTAGATTATTACGTAATAATGCCGAACCATATTCATGCCATTCTGCAATTACACGATGAGGCGGCGGGAGCAAGCCCCCGCCCTACGTTGATGGATGTTGTTTGTGCGTATAAATTCTTGACGACACGCATCTGCAAACAAAAACGAGAGATCGATCGGTTGTTTCAAACATCGTTTTATGAACATGTCATTCGCACGCGTGAGGAGTATGACGAGATTCAAAAGTATATTGAAGAGAATCCAACGCGATGGTTTTATGATCGTTTGTATCGTGTGGAATAGAAACAGTGTTGGATTTGTAGGGCGAAAGCGAAATCCGCCGATTGCATTTCGGCGGATTTTGTGTTATAGTGGGATGGGTGTATATCACAAAGAAGAGGAGAGACACGGTATGCAATACGTAACGCTTGGAAAAACGGGTCTGCGGGTGGCGCGACTCGGGTTCGGAGGTATCCCGATTCAGCGCATCGATAAAGAGGAAACGCGGGAACTGGTGCTGAAAATGCGAGAGATGGGGGTCAACTTCATCGACACCGCCCGCGGCTACACTGTGAGCGAGGAGTATTTGGGATACGCTCTCGAAGGGGTGCGCGACGATTTCGTGCTGGCTACCAAATCCATGTCGCGTGACAAGGAGGGAATGGCACGGGATATCGAAACGAGTTTACGCAACCTCAAAACCGACTATATCGATCTCTATCAGGTGCACAACGCCTCGGTAGAACAGTTGAAAACGGTTGCCGCCGCAGGCGGTGCGCTCGAAGCGCTGAAAGAGGCGCAGGCGGCGGGGAAGATCGGACATATCGGCGTGACCGCCCACGCGGTGGAAGCGTTTGAATACGCCCTTACTCTCGATTGGGTGGAAACGGTGATGTTCCCCTATAATATCGTGGAGTCGCAAGGGGAAGACCTCATGGCCCGTTGCCGTGAGCGGAACATTGGTTTCATCGATATGAAACCGCTTGCGGGCGGCGCCATCGAAGACGCAACCCTCGCCGTTCGCTATATTTTGGCGAACGAGGCGGTTTCGGTGGTCATTCCCGGTATGGCGACCGTCGAAGAGTTGGCCCAAAATGTCGCCGCCGCCAACGATACCGCACCGCTCACTGCCGATGAGCAAGCGGCGATCGACCATATTCGCGCCACCCTCGGCACGCAGTTTTGTCGCCGTTGCGGCTATTGCGCGCCCTGTACCGTGGGCATCGGCATTCCCGGTGTGTTTCTGTTTGAAGGCTATCTCTCGCGTTACGGACTCGAAAAGTGGGCGCGTGAACGGTATGCGACAATGGCGGTAAAAGCGTCGGCCTGTGTCGATTGCGGCGTGTGCGAAACGCGTTGTCCCTATAATCTTCCGATCCGCGCGATGTTGAAAACGGCCGCCGAAAAGTTCGGCGAATAACCATGTATACCAAAAGCCGAGCAGGGGGCGCTTCCTTTACGAAGCGGGTCCCTTGCTCGGCTCTTTTTGTCAGGGGTTCACTGCTCGCCCTATGACAACATGATCTTAATGATTTCGGCATCCGTTTTGCGCATACCTTCGCCCGCCAAACGGCTGACATTGCGAATCGTGTTTTCCACACCCTTGCTGACGATTCCGTCGCCCCCGAAAAACTGGCTGCCTTCGCGGAACATTTGCATACCCAAAATGCCGGCCTCTACGGCCGAGGCGATCTTGGCGGCACAGCTGGCTTTGGCGCCGTCGCACACCACACCGGAGTTGATGGCCAGGGCGTTTACCACCGTATGGGCCACTTCGCGGAACTTGCCGCCGTACAAATAGGTTATGCCGGCTGCCGCCCCGCATCCGGCGCTGATGACGCCGCAATAGGCGCTGAGCGGGCCGATGCCGTTTTTGAGATGCAGTGTCACCAGATTGGATACCGCTAATGCACGATACAATTGCTCTTCCGATACGCCCAGTTCTTCGGCGTATATCACAACCGGTACCGAGGCGGTAATGCCTTGATTGCCGGAACCGGAATTGATGATCACCGGTTTTTCACACCCGCCCATACGCGCATCCGACGCGGCCGCGGCATAGGCTTTGGCGCGGGTGACCACGTCGTTTTCACGCGTGCTGAGCAACACCTGCCCGATGCGGGCACCGTAGTTGTTGCGCAGTCCTTCTTGGGCAATGGCCATATTGCAGGTGATCTGACGGTCAAATACCGCTTTTATGTCGGCCACACGCAACGTGTCCGCAAACTCCACGATCTGCTCCACCGTCAACAGCGCTTTGTCTGCGGCGGTTTTAGGCGCGCGATCTTCCGTGTCGCGACTGTAAACCGTTTCGCCGTCCCGCTGAATGCGAACGATGTTGGTGTGATCTTCCGCAATGCGGCAGGATGCTTGGTGATTTGCGGCCGTAAGTGTAACGGTAATGTCAAAGAGAGCGTCGGAGGGCGACTCCCGCACTGTGAAATCTGCCTGTTGCAAATAGGAGGCGATCGTTTCTTGTTGCTGTGCGGTCACTTCACTGATGACCAGCAATTCGCGACACGGGTCGCCGGCGATAATGCCCACCGCCGCTGCCGCTTCAAGCCCGTGAAGTCCACCGGTATTCGGCACGATCACGCTTTTCACGTTTTTGATGATATTCGCACTGACGCAAATGTCTATTGTCGTCGGCAACACGCCCAACTCGCGGGCCGCTACAGCCGCGGCATAGGCCACGGCAATGGGTTCGGTACATCCCATGGCAGGCACTAACTCCTGCTCCAACAGGCGTACATATGCGTGATATATCGTCGGATCCATACACTCACCTCACCGTTGCTTTCATTATAGCGGAAATTGACGAATTTTGCAACAATCAGCACAAACGGTTACGGTATTTTGGCAAGCGAGGCGTTTTTATATGACTCGTCGTCGGTCACTTCACGGATAACACGCAGTTCCGCCGGGAAACGGATAGGCGCATTTTCGTCGCACAGTTCGATCTCTACGATGGCCTTGTCTTTCCAAAAGGGATATACGTCGATTTCAAAATATTGATTTTCATACGTAAGGCAATAGCGCGTTTTGCGGATCTGTCGCTTGGTCGTGTCGGCATCCATCAGCAGGCGCAGATATTCCGCTTGCGAAAGGCGTCGCTCGATCTCCACACGCTTTACATCCGAAACTTTGCGTTTGGTGGTCTGGAAATAGAGGTAATTTCCATCGGCCCCGCGTTGGCGCACACGCACTTCGTCGCCGTCGGGCGCATTCAAATAGGTTTGAATGATCTCAATGCGTTGACAGGAGGGGTTGTTTTCGAGCCACGCGATGTCGGGGTATTCAATGAGATATTTGCGTTCGATCTCATACGGCTCCGGCTCGCCGAGGAAAGAAGCGATCTCAGCGACCAGCTTCTTCATTTTTTCTTCGAAATCGGTGGCGTTGTCAATTACGCGGAAATGCGGGTGGCCTGTCCACGCCGCAATCAGACGGTCGTCCAGCGCGGCGGCTTCCTCCACCGTTTCGGTGCGGGCGGCATTGTTGGCGGTGGTATAGAATTCCACCGCCCCTTTCGCAGCACTCACCAAGTGGAACACGGCGTCGTAATTGTCCCGCAACTCGATCTCGTTTTGATGGATGCATTGCAACGCCTCGGCAAATTCGGCGTCGTTCATATAGGCCTTGTTGTCGAGTGCGCCGCGGTCACAAACCAACAGGATCTTTTCGGCGTTCATGCCGACAGCCGCTTGCTCGAACACCGCTTCTTTTGCCAACTGCAATCGTAACTGGCATTTTTGGTATTCCGCATTGGTTTTACACGTCCAAGGGGCTACGCCGCCGGTGATAAGTTCGGTCGCCGTTTCGGGGATAAACAACACGGTATATCCCATTTGCGAAAAGGCGGTTTGCACACGGCTCATAGCGGTGGATTTACCGGCACAAGGTCCGCCGGTAATTACGATCTTTGAAATATCCATATCGATTCCTCCTCCATACGGTTTCAGTATAAATCAAAAACAGAAAAGTTGCAAGGGGGTATATTGTAACGGTTGTATCTCGGCGTTTGTGTGATATACTGTATGGGAAAAGCCCCACTCAACCAACAGTATGTGGACTTTGAACGGTATGTTTTGTATACTGAAAGCGAAAGGAGGCAAGGCCATGGATCAAGTAAAGATCGGCAAGTTTATTGCCGCGTGCCGAAAAGCGGCCGATCTGACCCAAATGCAATTGGCTGAGAAGTTGAATATCACCGACCGTGCCGTGTCCAAATGGGAAAGAGGTAAAGCAATGCCCGATTCCTCGATAATGCTCGAACTCTGTGATATTCTTTGTATCAGCGTAGATGAATTATTAAGTGGGGAGAAAAACGATATGGAAAATAACAATCTGAAAAACGAACAACTTTTGCTGGATATGGCAAAAGAGATAGAACAGAAAAACAAGACAATATGGTCTTCGATGTGGACGATCATGATAGTAAGTATAACGGCCTTTCTTGCCGGTATCCTTATTGCGGCTTTTATGATTCCCGAAGGTCCGTGGCAGCTTGTGACGATTTTGAGCGTTTGTGTGGTGTTTTTGATACCGTGCTTCTATGCGCTGAAACTTGAGGTCAGTGTGGGCGCTTACAAGTGCAAAAATTGCGGTTATGAAATGGTGCCTACCTACCGGGAGGCGTTGAACGCCATGCATATGGGAACGACTCGCTACTTGAAATGTCCCCAATGTCGCAAACGTACTTGGTGTAAAAAAGTGTTGAAGAAGTAAGGACCTCTTTGCCGGTCGGCTTAATGAGAATATGAAAAGAGACCCTATGACCGTAAAAAGTCATAGGGTGTCTTTGTTTTTTGTTGTAATTCGGTTTTGATAGAGTTCCCCAAACCCTGTAATACCGCTATTTACGGTCTTTTCTTAATCCGGCGGTTTCATTGTGGGGTTTTAGGCGAGATAAATCTTATACCCTTATTTATCCTGCCTTTTTCTGACTTTGTTAATCCAAATTGGTTTCATTGCAAAAAACAACCTATCATTATATGGCATAACTTTATCTCATTTGTCGTAAAATCTGTCGTAAAAATTTGAAGTGTGTTTACTATGTAAGAAAAAGAAGCACTTGTGCTTTTTACTGTATAATCAACAATAGTACACAATGTTATTTTTTTACCAATTAAATTCCCTTGCCATCTCTGCAAGACAAGCGGAAAATGCAATTTGTTGATGATGATCATCTAACTGTTTTACAACTTCGCATAGATCATGAATTGCATTAACAGCCTTTGCAACTTCCTCATTTTGTTTTGCTTCATATTGCAATTGCTCTATTTGGCGGTAATATTGCAAATTCACATATTGCGGATTAAACATTTGATTATAAAAAGTATTCATAGGATATCACCTCATTCTTATTATTCTCTGTCGTTGTTATTGTTGTTTTTTTGGAAAAACTTCTTTCTCTGTTGAATAGTACATATCTTGTATAACTTCAACCCATTTGCCTAAGGTTTTTACATATACAACGCCATCAACATAGGGAAACATCGTAAAAAACAGGGCCGAAATCAAATGTAACGATATAGCGGAATGTTCTGCTGGAACAGCTATACCGTAGTCCGATTGACCCACAGGGATTTGATCTCGAGTTTCCCTAATTGCCATACGCTTAAACGTACCTTGCGGAGATCCGTGTGTCACTTTACACGCAAGCTTATATTGCTCGTGCCATATTTCGCCCATATTACAATATTTCTCTAGATCACCAAAAGAGTTAATACTTAGTTTCCTTCCTTTGTCATCAACTGCTCCCTTTGTCCATAGATAGAACTGGTTTTCTGTCTGAGATTGTTCGTAAAACTGCTTAGCTATTTGTTCTCCTTGTGACTTTATAAAATAAGCCACACAGTTTAATTCATACAGGCATCTCCATCTGGAATATGCACAATCTGCAAAACCTAGCCTTAATAGATATAATACTTCCAAAAAGACCTGACATGCTCGACCATGTATATGATGTAATGCTAAAAAGGTAAACTTATGCTGTTCTTTTTCTTCGGCGGATGCATTTTTATCAATGTGATTACAGTAATTGTCCGCTGCTTCAACAGCTAAAACATACATGGTTTGTGATGCTGCAAAACATTTCCCCCAAAGTTGCTCTTGGTGAGCAGAAAACTCTTTTGATTTGGCCCTCTCATCCAACTCTATCTCATACATTTTATCCCTGAAAAAAGTGGTATAATCAGAAGATGCTGTATCGGCAATAGAAAACATAACATCTTCAAAATTAACTTTTTCGATAATTCTTTCGTCAGATAGTCCCTCTTTTTTCCAGTTTTCCACCGTATCTCTAAATACATTATTCATAACTTCACTAATTGGAGCTCTTGACATTTTTACACCTCTGCTAATTTCTGATACATCTTCATAAGTTCTGCCACACAAGTGCTCTCGGTCATGCTCTTTACATCAAAGCCATACGCTTGCATAACAGCGCGATCGTTGGCTTGGTGTGCCTTTCGGAGTTCTGGTGGCATAGCCAATTCATCGTAGAGATCAGCCAAAGAACAATCAGGATAGAGAGCACGAGCATCAAGAATTGCCTGTGCAGTTTGCTCTATCTTTGCTTTTTGTTCCTCAGAAGGAATAGGCCACGGGAAGTTATTATAAACTACGTCTTTGGAATATCTATAGTCACTTTTAATTCTTCCGCAGACCGCACGTGTCCAAGCCATATGAACATTAGACATCATAATTCCAAAATGGTACAGTTCTGCATTAGGTATAATTTGGACGGCGTCATTCACTATAATTTCAGGATTTACAAATCCAAACGGAATGTATTTTCTGTTTTCGGAAGAATGACGTGGAATGATTATATATTGACTGTCTGGATGACGGATTTCTTGGAACAATGCGGGGGTATCTGCACTTCTGCGAGTAGCATCTTTAGTGCTACTTAATCTAAATTCTCTTACCTTTTCAACACGATCTCTAATAAACGCAGAGCTTCGCAGTTCAGCAGGAGAAATTCCAACAAGCCACAAACAATAACGCGCCTTGTTGTTGATATACTCTGTTGCCCCATATATTTGACGAACATATTTTAATGCGCTTGGCTCGTTCTTCGCTAAGTCCTCCTTTTCCTCGGGGGATAAAAAGAGGAATCCGCCATCAGTAGGCTTATTACCGTATACCATTTGTGGCACATCGCATATGGATTGTGTTCTGCTTTCAATAAATACAGTAGGTGCAGAAATCAGATACGCATTTATATTATCAACAAGTTGTACTCTTTCAGAAGAATACAGCTGCTTCTGTTTATAATTGGGCACAGTGCTGAATCCAACAATTACACAGTGTACGTGTGCTTTAATGCTCGCTTCACTATCCCAACGGAATGTGCGGTGAGCAAAATCAATATGAATATTAAAACGGTCATAAACGGGTTTCCATACACCGGCAACCTGTTCGGCCTGTGTAATAGAGTTTGTAGACACGAAAGCAGTACGGACATTGGTATTGTGCATTAATTCTGCCGCCTTGAAATACCATCCCGAAACATAGTCGATTTTGCCCGCTGTCTTATAAGGCTTACCCTTTTCGTCAACATAGATGGAGAGGATATCCTGCTTTTGGTCTGCTGTCTGCAAAGAATATCCCACAAACGGAGGGTTTCCCATAATGTAATTCAGCTTGTCCTTCGGCACTACAGTTTCCCAATCGGTACGAAGAGCGTTGCCTTCTACAATGTTGGCATAAGATTTCAAGGGAAGAAAATCGAGGGACATATTTACAATGTCCTCTGTCTCTTTGAGCATCTGGCTTTCTGCAATCCAAAGCGCAGTTTTCGCAACGGTTACGGCAAAGTCATTGATCTCAATGCCGTAGAATTGACCGATAGAAACCTTAATCAAACCATCATATCCAAGTAAAATCTGTCCCTGGTTGATAATCTCCAAGGCTTCATTCTCCAAACGGCGCAAGGAAATATAGGTTTCGGTCAGGAAGTTACCGGAACCGCAGGCAGGGTCAAAGAAGGTCAGCTTAGACAGCTTTTCACGGAATGCTTCTGCTTTATCGTTGCGAATCTTGGGGACTTTCAATGCCTTGATCTCTGCAAGCTCCTCGCGGAGTTCATCCAAGAACAGCGGATCAATAACCTTATGAATATTCTCAATGGAGGTATAGTGCATACCGCCGCTGCGACGGGTTTCGGGGTTCAAGGTGGACTCAAATACGGCACCAAAAATGGTGGGGCTGATCTGCGACCAGTCGAAATCTTCGCTCGCATTGTGTAGGAGCAAATCAACAATGTCCTGTGTCATGTTGGGAATTTCAATATTTTCGTCAGCAAACAAACCACCGTTCACGTAAGGGAACGCCGCCAAAGAATCATCCATATAAGGATCACGCTCTTCGGTTTTGGTATCGAGCACACGGAAAAGGTCAATGAGTGCACGGCGCACATCCTTGACGTTAAAGTTTTTTATGTAATTATGGAATTTCAGATGTCCACCGAAAATACCTGCGTCCTCTGCATAAAGGCAGAATACAAGACGGACACAAAGCATATTCAAGCTGCGCAGAGTTTCCTCGCTGTCGGGATGAATATACTGCTTCAAAATAGCATCGTACAACTTGCCGACAAGCTCACCGGCTTTGATGGAGATCTGTTCCTCGCGGTGCAGAAGCTCGCTCTTTTCTTCTACAAGGAACTGGAGACGATAGTATTCCTTGCCGAGATCCTTTAGCAAAATGCTTTCCGGTTCGCCCGTAGGCTTCTCCATATCGTAAATAAGAAACTCTTCAAAATTGCAGGTGATGATCCAACGAGGACGCTGTGAATAAGGCAGTGCCGCCGAATATCGCTGTGCTTGTTGGAATGGATTCAGCAACGTGCCGTCCGATTGACGGATAGGACTGCGCAAATTGAGTCCCTTCTTTTTCTGTTCGATCAGCACATGTGTAGAAGGAATGTGACCGTCAATAAAACTTGTGTGATCCAGCTTTACACGTTCCTCAAACGATATAAACTTTTCGGGTTCTGCAACACCTAAAACGTCACGGGCAAGGGAAAGCCAAAAAGATTGGCTGTCGCTTTTTTCGTCACCACGATCTTTCCAATATTCCGCAAAGGCTTTCGCAGCTCTTTTTCTATCTGTATCTGTCATAATCCCACTCCTCAAAAGCTTATCGCCATTATTTTATCACAAACCTCTATGTTTTACAATAAAAAACACATTTTAATGTATTTACAACATTGCTTTGTCGTAACACAAGAAGGTCATTCACAAGTCAATTTGTCGTAAATCTGTCGTAAACCACATTTTTAAGCAATAATTTGGATAAACAAAAAGGAGAAAACGCCTTTAAATATGCGTTTTCAGCTTAATATTACTCTGCGAGAGGTTTCATTGTGGGGAAGCAGATGACCTCGCGGATGGTGTCCGAGCCGGTGAGCAACATGACGGCGCGATCCACGCCGATGCCCATACCGCCCGTGGGAGGCATGCCGTATTCCATTGCGGTGAGGAAATCTTCGTCCAACATCTCCGTTTCTTCGTCGCCGCGTTCACGCTGTTCCACCTGCTTCATAAAACGCTCGCGCTGATCGATGGGATCGTTGAGCTCCGAGTAGGCGTTGCCCATTTCGCTGCGACAGATGAAGAACTCAAAACGCTCGGTCAAGCGCGGGTCTTCGGGGGAACGCTTGGTCAAGGGGGAGACTTCTACCGGATACATCGTGATAAAGGTGGGCTGCACCAAATGCTGTTCCACACGCTGGTCGAAACAGGCATAGAGCGCGTTGCCCCAGGTCTTTTCGGCGGCTTCGGCAAGTTCCACACCTTTCGCGGCGGCAGCGGCCACCGCTTCGGCATCGTCGGTAATGGCGTCAAAGTCAATGCCGACGTACTGCTTTACCGCTTCCACCATGGTCAAACGCGGCCAACCGGGGGTGAGGTCGATCTTTTCGCCCATCCATTCCACTTCGTAGGTGCCGAGAATGTCTTTTGCCGCACCCGACAGAATGCCTTCCGCAATATCCATCATATCGTGGAAATCGGCGTACGCCTGATACAACTCAATAGTGGTAAATTCGGGGTTGTGCTTCGCGTCCATACCCTCGTTGCGGAAGATACGGCCGATCTCATACACGCGATCCATACCGCCGATGATGAGGCGCATCAGCGGCAACTCGGTGGCAATGCGCATATACATATCCAGATTGAGGGTGTTGTGATGGGTGATGAACGGGCGGGCGGACGCACCGCCGGCAATGGTGTTCAGCACGGGGGTCTCCACTTCAACGTAGCCCATGTTATCCAGATATTCCCGCATATATTTGACGAAACGGGAACGGATGATGAAGTTGCGCTTCACGTCGGGATTCATAATGAGGTCGAGATAGCGCTGGCGATAGCGTGTGTCGGTATCGCGCAAGCCGTGGAATTTCTCGGGCAGGGGACGCAGTGACTTCGAGAGCAGAGTGATGGTGGTCGCGTGAACGGAGATCTCGCCCGTTTGGGTCTTGAACACGGTACCGGTCACACCCACGATATCGCCGATATCCCACTTTTTGAACGCCATGTATTCATCCACACCGACATCGTCGCGGCGCACATAGACCTGCATATGGTCGCTGTTGTCGCGCACGTCCATAAAACTGGCTTTACCCATAATACGGCGGCTCATCATACGACCCGCGATGGAAACGGTCATGCCCTCCATCGCCTCGTAATTCGCACGGATATCCGCGCTCTGTGCCGTCACGTCGTATTTGGTGATGGCGAACGGATCTTGCCCCGCCTCTTGCAACGCCGCCAGTTTATCGCGGCGCACCTGCAACAGTTCGGACAATTGCTGTTCGGTCATCTCCACCTCGGGGGTGTTGACAGTGTCACTCATATTAAACTTCCTTTCAAAGGGGGGATTACTTCGCAATGGAGACCAAACGGTAGTTCACGATCTTGCCGGTGGGAAGAAGCACTTCCACCACATCGTCCACCGCATGGCCGAGCAACGCACGGCCGATGGGGGATTCATCCGAGATCTTACCGTTCATCGGGTCGGCTTCGGTCACACCGACAATGCGATAGGTGCGGGTCTCTTTGGAGGCGACGTTTTCGATCACGACTTCAAGACCGACGTGTACCAAGTTGCCCGACAGCTGGCTTTCGTCCAACACGCGTGCATTCTTAAGTTGCTGTTCCAGTTCGGCAATACGGCTTTCGTTGATCGCCTGCTCATTTTTCGCTTCGTCGTACTCACTGTTTTCCGACAAGTCACCGAACGAACGCGCTTCCTTCAAGCGGTCGGCAATTTCCGCACGTTTGGAAGATTTCAGATATTCCAGTTCTTTCTCTAAGTTCGCAAGACCTTCTTCGGTAACAAGAATTTCCTTGTTTTCTTTGGCCATGATGTGCACCTCATTTACAAAATTATACAAGTATATAGTATATCCAACTTTCCCGCGTTTGTCAATAGTGGTATTACGATAAAATGGCAAAGGCACCCTCTGATTGTCTGATTGAAATGTGTATGCGTGTCGCGTGGCAGCGGCAAGTGCCCGTCCTGTGTCGAAAGAAAGATCCCCGCCACCCTTTTGGGGGATGACGGGGATTGGCTTTACTGCAGTGTGTATCCGAAACTGCCGAGAAGTCCTTGGCGGTTGCGCCAATCTTCTTTCACTTTGACCCAACATTGCAGGTTGACGTGAATGCCGAACAGCGCTTCCATTTCGGCACGGGCACGGGAGGCGATCTCTTTCAGCATCGCGCCGCGCTTGCCGATGACAATGCCCTTGTGGCTGTCTTTTTCGCAGTAGATGGTGACTTCGATATCCATAATGTCCTGCCCTTTTTCGGTGACGTCTTCGCCCATCTTTTCCACCACCACAGCGATACCGTGCGGGATCTCTTTTTGCAGTAGATGGAGCATCTGTTCGCGCACCAATTCGGAGGCAAGCACCCGTTCGGGCTGGTCGCTCACCGTGTCGGCAGGGAAGAAGTGGGGGCTTTCAAACGCAAAGGCGGAGAGTTCCTCCACCAGGGTATCCACCGCTTCGCCCGTTAGTGCCGAGAGCGGGAGAATGGCTTCGAAATCGTATTCGTTTTGCCACATGTCGATGCAGGTGAGCAACGGAGATTTGTCTTCGAGCAGGTCGATCTTGTTGATGACCAAGACGACGGGTAATTGCTGACGGCGGAATTGTGCCAACAGTTCGCGATCGGTATCCGACACTTTGGCGTCGGCGGTCACCACCAATACGCCCGCATCCACGCCGCCGACCGCTTCACCGATGGATTTCACCATAAAATCACCCAGGCGGGTG
>JAZNTV010000007.1:0-63327 GCA_045591985.1 Acutalibacteraceae bacterium
ACCTGTGATAAAAAGACTGTCAAAAAGGAATGGATCGAAGACATTGTTGTGCGTTACACCAAGGAGATGCTGTTACAGGACGATGTGATTGAGGATATTGCAAACATCGTACTCCGTGTAGCAAGCACCGAAAATACATCCGTTATCCTTCTGAAACAGCAGTTGAGCGAAACCGAAAGAGCGATAGCCAATCTGATGAATGCTATCGAGCAGGGAATCATTACGACTACTACCAAACAGCGTATGATTGAACTTGAGACCACCAAAGAAGAATTGGAATTAAAGATTATTAAAGAAGAACTGAAACGCCCTCCTCTTACCAAAGAGGGACTGATTTTCTGGCTGCATAGATTTCGCAGCTTAGATACAACGAAAAAAGAACACAAGCAGAGACTCATTGACAGCTTCGTGAATGCAGTGTATGTATATGACGATAAGCTGGTTCTGACCTTTAACTACAACGAAGCAAATACTACCGTTACTCTTGATGAGGTAAATGGTTCGATTATAGAATGCTCTGGCGCACCAAAGTAAAAGAACAGGCTAACGCCTGTTCTTTTACTTTGGTATGAATTACTGCGACACGAAGAACCCCGAAAAGGCGCAAGCCTTTTCATAAGGTTTTGCGTGCTCTGTATCTCATAAAAGCAGAAACCCGACGCAAAACCGGGGTTCCAAGTCCCGTCTCTCGCACCAAAACGAAAAGACAGGCTTTGGCCTGTCTTTTCGTTTTTTGATGACGGGACTTGAAATGCAACGCTTGCGAGCGCCGCCGGTGGCGGGTACAGCGAGCAAGGGTTGGCGCCGCAGTCAAAATCGGCAGCGGAAACAACCGCGCCAGCCGATTTTGGGTACCGCAAGAGTGGTTCCCAAGGGTGAGCGACCAACGGTCGCAAAGCCTTGGGAGCGACAGTCCGGTGGACTGTCGCGTTCGTGAGAAGAAAGTCCCGTCTCGTTTTTCGGTTTCACTCCGTTTGCATATATTACTTGAAAATCTCTGAAAAACTGATATAATAAGACAGAAGAACAACGATCAAGCCCAAAAACGAGGTGATATTGTGTACTGCATCTTCTGTATCGACGAACGCGGCGGACGTATGTTTTTAAAACGCCGCCAAAGTCAAGATCGCGTCTTGCGCGAGCGTGTGTTGGCACTTGCCGAGGGACACGCCTTGTGGATGAGCAACTATTCCGCGAAACAATTTACCGAGGGAGGCGCATTCACGGCGGACGACGACTACCTGCAAAAGGCAGGCGAAGACGACTATTGTTTTATAGAAGATAAGGACTTCGACCTTTCTCGCTGTAAAGGCGTTATTCTTTACAATTGGAATCGCCGTTACCCCTCCGACGTTGTGTGGGATATCGACCTTACGGCCGAAGGTTTCACCCTTGTTTCACAAAACGATTTTGCCGGATATTCCCACGAAAACATTACCGAAACAATATATCATAAGGAGTGACTCTGATGAAATTACGCCTTGTCGCACTGACTCTGGCTTTGCTTTTAACGGTCAGCGGTTGCTATTCCGCCCCCGCTCTTGACGACACAACCGGAACTACCACAACCACTGCAACCGCCGCAACTGCGATAAAAACGAACACCGCAACCGAAACGACCGCGGCAACCACTGCAACAGTTACCGCCACCACGTCCGCAACCGTCCACATTACGGCAAACGACTACTTAAGCACACGACCGGCGACATGGGAAGACATCCCTGCTTTCGACGGCGATACGTTTTCGAGCGTCCAAGACGGCAAACCATATTTTGCGGCAGCGGACATCACCACGCAAGCGTTTGAACTTTACAGCAATCTCGACTCACTGGGGCGGTGCGGAGCGGCACTCGCGTGTTGCGGGCGGGAAATCATGCCGACCGAAGAACGCGGTGAGATCGGGAATGTGAAGCCTTCCGGCTGGAACCAAGCCAAATACGACCATGTGGACGGAAAATATCTCTACAACCGCTGTCATCTGATCGGTTGGCAACTTTCGGGCGAAAACGCCAACGTACAAAACCTCATCACCGGCACACGCTACATGAACGTAGAAGGTATGCTACCGTTTGAAAACATGGTCGCCGATTACATCAAGGAGACCGACAACCATGTCATGTACCGCATAACACCGTGGTTCGTGGGTGATGAACTGTTGGCGCGCGGCGTACAGATGGAAGCGTATTCGGTGGAAGACGACGGTGAAGGCGTCTGTTTTAATGTGTTTTGTTACAATGTACAACCTCGCGTGTCGATCGATTATACCAATGGCGCAAGTGTTGAAACGGCAGCTGTAACGACCACCACGACCACCACCATCGGTACTACAACTACAACTACAACTACAACCACAACCGCCGCCACCGCTGCATATATCTTGAACACCAATACGAAAAAGATCCATCGTCCCGGTTGCCGTTCGATCAAAAGTATAAAAGAATCCAACAAGCAAAATTTCAACGGCACACTGGACGATCTGCTTGATCGCGGTTATACCACTTGCGGCAACTGTTTTTAACATGTATCATCACAGCCGAGCAAAATATATTTTTGCTCGACTTTTCAGTTGACTTTTCGGGCACACGTGCTATAATGCAGAGATACTGACAGCGCGAGGGAGAACACTTTATGAACACACACGTTTCCACAAGACGCACCGTGTATCTGTGTGCCTTTATCTATTTCATCAGTTACGTTACGCGCATCAATTACGGCGCTATAATTGCAGAAATGGTAGCCGATACCGGTCTTTCGAAATCCCTCTTGTCGATGGCACTTACCGGAAGTTTCATCACCTACGGCGCCGGACAGATCGTAAGCGGTATTTTCGGCGATCGTTATCAACCGAAACATCTGGTGTCGCTCGGTTTGATAGTTACCGTCAGCATGAACATGTTGTTGCCGCTGTGTACCTCCTCGTTGGTAATGACCGCCGTGTGGTGTATCAACGGATTTGCCCAATCCTTTATGTGGCCTCCTATCGTAAAATTGCTCACCGCTTTGCTGACACACGAAGAGTATGCCCGCGACTGCATCAAAGTCTCGTGGGGCGGCTCACTCGGCACCATCGCCGTCTATCTGCTCTCCCCCGCTCTCATCGTCATCAGCGGTTGGCGGTGCGTATTTTGGGTGTCTGCGGCATTCGGCGTTCTCGGTCTCGCGCTGTGGTGGCGTTTGTGCCCCACCATTTTGATGACACCGGCCGACAAGGACAACACGTCGGTCGCAAAAACAAGCCGATCCCCGCTGTTTTCTTTGCTCGGTGTGTTGGTCATGCTCTCCATCGTACTGCAAGGTATTCTGCGTGACGGCGTAACGACCTGGATGCCCTCATACATCTCCGAGACCTATCATCTGGGCGAAGCGATCGCCATTCTCACCGGTGTGCTTCTGCCGCTGTTCGGCATGGCAATGCACTATTTGGCCGGTCTTCTGTACCGCAAAGTGTTCACTTGCCCCGTTGTCTGCACAAGTCTTATCTTCGCTGCGGGCACGCTCTCGTCGTTGATACTCGTGTTCTTCACCGATTCAAACGCTGCCGTTTCCGTCTTTTTCTCTGCGCTGTTGAACGGCTGTATGCACGGCGCCAATCTCTTGCTCGTATGTATCGTCCCCCCCTTGATGGCCAAAGGCAACAACGTCTCCACCGTGTCGGGTGTACTGAATGCCTGCACCTACATCGGCAGCGCCCTTTCCACCTATGCGTTCCCGCTGATCGCCGAAAACGCGGGATGGTCGACCACACTGAGCACATGGCTTTGGGTGGGACTGGCAGGCACCATCGTCACTCTCGTGTGTATTCCGCTTTGGAAACGGTCACAAACCCATTGATTTCGACATACATTCGTGGTATACTAATAGCCGAGGGAGAGATTCCTCGGCTATTTCGTTTTGCGGGAGGCGGCATATGACGTATCGTATTTTGAAGATCGACCCCTATCTGAAAGCGCACGAAAAAGATATTGTGTTACGCATGGATAGTTACCGTCAAAAGCGCGACGAACTGTTGGGCGGCGGCGATCTCGTCTCGTTTGCCAACAGTCACCTCTATTTCGGTATTCATAAAACAGCGGACGGCTGGGTATATCGCGAATGGGCGCCGGCCGCCGACGCTATGTATTTCACAGGTGATTTTAACGATTGGGATATCTCTGCCTGTCCGATGACGGCATGCGAAAACGGCGTGTTTGAAGTGTTTCTTCCTGCCGATACGTTACGGTTGGGGCAAAAAGTACAAGCCGTTATTCATCACGGCGGTGACATACTCCGGCGTGTTCCCACCCATGCGACCCGCGTAGTGCAAGATCCCGTGACCTATCTGTGGTGTGCCGAGGTTGACAACGTGATGTGGGACGACTTCGCTTGGGATGACGCCGATTTCCGCCCCGCCAAAACACCGCTGATCTACGAATGTCATGTCGGCATGGCACAAGAGGAGTATGCCGTCGGCAGTTATCGCGACTTTACCCAACGCATTCTGCCACGCATTAAGAAAGCAGGATACAATACCATTCAGATCATGGCGGTGATGGAACACCCGTATTATGGGTCTTTCGGCTATCAGGTATCCAACTTCTTTGCCCCTTCTTCGCGTTACGGAACGGGGCGCGAACTCAAGGAACTCATCAACACCGCCCATAAAATGGGCATCACCGTATTGCTCGATGTTGTGCATTCTCATGCGGTCGGCAACACCGCCGAAGGACTTGCCGCGTTCGACGGTACCCCTTACCAATTCTTCCACGAAGGCGCACGGGGCGAGCACCCCGCGTGGGGTACCAAACTGTTCAACTACGGAAAAAATGACGTCTTGCATTTCCTGTTGTCAAACTTGAAGTACTGGATGGACATCTTTCATTTCGACGGGTTCCGATTTGACGGCGTAACTTCCATGTTGTATCACGACCACGGGTTGGGCAGTGCATTCACCAATTACGATATGTATTTTTCCCCCAACACCGACTTGGAAGCCATCACCTATTTACAATTGGCCAATGAACTCATCCACACGTTAAACCCCCGCGCCATCACCGTAGCAGAGGATATGTCGGGTATGCCGGGCATGTGTCTGCCCGTTAAGGACGGCGGCATCGGGTTCGATTACCGCCTGTCGATGGGTGTGCCCGATCTGTGGATCAAGTGGCTGAAGGAACGGGACGACGAAGCATGGGATATGGGAACACTGTGGTACGAACTTACCTCCCGTCGTCCGAAGGAAAAGACGATCGGTTACTGCGAGTCACACGATCAGGCGTTGGTGGGCGATAAGACCATCATGTTCCGCTTGTGCGATGCCGAAATGTATACGGCCATGAACAAAGCGAGTGAAAGCGCCGTGATCGACCGCGGTATGGCGTTGCATAAAATGATCCGTCTCGTCACCGCTACACTGGCAGGTGAAGGTTATCTCAATTTTATGGGTAACGAATTCGGACACCCCGAATGGATCGATTTCCCGCGTGAAGGTAACGGATGGAGTTATCATTATTGCCGTCGCCAATGGAGTCTTGTCGACAACGGATTCTTACGCTACGGCCAACTGGAAGCGTTCGACCGCGCCATGATCGCCTTACTCCGTCGGGAACGGTTACTTTCCAAACCCGCCAAACTGTTGTGGACGCATAACGATCACAACTTGTTGGTCTATCAAAAAGGGGACGTCATCTTCGCCTTCAACTTCCACCCCACCCGTTCGGAAGAACAGTTGTGGATCCCGCTGAACGCCCCCGCGACCTATCAAGCGATACTCACGTCCGACGATCCCGCCTTCGGCGGTTTCGGTCGCGTGGACACGGCGTATCGCTATACCCCCGAATGCCATGAAGGCGACAACGGGTTTTACCTCTACCTCCCCGCCCGCACCGCCGTGGTGCTGAAAAAGGCATAACAGAGAAACTCCGATGCTGAAAACGCAAGCCGGCGTACCGTTTCTGCGTTTCCTAACCGCCCCCGGGCGAAAGTCATCCGCAATCACAACCTTCTTTAAAACCCAACCCTGTATTTCCGAGGAAATACAGGGTTTTTGCTTTTTGCAAAAAAATGTTGCATCATGCAAAATTTTGTGATATACTCTTTTCCGAGGAGTGATCACCATGAAAGAACTGGACGCATATAAGATCGGTATACGTATGGAGCAACGGCGCAAACAGTTGGGATATACCCTGGCCGACATCGCCGAGCAGGTATCGGTCGCATTTTCCACTATCCAGCGATACGAAAAAGGCAAGATAGAAAACATTAAAATGCCGGTATTGGAATCCATTGCACGGGTATTGCAGGTAGACATTGCTTGGTTGCTCGGCAAGACAGAGGAAATGCGTCCGCGTGCGCTCACCTATCCCTTGCCGCAGGTGACCGACGAGGTGGTCACCTTCCCCATCATCGGCGAAGTAGCGGCCGGTTACGAGCATTTGGCACAAGAGGTGTGGGACGGCGATACGGTGGATATCCCCGTAAATTTTCTGCACGGGCATCCGCGCTCGGATTTCTTTGTGTTGCGGGTGTGCGGCGACAGCATGTACCCCCTGTATTTGGATGGGGATACCGTGTTGGTACTGAAAACCGACACATTGGAATACAGCGGACAAACGGCTTTGGTGCTTTATAACACCGAAGAAGCCACTTTGAAAAAGGTGGAATTTGCGGAAGGCGAAAATTGGTTGCGACTGGTACCTATTAACCCGATGTATCAGCCGCGCGTATTGGAAGGCGAAGAACTGGCGGCCTGTCGGATCATCGGTATTCCGCGCTATTTGATTCGCGAAACAAAGTAATACAAAAGGACTCGGCTTATAGGCCGAGTCCTTTTGACTATTTTACATCCACCACGGTGAAGCCGAGATCGGTCACTGTACGTATGAGCAGTTCCTTGTCGTCGCATCCTTTGACGGTTGCTGTCTTTTTGTCGAGATCCACTTTGGCTTTTACGCCGTCGAGTGCATTCAGCGCCGCTTCTACGCGACCGCTGCAACGAATACACGCCATACCGTCAATGGTCAACACCACTTTGTTTCCAAACATATCGTTCTTCCTCCTTTTATTGCCAACGGTCGTGAAGGGATTGTATCTGATCCGCAAGCTTTGCCAGATCCTTGTTGGCACGTCCGCGGCTTTGCTCGATCAACTGTCCCAAACGGCGATACACCGCCATCAAACGATCGTACACCGTATTGGCGCGTGCCGCCTTCGGTGTCAAGCGGCGGGTGTTGCCCGTCACCTCACAGGTTACGGTATCGTCCACTCGATATACCGCCCCGTTATATGGTGCTTCGGCGGGAATGGCGAGTTGTTCGGTAATGAAAGCGGCAAACTCGTCGCACACCGCATCCTGCCCGTGATTGACGAATACCTTCTTCGGTGCGGGATGCATACCGCGCAACCAGGCGAGCATACGGTCACGGTCGGCATGACCACTGATGCCGTCCATCTGCGCAATACGTGCACTCACCCGAATGTCTTCGCCAAACAGTTTCACGGTGGGCGCACCGTTTATCAGTTGATTACCCAGCGTACCTTCGGTTTGATAGCCCACGAACAACACGGTGCTTTCCGCCCGCCACAGATTGTGCTTCAAATGATGGCGGATACGCCCCGCCTCACACATGCCGCTGGCCGACAAGATCACCTTTGGGGTAGTGTCGGCGTTGATAGCGCGGGAATCGTCCGACGTGACCGACACGCGGATATCTTCAAACAAAATGGGGTTGATCCCGTCGTGTAGCAACGACAAGGTCTGTTTATCAAAATACGGCGTCAGCGATTCGTCCCCGTAAATACGGGTTGCTTCCACAGCCAGCGGACTGTCTACATAGACGGGAAAACCGTCGTGCCCTTTCACAAGGCCTTCTTCCTTGATACAGCGCAGGCAGTACAGCAGCTCTTGTGTACGACCGACCGCAAAGCAGGGGATCACCACATTCCCGCCGCGATCGAAAGTCTCTTGCAAAATATCGGTCAATTGTTTCACGTAATCGGGATGCGGCCCGTGTAAACGGTTACCGTAAGTCGATTCGATCACCACGTAATCGGCCGTATCGGGTTGTTCGGGATCGCGGATAAGCGGACGGTCCACATTACCGAGGTCACCCGAGAACAGAATCGTGCGCGTCTCCCCCGCTTCCGATACGGTGATCTTGATAGAGGCCGAACCGAGAAGATGTCCCGCGTCGAAGAATTCCACCGTAACATCGGGAAGGATCTCACGCGGTGCGTGATACGGCGAGCGCACGAACTGCGACAACGCCTGCTGTGCATCGGCGGTGGTATACAGCGGTTTATACTCCTCTTTCCCCGAGCGTTTCCCCTTACGGTTGCGCCATTCCGCTTCAAACTCTTGAATATGCGCCGAATCCATCAGCATGATACCGCAAAGACGGGCAGTGGCTTCGGTGGCATAGATCGGCCCGCGAAATCCGTTCGCACACAAAAGCGGGATCATACCCGCATGGTCAATGTGTGCATGGGTCAACAGTACCGCATCGACCTCGCCCGCCGCGATCGGCATATCGCAATTCTCATAAATGTCGCGACCTTGTTCCATACCGCAATCAATCACAATGCGGTACTCGCCGACTGTCAGCAACGTACAAGAACCGGTCACTTCATGCGCCGCACCAAGGAACTCCAATTTCATTCTATCGCCTCCTAACATAAGCATATCACAAACTCCGCAGAAAATAAACAAAATTTTTCAAAATATTGAAAAAGGGCATAAAAACACGGTACGCCGCTACAGGCGCACCGTGTTTTTATCATCCGATTTTGAGTTGCAGGCGGAAACGATCGGAGATCATGGCAATAAACTCGCTGTTGGTGGGCTTGCCGCGTCCGGTATGGATCGTGTATCCGAAGTAGGAGTTCAGCACGTCTACATCACCGCGATCCCACGCAACCTCGATGGCGTGACGAATGGCACGTTCCACGCGCGAAGAGGTGGTATCATGCTTCTTAGCGACCGACGGATACAACCGCTTCGTTACGGCATTGATGATCTCCTCATCTTCGATCGCCATTAAGATGGCGTCCCGTAAATACTGATACCCTTTGATGTGTGCGGGCACACCGATCTGATGAATGATCTCGGTCACCTGCATTTCAAGCGTGTTGCCGCCCGTGTTCATTGTGCGATGATTCTCTTTTTGGGCACAGATCGACAGCAGACGCCCGGCCATGCCGTCGGCATCAAACGGTTTCAATACAAAATAATCCGCCCCTGCCGTCATCGCTTCGCGTTCTAAATTCGGGTTATCAAATGCCGACATCACCATCAATATCGGCGTATTCGGCAAATGCATGGCTTTGATACTGTGTATCACCCCTACCGCATCCACCTGCGGCAAAAAGAAATCCATAATCACTACATCGGGACGGTAAGCCGACACCCGTTCGATCACACGTCGCCCGTCCTTTTCCACCGTTTCTACCTCCAACCCGTGCGACCGCAAAGCCGTAGCACACGGTTGTCCGAAATGCTCACCCGTATCGGCGAGCAGCACCCGTATTTTCTTCTCCATACTACGTTCTCCCTTATTTCGATATCATTGTTGCTTGCCGGCGTGTATAGATTACCATATTCTGGAAATTATTGCAAGCGTTTTTGCGAAACTTTTTCCATATTTTGGAAAATGTTTTCCGGCAAACCCGCCTTTTTGTCGAATTCTGTCGTCCCTTTGGGTATTCCCGCAAAACAACACCGCACAATTTGACAAAAAGAAAAGGAAGCGCTAACGCTTCCTTCTTATCATTCTATCATCGAAGAATAGGTGTCCAAATCCGTCGGCGGCGTAAGTACCACATCGTCCCCCACCGCCACATAACGGCTTTCGTTTTCGTAAGACACGGTACCGTACAACATTGTATCCGCCGAAATCGATGTGACAAAAGACAGCGGATTGCCTGCCTCATCTACCGTCACGCCCGCTTCGGCATGCCTGAGTTGGGCACTCATCATGACCTCTTCTCCGAGATGCATACGCGCAAATTGCGTGCCGTTTTGGCCGCTAAGCGGGCATGAGACTACTGTACTGCCGTCGTCATTTCGAATGACAATAGCCTCGGAAAACATGGATTCGGCAAGGTCTTCTCCTTCCGAAAAACCCAGTGTTTCATACACAGCCTCTTCCTCGGTCGGCATCCAATACTTTTTTTCACCGGTATTGAAATACCCGATACCTCCGGCAAAGTAAGCGGAGCTACGCGTAGTTCCGTCTTCTCTTTCGATCAACAACGACACGTCGCCGTCTTTTTCCACACGCACAAAGCGCGCTTTGGTCACCATCGTTTCTCCCATAACCGTCCGACGACCTTCATACGTCTGTTCATATGTCGTATACGTTTCGCCGATCTCCAGCGCACGGGAATAGATCTGCCACGCCTCGGTCGCCATTTCATCGTTGTTTTCAGGGATCGGTTGGGTGGTGGTAGCGGTAGCGGTCGGATCGTCTTCCAACACTTCGGTAAGATCCACACGTATGCGGCATGCAGTACAACCGAGCAACATGCAACACGCGCAGCCCAACGCAAGTATTCGTTGTTTCATACGGTTTACCCTTTCTTTTTCAGCGGACGTTTTGTGCCGTCAGGTTCCACGATATACGTATTGCCGAGTTGCAATTCCACATTTTTACGCACCGCCGCCAAGTATTCGGCGCGCAAACGCGCTTGTTCTTCTTTTTCTTCTTCGGTCAACCCGGCGGGTGTGCGCGATTTGCGCGCCAATTCGTTAATGCGATCCAACCGTTCACTCATTCTTTACTCTCCTTCTTATGCGATAACAACCAGGCATAAACATCGTCGCGTCGATAGGTATCTGTCCAGCAATCGTGACCATATCCTTCATATACCGTAAGTTTCACATCTCCGCCGCATGCAATCAAGCGTTTTTCCATTGTATAGCTCTCAGCGATCGGCACAGTATCGTCGCGATCTCCGTGGAACACCCACACAGGCACGTCCTTCAAATTACCCGCACACCAGCAAATGCCGGTACCGCAGATCGGCATCACGGCAGCAAACCGTTCGGGGTTCATCATTCCCCACATCCATGTGCCTGTGCCGCCCATCGAAAGGCCGGTAAGATACACACGGGAAGGGTCGATACGATATTTCCCAAGCCAACCGTCCAACATAGCATTAAGCGTTTCGGCATAACACGCCCAATACTTCGGCGCTTCGATCTGCGGTGCGATCACAATAAACGGGAACGCACGCCCCTCGCGCACCTCACGTAACGGGCCGTGGCGATATACCGCCTGAAGATCGTTCCCCCGTTCACCCGCACCGTGCAGAAAAATGACGAGCGGCCACTGTTTGTCCGGTTCCTCTTCATATCCGACAGGCAAATACACCGCATGGGGTAATGCCGTGTGTTGCAACGGAAAATCCATCGCTTGCTTTTCAACGATCATTGTCCATTCTCCTTTATGAGACACACTGCATGTGCTGCCATACCGTCACCCGTACCCGTAAAGCCCAGTTTCTCTTCGGTGGTGGCCTTTACATTTACCGCCGACAACGGCACGCCGCACGCAACGGCAATGTTTTCCCGCATGGTATCGATATACGGCAACAGTTTCGGTGCTTGCGCCAATACGGTGGCATCGATATTCCCCACCGTAAAGCCGCGTTCCGTAAGCAAACCGATCACATGTTGAAGCAGTCGGAGGCTGTCCGCCCCGCGGAATCGCTCGTCGGTATCGGGAAACCAACGGCCGATATCGTGCAGACCCGCCGCACCCAACAGCGCATCCATCACCGCATGGGTAAGCACATCGGCATCCGAATGGCCGAGCAAGCCTTTTTCATACGGCACCGTTACCCCGCCCAATATAAGCGCGCGTCCTTCCACCAAACGGTGAACGTCATATCCGTGTCCGATTCGCATAGTCGTCTCTCCCATTCCCGTCAAACCGCGTGCGATCGCCATATCTTCGGGCGTTGTGATCTTAATGTTTTGATATCCTGTCTGTACCAGATGTACCGGGTGGCCGCTATATTCGAACAACTGACAATCGTCGGTAAAATCCCGTCCATCCGCCACCGCTTTTTGTAATGCGGCGGCGTAACGATCCCGTTTAAACACCTGCGGCGTTTGCACCGCCCACAAAGTGTTGCGGTCGGGGGTGGCCGCCACCGTGCCGTTTTCTCCTGCGATCTTCAACGTATCTTTCACGGGTGTAGCCGCCGTTGCCGCGCCGTGCGTTTCCGCCGTCGCCGCTATCCGTTCGATCTCTTCCGCCGTAACCAACGGCCGCGCGCCGTCATGAATCGCTATCAGTGTAGCATTGTCGGATACCGCCGCAAACCCACGCATTACCGATTGTTGACGAGTGCTGCCGCCGCTCACAACGGCTGTCAGTTTGGTAATTCCGAACCGCTCTTTATAGGCAGTAAATTCTTTCACATCCGCCTCACGCGCCACCACTATGATCTCGTCGATCACAGAAGTGTGTTGCAACACCGATAAAGTGTGTGCCAACACCGGGCGACCGTTCAGCAACAGCCGCTGTTTCTCGCCGCCCATGCGGGTGGCACTTCCTGCCGCGGGCACAATAGCCGCTACAAATCGCTTGTTCATACGTTCCCCCCATCGAAACTCATTCCGTTTCGGTTTCGACTCGTAAAGTTTCGCCGTCGCTGTATACTACAACGGTACCGTCGCGGTCGGTACGGTATATCGCCGCACCGACGACTTCCAAACGCGCAAGCACCGCGGAAGCGGGATGCCCGTAAGGATTATCGGCGCCGCAGGAAATAACCGCCGTTTTCGGTGATACGCGTTGTAAAAATGCGGCACACGTAGCATCTTCGGCACCGTGATGGCCGACTTTCAAAAAATCCGCCTGCACGTCCTCGGAAAGCAAAGCGGTCTCCACCGTTTTCCCCGCATCTCCCATAAACAGAAAACGCGTGTTTCGGTAGGTGATCAAACATACGAGAGATTGTTCGTTCGGATCATTCGACGGAAATACAGGCGCGATCACCCGCCACTCCGCCTCGCCGAGTTGGCGCGTCATCCCCACGGCGGCTTCGGTCATTTTAATGTGTCGTTCCTCTAAAAACGACACAAGATTGGAGTGGGTTGCCGACAGCGTCTCTGCCCCAGACGGCACAGTCGTCGTTAAGTATTCGCCGACCGTAAAATGTGCCAACGCCTGCCGCATACCTCCGATGTGATCCGCATCCGCATGGGTAGCGACCGCATAGGACAAATGATGCACGCCATAATCCTGCAAATAACGTGAGATCGTGTCGCTGTCGTCGTGATCTCCCGCATCGATCAGCATCGCCTCGCCGTCGCAGAAGATCAGCAAGGCATCCGCATTCCCGACATCGAGCACATGCACTTGCAACTCGCCGCTGAGAGGGAATTCCCGCGGATCGGTAACGCCGCTCAGCAACAACAAACGATCGGTGAGCCCCGTTTTCTCCGAAAGGAAGCACAAGAGCAGGATCACGGCGATGATCAGCGCCCACCATCGACGACGCAGGGACGAAAGACGCTTGCGCAACGCGATAAACATATCAGCGATGCCCCCGCTTTTTGGTTGGCACCGATCGGCGTTGCGATTTAGTTGTTTGCGGACGACGCGACACCGTTTCAGCAGGCACCAAGCAATTGGGACCGTTACCGATCAGATCGGCACGTCCCGCACGTTTGAGTGCCGCACGTACCTTGTCACGGTTTTCGGGACGAAAATACTGAAGCAACGCCCGCTGTTCCGCTTTTTCCGCCGCTGTACGCGGCACATAGATCGGTTTCATGGTATAGGGATCCAATCCCGTGTAAAACATACACGTCGAGATGGTGCCCGGTGTGGGATAAAAATCTTGTACCTGTTCCGGATGCAACCCCTCTTTTTTCAAAAACAGTGCCAATTCCACCGCGTCCCGCAAGGTACTGCCGGGGTGGGAAGACATCAGATACGGCACCAGATATTGTTTTTTGTCCATGCTCTTGGTAAGTTCATAAAACCGTTTTTGAAAACGGCGATAGGTGGCGATAGCGGGTTTCCCCATCGCATTCAGCACCCCCGCCGAACAGTGTTCGGGTGCTACCTTCAACTGCCCGCTCACATGATATTGCACCAGTTCTTTAAAGAAGGTTTCATCTTTGTCTTCCAAAAGATAATCGAAACGAATACCCGAACGGATAAACACCCGCTTCACCCGCGGCAAAGCCCGCAAACGCCGAAGCAGGTGCAGATATTCTTTGTGATCGGCACGCAAAGCCGGACACACGGTAGGCGCCAAGCACTTCTTCCCTTTACACAGACCGCGCGTAACTTGTGCTTCGCAAGACGGCGCACGAAAATTGGCGGTCGGACCGCCGACGTCGTGAATATAGCCTTTAAAATCGGCCATTTTCGTCAACTTTTCCGCTTCGCGTATGACCGACTCCTCACTGCGACAGGCGATCTGCCGCCCTTGATGAAACGCAATAGAGCAGAAATTACACGCACCGAAACAGCCGCGATTGTGCACTAACGAAAACTTCACTTCCTGCAATCCGGGCACACCGCCTGCCGCTTCATATGACGGATGATATTCCCGCATATACGGCAATTCATACACATGATCAAACTCGTCGGTTTCGAGCGGCGGCATCGGAGGGTTTTGCACAACAATCACATCGCCGTGTCGTTGGATCACGGTTTTCCCCCGCACGGCATCCTGCTCGTCCTGCTGAATACGTGCCGCCGCGGCATATTGGCGTTTTCCGACTTCATTTGCTGCACGCACTTGATCGAACGACGGACATTCGGCACACGGACGCGGTTTATAGTCTTTCACCGACACGGCAAACGCCGTACCTCGAATGTCGGTGATAGATGCGATCGGCTCACCCGCCGCCAGGCGTTGTGCCACTTCGACATCGGCCTTTTCTCCCATACCGTATACCAAAAGATCGGCGGTACTGTCCACCAGAATGGAGGGGCGCACGGCATCGTCCCAATAATCATAATGAGCAAAACGGCGAAGCGAAGCCTCCAAACCGCCGATCAGGATCGGAATGTCGCCATACATTTCACGTACCCAGCGGCAATATACAATGGTCGCGCGGTCCGGGCGACGCCCCGCGACGCCGCCGGCGGTATACGCATCTTCGCTGCGTCGACGACGGGCGGCGGTATAGTGTGCCACCATGGGATCGATGTTTCCGCCGTTCACAAAAAAGCCCAAACGCGGACGACCAAACTCCGTAAGGTCGTCGGGACCTTGCGGTTGCGAAAGGATCGCCACACGAAAACCGGCATCTTCCAGCACACGGGAAATGATAGCTGTGCCGAAACTGGGGTGATCCACATAAGCATCCCCCGTAACCAGCACGATATCCGCCACATCCCATCCGCGGGCAAGCATCTCTTCTTTTGTCAACGGCAAAAACGGCATAATGTTTGTTCCTTTACTCAGAAATATCGTCTCGCAGGGCGTTCATTTCCATCCACTGTTGGCGGGTGATCAGCACCTGGCGCGGTTTGCTTCCCTCATGCGGGCCGACGATACCGCGTCGTTCCATCTCGTCTACAATGCGGCCTGCGCGGGCATAGCCCAAACGCAGTTTGCGTTGCAACAACGACGTGGATGCCATTCCCGCATCGATAACCACTTCGATCGCCTGCGGAAGCATATCGTCGGCAGGTTCATTGTCGTCGCCATCATCGGCAGCCGAACTCTCCTTCTTTCCTGCCGCGCTCGCTTGACGTTCGATTTCCTGCATGATCGCATCATCATAAAGCTCTTCGTTGTCTTCCCCTTTCAGGAAATCCACCACCGCTTCGATCTCTTCCATATCGACGTATCCGCCTTGTATGCGCATGGGTTTGGACATACCGAGCGGCATAAACAACATATCACCGCGGCCAAGCAATTTTTCCGCACCGCCGCAATCCAGAATCGTGCGGGAGTCCACGCTGCTCGCCACAGTAAGGGCCAAACGGCTCGGAATGTTCGCCTTGATCAAACCGGTAATAACGTCGACGGACGGACGTTGGGTCGCAATCACCAAATGCATACCCGCCGCACGTGCCATCTGCGCCAAACGCACAATGGCATCTTCCACTTCGTTCTTGGCCGCCATCATCAAGTCGGCCAACTCATCGATAAGAATAAGGATCTGCGGCTTGGCTTTCAACGTATCGCTCTTTTGCGCCAGGCGATTGTATTCTTCCAAATTACGCACATTGTTTTCGGCAAACGCTTTGTAACGCGCAAGCATTTCGGTCACGGCCCAACCGAGTGCACCCGCCGCTTTGCGCGGGTCGGTCACCACCGGCACCAACAGGTGCGGAATACCGTTATACACACCGAATTCGACCATTTTGGGGTCGATCAGCAACAAGCGCACCTCTTCGGGAGACGCCCGGAACAAGACACTCTGGATCATCATGTTGGTACACACCGATTTACCCGAACCGGTAGTACCCGCGATCAGCAAGTGGGGCATCTTTGCAAGATCGGTATACACCGTGTTGCCCGCAATATCACGACCGAGCGCTACCGTCAGTTTGCTCTTGGCAAGCGAGAAATCGGGAGCGTCGATCATTTCGCGCAGACCGATGGATACGCGGTTGCGGTTGGGCACTTCGATACCGACCGCCGCTTTGTTCGGGATGGGCGCTTCAATACGCACCCCCGTTGTAGCAAGGCGCAAGGCGATATCGTCCGCAAGGCCCGTGATCTTGCTGAGTTTCACACCCGCACTGGGTTCCAGTTCGTATCGTGTGACCGAAGGGCCGCGTGACACCGCAATCACGCGCGCACTGACGCCGAAATCGTTCAGCGTTTTCACAAGCAAATCGGCCGTTTGCTGCTGTTCTTGCTGGGCAGCCGCCACGTTTTGCGATTTCACTTCGCGGAGCAACGAGATCGGCGGATAGCGATAGGTCGTCGGTATCGTTTCTTTTTCGGTTGCTTCGTTCAGTTCCCCGCTGATGGAATTGTCCACACCGGTCTCGGGCGTCGGTTCTTCCGCTGCATCGGGTACGGGCGTTTCCCGCTTTTTGGAGCGTTGCTTTTTGGGAGCAGGTTCCGCCGCTTCTTCGTCGCCGATATAGCCTTCCCCCATATCCACGTCGATCACCGTAGGCTTATCTTCTTTTTCGCTGTCATACGCCTTCTTTTTCTTCTTTTTATCAACGATTGCCACGCCTTGTTCGTCGGTCTTTTCGCGTGCTTTCTTCACCACCTTGGCAGGGGCTTTAAACAGCGTGAGTATGCTGGTTTTGGTAAGGATCATGATGATGACGAACAGCGCCAAGATAAAAATGATCTTTGCGCCGATATCCGAAAACATCCACTCAAATATGTAACCAAGCAACGCACCGCTCACACCTGCACCATACAGATGCATGCCGCTCTTATACGCTTCGGCCAACGCCGTAAAATAGCCGGTTTCCACATCGGCGAAGAAAATATGTACGGTACTGCTGACCGTCAACAGCAGCAATACCCCTTGTATGATACGCCGACGTACCGTGCCGTCGTTCTTCTCTTTGGCAAGCAAGATCGACACGTAAATGGCAATGGGCGGCACCAAAAAGGCACAAAAGCCAAACAAACCGAACAACAAGTTGTGTAATCCGTTCCACAAACTTGCGCCCCGAATCAACAGAATACACATAAACAGAATAGCAGACGCAAGCAGAATGACGGCCGTCTTTTGTGCCGACATCCGTTTCTTTTCTTTGGATTGACGCGCCTGTTTTGCCGATACCGCTTTTTTCTTTGCCATTGTTCCGACCGTCCTTCTTTATTGGTTTTCTATCATGCGGTAGAGTGCCGCGATGGCATCACCGAGCGAACCGAGTTCATCGATCAACCCTTCGCGCACCGCATCGTTACCGTCGAGCACACTGCCCATATCGGTGGTCAGTTCATCCGTACTGTTGCACAGTTCGGCAAACCGTTTTTCCGACAAGTGGGAATGTTCACACACAAACCGCGTAATGCGCTCTTGCATACGCTGAAAATACCGAGACGCCTGCGGCACACCAAGCACCAGTCCGTTGGTGCGTACAGGATGAATGGTCATCGTTGCCGAGGGAGCAATAAACGACCGTTTGGCCGATACGGCAAGCGGAACACCGATGGAATGACCGCCCCCGAGCACCAACGATACCGTTGGTTTTTTCATTCCCGATATCATTTCCGCAATAGCCAGACCCGCCTCAATATCGCCGCCGACCGTGTTTAACAGGATAAGCACCCCTTCGATCTCCGTGCTTTCCTCGATCGCCACCAGTTGCGGCAATACGTGCTCGTATTTCGTAGTCTTATTATCGCTTCCGAGCGCGTAATGCCCTTCGATCTGCCCGATCACCGTCAGACAGTGAATGGTATGACGCCCGTTATCGGTCACAACCGCGCCCGTTTCCACCATATCTTTCAACTGCTCTTGCAACACACGGCTTTCGTGGGTCTCGCGGCGTACCGGCTCATTTTTTTCTTTACTCATCGTCTTCACCTCATCGGTTAGTCTTGCCGATGAGATGGAGAAATATTACACTTTAAAAACGATATACCCGCATCCTTTTACCGCGGCTTTTGTACCGTTTATCTCTACATTACGGGAGACGTAGATCTCTTGCGGCGCGGGAATATCCAACATATACTCACGCGACGAGGGATTGATGATCACACGAATACGTTCCGCCCCTGCGCGGCGCTCATACACCGCGGGATAACTGCCGCCGATCACTTCAAATTCACCGTCTTCCTGCAACGCCGGATGCGCACGGCGCAACGCCGTCATAGTCTTTACGTGATTAAGCAGGGAGTCGGGATCCTTCTCCTGTGCTTCCACCGTGGGCGCATCAGGTGACGGATCACAGGGAATATAAGTGGTGTCGGCAGTAGAAAATCCGTAGTTCTTCCCCGCCTTCCATTGCATCGGTGAACGTGCGCCCGTGCGGCGATACCCGCCCTCTACCGAACGCAGACCTTCAAGATACCGCATGCCGATCTCATCACCGTAGTAAATGAGCGGAATGCCGGGCATTGTGTAGATAAAGGTCTGGATCACACGCAAATCGTCTTCGTCCCGTTCCCACGACACACGCGGCAGATCGTGGGTTCCCGTAGGAACCGACACATAGCCAAGACCGCGCGTCTTGTTCAACTGATCGATAAAATCCTCGTAAAACAGGCTGAAATCGCCCTCGCCTTCCTTGCGGAAATAACTGGGCCCCACCCAATCCAGACGATCGTTACGCCCTTTTTCGTGGCGGAACAGCGTGGTAAAGCATTTCAAATTAAAATGGATAAGAAAATCCACGTCGAAACCCGCCGCCAACGCACGTTCGGGATAGCTCCATTCCGAAATGAGCAAACACTCGGGGTGGGTTTCTTTGAATTTCGCGCTCAACTTCTGCCACAATTTGATGGTTTCTTTTTCCTCACAATCATACTTCACCAGCGAAAAAGCCATATCCACGCGAAAACCGTCCACACCGTGTTTCGTCCAATGATCCATGATATCCAGCAACGCTTCTTGGGTGGCGATGCAATGCGGATCGTCCACTGCCCGTTGCCAGGATTTTGCCGGATCGGGATTGGCAAAGCCATAGTTCAGCGCCGGCTGGCAATAGTAGTAATTCTTCATGTAGGAACCGTCGCGATCGGAATAGCCGTTGATAAAGGTACCGTCGCCAAGATCTCCCACCGAATCGGTCCACACATAGCGATGTGAGAACTCGTTCGGGTCATATTCCGCCGACCGTTGGAACCATTCACATTCAAGCGATGTATGCCCCGCCACCAAATCCAGCACAATATGCATATCGCGTTCTTTCGCTTTGGCACACAAACGACGCAGATCCTCGTTCGTACCGTAGCGAGGAGCTACGGTATAGAAATCCGACACGTCATATCCCGCGTCGCGGAAGGGACTGACAAAAATCGGATTCATCCAAATGATATTGCAACCCAGCTCTTTGATGTAATCCAGTTTTTCCTCTACACCTTTAAGGTCGCCGATACCGTCACCGTTGGTATCGAAAAAGGACTGGGGATACACATTATAGATCATCGCGTTTTTTAACCACGAAGGATTGGGCATGTCGTTTTCCTCCTAAAGAATAATTAGTTACCCTAATTATACCACAGCGCCCCGGGTTTTGCAACAAAAAAATCGGATGCCAAAGCATCCGATTTTCGCTTATTTCCGAAAGAACAACTTCTCCAGCCGCTTATACAACAAGAATGTAAGAAGCGAAACTGCAATTCCTTTCACCAAGTTGAGCGGTGCCACACAAAACAGTACGAATGTCGTAACATCGGTCACACCGGCGTTTACCGCCTGCCCCATGCCAACGATCTGTTCAAGCGGGATCCCATACAGCGCGGCAAATTTCGGCAACAGATATACCGCATTAAACAAGCTACCGAACACGGTCAACACGACCGTCCCCAACGCCATGCCGATTATGGCTGTTTTTTTTGTTTTCCTTACGTGATACAAAATGCACGCAGGCAACACCAAACTGCAACCGACCGCAAAATTGGCAAAATCCCCTACGAATGCCGTAGTCGTCCCTTTTACCATCAGTTTCAAAAAAATCTTTACGCCTTCGCAAACCACGACCGATGACGGCCCCAAATAAAACCCACACAGCAAAACGGGCACTTCGGAAAAATCGAGTTTATAAAACTCGGGGGCCAAAAACAAAAGCGGGAAATCCAAAACATGGAGCACCGTTGCCACCGCCGCAAAAACGCCGATCATGCTGACACGCTGCGCTGCCGATACCGCTCGCTTTTTCGGCAAATATCGTTCCGCCACCCGTGCCACGGCAAAAAGTGCCGCCGCAACAGCGAGACAAACCAGCAAAAACACCGCATTTTCCTTTACTTGTTCCCAACGTACACCCATGTCCCAACACCTCATTCACAAAAAAGAACCCCCGTTGTGCAACAACGGGGGTAACAGAATCGGCAAAACACCTATCTTCTCACATCCGGACTGTACCGTCGGCTTTGGAATCACACCAAATCAGTCGGGATATTTCCCGAGTCGCGGGCTATAACCGCCGGTGGGGAATCTCACCCCGCCCCGAAGACCCGTTTATTGTAGCATATCCCCGATCGATTGTCAAGAATTTTCGTTTGGTACTTGCCCCCGTGTCGTTTTTGTGTTATACTGGTATATGTATATCTGAATCAGAACAGGAGTTTTCAAAAATTATGCCGATGCAAGGATTTTCCGCCGGTGTAGAGCCGGGCGGGCTGTACCGTATGGCTGATATTCAGCTTCTTATCTGTTATATGTTAAGCAGTATAAAAGAAGCGCTCCCCCGCACCACCGTAATGGATATCGTGGCAGGCGGCGGTATGGCCAATTTCTTTGAGACCACCGAAGCGCTTGAGGGATTGCTTACCGCAGGCAGCGTTACCCAATCGGACGATGCCGAACAATTGCTGACACTGGAAGAAAACGGGCGCGTGGCAGTCGAAACGTTACGCAACCGTCTGCCTCTCACTTTGCGCGAGCGTTCGGCCAAGGCGGCCATCCAGGCATTGGCACGTCGCCACAACGAACGCGACTCCGATGTGACCGTTTGTGACCTTACTCACGGTTGTACTGTCACTTGTGCCATTCGCGACGAAGAAGCCCCCCTGTTGTCGCTTTCGTTGAAAGTGGGCGACCATCAACAGGCGGAGTATATTCGCGAACATTTTCTGGACGACTCAGGCCTGTTGTACCGCAGTATCCTTTCGATCTTGACGGGACGCGCCGAAATTCGCGACGAAGACGGGCGCACGGTCATTCACGTGCTGTGAGCAGGCCGATCGTCTTGCCGCCTGATGTGGCGGCGTTGATTGCACGCTTACAGGCCCACGGCTTTGCCGCTTATGCCGTGGGCGGCTGTGTGCGCGACAGTCTGCGCGGTGTCATTCCGCACGATTGGGATATCACCACCGCCGCCTCGCCGGATGAAACGGCCGCCGTGTTTGCCGATCACCGCACCATCACGGTCGGTGCGCAACACGGCACGATAGCCGTGTTGACCGAGGAACGTACGGTAGAGATCACCACCTTCCGCACCGAAAGCGGTTATGCCGACAGCCGCCACCCCGACAGCGTGACCTTTGTTTCCGATGTTCGTGACGACCTCGCACGGCGCGATTTCACCGTAAACGCAATGGCATATAATGAGAACGAAGGATTGGTGGATCCGTTCGGCGGACAGCGCGATCTTGCAAACGGTACACTCCGTTGCGTGGGCGATGCTGCGACTCGCTTTTCCGAGGACGCATTACGCATCTTACGCGCCCTGCGCTTCGCCGCAACGCTCCCCCTTTCAATTGCTCCCGAAACCGCCGACGCACTTCATAAAACGCGTGAAACACTGCGTTATATCGCGGCGGAACGTGTGGCGGCAGAACTCACTAAGTTGTTGTGCGGCGTCAATGTGTTGCCGATACTACATGAATACCGCGACATATTGGCGGTGATAATTCCCGAAATCTCTGCCACATTCGATTTCGATCAACGCAATCCGCACCATTGTTACGACATTTATAACCATACGTTGCATGCACTCGCCGCCGCACCTTACGACCCCATCGTCAGATGGGCTGTTTTGTTACACGATATCGGCAAGCCATACACCTTTACAACAGACGAAAACGGCATCGGCCATTTTAAGGGTCACGCGGCAATCGGTGCACCGATTGCCGAGCAGATCCTCCTGCGACTGCGTATGAATCGCGAAACCGTGCAAACCGTTACCAAACTGGTAGAAGCGCACGACCGCCAGATACTTCCCTCCGAACCCGCGGTAAAGCGCGTTCTTTACCGTTACGGAGAGGATTTTTTCCGTTATCTGATTGCTGTAAAACACGCCGACAACGATGCCCACGCGCTTCACGCAACCGAGCGACGAGAGCAGTGGCAAGCCGTGGAAAGCGTGCTGAACACCGTTTTGGAACAGGATGCCTGTTTTTCTCTTAAGGATCTCGCTGTAAAGGGTAATGACATTACATCACTTGGCATCTCCCCCGGCCCTATTGTCGGTAGGATGTTGGAGCACCTGCTGAATGAGGTGATCGACGGGCACTGTCCAAACGACCATGATGCCTTGCTTGCGCATTTACACGCATCCCTGAAGAAGGGGGTATATTTTTGAGCACCCCTTGTTTGCTTTGTCCACGACAATGTCAAGCCGACCGAGACACGGCGCAGTCTCTCGGTGGTTGCGGTGTTACCGCCGCGCCGCGTGTGGCGCGTGCGGCTTTGCATTTCGGCGAAGAACCGTGCATCAGCGGGCAAAACGGTTCGGGCACCATCTTTTTCAGCGGTTGCCCGCTCCACTGCCGCTTTTGCCAGAATTATGAGATAAGCCAAACGCGTTTCGGTAAAGAGATCTCTCCCGCACGATTAGCGGATATTTTTCGCGAATTGGAAGAAGCCGGAGCGCACAACATAAACCTTGTCAGCGGCACACAATTCGTCCCCGCTATACGTCAAGCCATTTCCCTTTACAAGCCTTCCGTGCCGATCGTCTATAATTCCGGCGGTTACGAACGAACCGAAACCCTCAAAACGTTAGAGGGTTTGATCGATGTTTATCTTCCCGACCTCAAATATGCAGACAATGCTCTGGGGTCATCCCTTTCGGGTGTACCCGATTACGCCGATCGCGCGGGCGAAGCCATTTTGGAAATGGCCCGCCAAACAGGGCCGATGCAACTTGATGAACACGGGCTAGCCCAACGCGGTACAATGGTACGTCATCTGGTGTTACCGGGGCACACCAAGAATTCACTTGCTGTATTGGATTGGTTAGCCGATCATTTGCCACACGGCTGTTTTGTCAGCTTGATGTTCCAATACACCCCGCTCAGAGATATCGAAGGATTTCCCACCCTCTCCCGCCGTCTGACACGGCGTGAACGTGAAAAAGTTTTTCAACACTTGTTGGCACGGGGATTAACCGAAGGCTATGCGCAAGAAGCCGAGAGCGCCTCAGCGGTGTTTATCCCGTCGTTTGATTTGACAGGTGTATAATAAATCCAAAGCAGAAAGGAACCCGTTACCATGTCTGAAAAGAAGCGAAAATTATTCCCCACCAAAGCAGAATTGCGCAATCGTTGGCATCTTCCGAGCGACAGCGTCATCTTTTTTATACTGCAATTCGTTTTTCTTACGTTACAATGTGCCCTTTTCTTTGTGTGTTTGGGCGAATCCATCAACGCATTGTTACCCTTGTTATACGGTGCTGTGTTGTTCCTGCTCGCATTAAACAGTCGCCGTAAGATCTGCCGTGTTTCCCTATACATTCTTACGGCACTCGTTGTCGCTGTGGTACTTGTTATGATCGTGGGATTCTGTTTGGTCGCCAAAGACATTACCGGCGTCACATCGCTCGCCTTGACAGCGAAAGAGCGACTCGGCTTTGCGTTTTCTTACATAATTACCGTCTTGGAACCGTTGTTGTTAATGACAGCACCTTCCTTCATTTTAACCGCACGCCTTACCAAAACCAAAAGTACCGCCGTTCTTTTGCATATCCTTTCCTGGATATCGATCGTCCTTGCGGGCGTAACCTTATATTTTGCCTATTACCCCACCCTTACAGGCTATCTTTTGGTCTTTAACGGTCTTAACTTCTCCTTCTTTACTGCTGAAACACTGCTGTGGGTATACGGTATTGCGTCGTTAGCGTTTGCCGTTTCGGTCTATATGTCGTATCCGTTTGGTACCAAGCGCATCAAATCGATGGTTGAAAAAGCGCGCGCCAAATCGCCCGAAAACAAATAAAAGAAAAACCGCCGAAGCCTAGGCTTCGGCGGTTGAATATACATTAAATTATTGCAGACGCCCTTCGGCATTACGGAGCAGATTGAACAGCGAAGAGGCAAACAGCGGATACTGTTCCGCCAAGGTATCGGGCAGGATCTGCGGAGCGGCTTCGGGCGAAAGACCTTCTTCCCCGTCTACCGCACGACCCGCGGCCAATTCCCCGATGCGAGCGGCCGTCTTGCTCATTTCGCCGATCAGTGCCGCTTGGAACATATACGGCGGCACCGAGAACATCGCGGCGGGATTCTTCTGGTTTGCAGAGTACAGTTGACGGAACACGTCGTACACCGCCAACGACAAATAGGCCGACACCTCGTTGGTAAGCCCTTTGTTGCCTGCCCGCTGTAACAGATCGAAGATCACGTTGACCGAATTGACGATCAACTTCTTGTTCAGCACCGGTAACAGACTGCCGCGCAACTGGTTTTCCTTGGCAGTGGGATCGATATCGGGAATCTCTTCCACGGCGATCATCGCGCCCGACTTATCGGCGGCACGACCGAGCAGATAGTCGCAGGAAACACCGTAATAATCGGCGGCGCGCACCACGAAATCCAGACCGCATTCGCGGATACCTTTTTCGTAATGTGACAGCAGCGCCTGTGAGATCTCCAAATCGGCCGCCGCCTGCTTTTGACTGAGACCGCGCTCTTTGCGCAGCAACGTTATGATTCTCGGGAAAGCGGTATTCATACCTGTCCTCCGTTTTTCTATTCTATCGTTTTCATCGCCCTTTTATACGGCGCGTTTAATATTGTACCACACTTCGATACCATTTGTAAAGTGGAAAATCGCTTAATTTTTAGGAGGTTTTTTATGAAGACTTACAAAATTCACCTCATCCGCCACGGCCAGACCGCGGCAAACGAGACAGGAACCTATATCGGGCGCACCGACCTGCCCCTTTCCCCCGCGGGTGTCAGTGAACTTCTGCAAATGAAGAAGGTGTATACCTACCCGTACGGTATGCGGTTTTTCACCAGCCCCCTCACACGTTGCAAGCAGACCTTGCACGTGCTGTATCCCGACAGCAAACCCGAAGTGGTGGACGGACTCGCGGAATGCGATTTCGGTGAATGGGAAAATATGCGCATTGCCCACCTTAAAAACCGTGAAGACTTTTTGCAGTGGGTCAGCGGCACGAAGGGGGCGGAGATCCCCGGCGGCGAAACGGCGGCGTCGTTTCAGGCGCGGGTGATGCAGGCGTTTGAAGGTATTGTGGACGAACTTCTGCACAGCGGTGACACCGAAGCGGTCATCTGTACCCACGGCGGTGTCATTATGCTGATTATGGCGGCATACGGTCTGCCGCGCGGCGATATGAAACAGTGGGTCACGAACAGCGGCAGCGGCTTTACGCTGCGCATTACGCCGCACTTGTGGACGCGTGAACCCGTGGCGGAAGCACTGTGTGCCATTCCGTGGCGCGACGGCGAAAACGAGGAATAAGTCTTAACAAATCAAAAGAAAAATATGTAACGGATGAATCCTCCCTTAAGCTCATTGTCGCAAGAGTAATCCAACATCTACTGCATGTTTTACACACAAAAAAACTGTCGGGAATCACTTCCCGACAGTTTTTTGTTATCTCTTAGTACTTCTTACGAGGCACGTAGGAGGTGTGCAGAATGTGGTGCGCTTTTTCGCAACCGTATTCGCCCTTGAAGAACTCGTTGTAGAGCACCTTGATAACGGGCGACTCATGCGACTTGCGCAGAGGCATGTTGGCGTCGGCATCGTACAACACCTTCGCACGCAGAGCCTTCAGATCCACCGTATCGCGCACGTACTGCGGCTGGATCGGCTGACCGCCGCCGTTGACGCAACCACCCGGGCAGCACATCACTTCGACGAACGCCCAATCGGCAGTGCCGTCCTTGATGCGATCCATAACGACCTTCGCACCTGCGATGCCGCTGACCGCCGCTACCTTCACCTTCGCGCCCGCGATCTCCACGGTGGCTTCCTTCAAGCCGGTGGTGCCGCGCACCGCGTGGAACTCCACGTCAGTGTTGTCCTTGCCGGTGAGCCAGTCGTTGGCGGTACGCAGAGCCGCTTCCATAACGCCGCCCGTCGCGCCGAAGATCATTGCCGCACCGGTATCTTCACCCAGCGGCGCATCGAACTCTTCATCCGGCAACGCTTCGAACTTCAAGCCCGCACGCTCAATCATACGGCCGAGTTCACGGGTAGTGAGTGCGATATCCACGTCGGGCACGCCCGCCGCGTTCTCATCGTCGCGGCCCGCTTCAAACTTCTTCGCGGTACACGGCATGATAGACACGCTCACGATATCCTTCGGATCGATGCCCTGCTTCTCTGCAAAGTAGGTCTTGATGACCGCACCGCCCATCTGCTGGGGCGACTTGCAGGTAGAGAGGTGGCCGAGCAATTCAGGATAGTAATACTCCGCAAACTTGACCCAACCGGGCGAGCAGGAGGTGATCATCGGCAGCGTGCCACCGTTCTTCATACGGTCGAGCAACTCGTTGGCTTCTTCCACGATGGTAAGATCCGCCGCGAAGTTGGTATCGAACACCCAGTTGAAGCCCAGACGGCGCAGAGCCGCAACCATCTTGCCTTCCACGTTGGTGCCGACCGGCATACCGAAGCATTCGCCCAGCGTTGCACGCACCGAAGGCGCGGTCTGCACGACCACCGTCTTGGTCGGATCGGCCAGAGCCGCCCACACCTTGTCGGTATCGTCCTTTTCGACCAACGCACCCGTCGGGCACACCGCGGTGCACTGACCGCAGGAGACGCACGCCACGTTCGACAGTTTAGTTTCAAACGCACAACCGATGTGCGTATCGATGCCGCGATCGTTCGCGCCGATGACCGACACGTACTGTTGGTTACACGCAGCCACGCAACGACGGCAGAGGATGCACTTGTTGTTGTCGCGCACCAGATGCGCCGTGGAGGTGTCGAGTTCATACTGCGGCTTGAAACCGTCGTAACGGCCGCTGTCTTCCACACCGTACGCACGGCAGAGCTGCTGCAATTCGCAATTGGTGGAACGCGAGCAGGACAAGCACTTCTTATCGTGGGTAGAGAGCATCAATTCCAGCGTAGTACGGCGCGCTTTCTGCACCTTTTCGGTGTTGGTCTGAATCTCCATGCCTTCCGCCACGGGATAGACACAAGCCGTAACCAAACCGCGGGTCATGGTTGCTTCCACAACGCAGATACGGCAAGCGCCGATCTCGTTGCAATCCTTCATAAAGCAAAGGGTGGGAATTTCCACACCGGCGGCACGAGCCGCCTCCAAGATGGTGGAACCCTTGGGCACGCTGACCGCAATGCCGTTCACTTTTACATTTACCATATCCATTTCAGCGTACTCCTTTCTTATTCCTTAATGATCGCATCAAACTTACAAGTGCTGATACAAGCACCGCACTTGATACATTTCGCGGTATCGATGACGAAGGGATTCTTGATCTCGCCGCTGATCGCATTGACGGGGCACTTACGTGCACAGGCCGAGCAACCCTTACACTTATCCGCCACGATCTTGAAGGAGAGAAGATCCTTACACACGCCGGCGGGGCACTTCTTATCCACGATGTGAGCCACATACTCGTCGCGGAAGAAACGCAGGGTGGAAAGCACGGGGTTGGGAGCCGTCTGGCCCAGACCACACAGCGAGTTCGCCTTGATATAGTTGCACAACTCTTCCATCTCGTCGAGATCTTCGAGCTTGCCTTCGCCGCGGGTGATGCGTTCGAGCAACTCGAGCAAACGCTTGGTACCCACACGGCAGGGGGTGCACTTACCGCAGGACTCGTCCACCGTGAATTCGAGGAAGAATTTCGCGATGTCAACCATACAGTTGTCTTCGTCCATAACGATCAGACCGCCCGAACCCATCATACAGCCGATGGCCGTCAGGTTATCGAAATCCACTTCGGTATCGATCAGTTCAGCCGGAATACAGCCGCCGGACGGGCCACCCGTCTGTGCCGCTTTGAACTTCTTACCGTTCGGGATACCGCCGCCGATGTCTTCGATGATGTGACGCAAGGTGGTACCCATCGAGATCTCGACCAGACCGGTGTTCTTGATCTTACCGCCGAGAGCGAAGACCTTGGTACCGGGGGACTTTTCGGTGCCCATCGAACGGAACCAATCCGCACCCTTCAGAATGATCTGCGGAATGTTGGCGAAGGTTTCCACGTTGTTTTCCACCGTGGGACGACCGTACAAACCCTTGACAGCCGGGTACGGCGGACACGGACGAGGTTCGCCGCGGTTACCTTCAATAGAGGTCATAAGCGCCGTCTCTTCGCCGCACACAAACGCACCGGCACCGAGACGGATGAACAGATCGAAATCAAAACCGGAACCGAAGATGTTCTTGCCGAGCAGACCGTATTCGCGAGCCTGATCAATAGCGATCTGCAAACGTGCCACCGCGATCGGATACTCCGCACGGACATACACATAGCCTTCGGTTGCACCGATAGCATAACCTGCAATCGCCATAGCCTCGATCAAGGCGTGGGGATCGCCCTCGAGCACCGAACGGTCCATAAAGGCACCCGGGTCGCCTTCGTCGGCGTTACAAACAACATACTTCTGATCCGCCTTGTTGGGAGCGGTAAGCGCCCACTTACGGCCGGTCGGGAAACCGCCGCCGCCACGGCCGCGCAGACCGGAATCGGTGACACACTGAATGACTTCTTCAGGAGTCATTTCGGTCAGTGCTTTACCGAGAGCGGCATAACCGTCCATCGCGATGTATTCGTCGATCTTTTCGGGATCGATGACACCGCAGTTACGCAGCACCAGACGGTTCTGCGACTTGTAGAAGGTGGTGTCGTTCAGCGAAACGTTACCAGCAATCACATCTTCTTTGTGATCTTCCGCCACGTCGTTGTACACCAAACGCTCAACCGGACGACCCTTCAACAGGTGCTCCTCCACGATCTCATCCACATCGCCCACTTCTACACGGCTGTAGAAGGTGCCGTCGGGATGAACGATAACCACCGGGCCGAGAGCGCAAAGACCGAAACAACCGGTCTGTACCAGTTTGATCTCTTCGGTGAGGCCGTATTTCTCGATGCTGTCGGCAAACGCCTTCTGAATCGACTGACTGCCCGAAGAGGTACAACCGGTACCGCCACAAATAAGTACATGTGCGCGAATCATAATGTTACCTCCCTATCCTTAAACGGATGTTTTTTACTTATTATTCGTAATGGTGTATTCCACAACGGGATTGCCGCCCTTCAGGTGCTCTTCCACAACGCGAGCCACCTTATCGGCGGTCATCTTCACGTAGGTGACGCGATCCTTACCGGCTTCAAACACCTCAACGATCGGCTCGTACTGGCACAGACCGATGCAACCGGTCTGAGACACGGTAACACTGCCCGCCAGACCCGCTTTGCTGACTTCCTCAACAAACGCGGAAAGAACGGGACGAGCGCCTGCTGCGATACCGCAGGTAGCCATACCGACCACCACACGCTTTTCGCTGCTGCCCTCACGCAGGGCCACTTTGTCCTGCATTTTCGCCTTGATGGCTTGCAGTTCTGCTAATGATTTCATAGTATATCTCCCTTTCCTTTGATTTACTTTATTGATATTGCTCGCGCAAAAACGCTTCTATCCATTGGAGAACTTCGTAACTGTTCAGCGGCACGTCCTCCAGCACTTGCCGCAACTCTCGCGTATCCAGCGAAACCTCTTTGCCCTCTGCCGTGTGACAAAACAGGAAATCCGTATCCGGATGCCCTTGGATCAACGTGAGCATCGTTTCCACCATATCGCCGAGCGGCGGGCAATCGATGTGTGCTGTGACGAAGCGCGCCGTCACGGTGGTACCGTGTGTGTCGGGATACTCTGCCGCCGCGCGGGACACGATCGTCATGTTGCCGCCCGTCATTTCGGCCGCCAGTTTCAAAAGCGGCAACCCAAGCCCCACCTTACGGGTGGTTCGGGTGGTATAAAACGGGTCGGTCACACCGCGTACGACCTCTTCTGTCATACCGCAACCGTTGTCTTCGATCGTCAATGTCAGCGTTTCGCCGTCGTCAGCCAGAGAAATCGTCGTCAACGAAGCCTTCGCCTTTACGGAATTTTCCGCCACATCCAAAACGTTCAGTGACAACTCTTTCAAAGGGTACCCCCTCCTTGCTTCAAACGGTGGATCAGTGCGGTGCGTACCGCTTGGTCACTGTCGTCGCGGGGTTCGAGCGCAACAGCGTTCACCTTCTCTTGCACATCCCACAGATAATGGGCATCCGAATCCACCACGACCGTCATGCCGTCGAGTCCGTATCGTTCGCGGTATTCCGCCACTTTCCCACTGTCCTTAAACTCCACACACGTAAAACGCGGTGTGGGAGGCAACATACCGAGTGTTGCGATAATACCGTTGGCTTCGCGATCGATATGGGCGGGATAGTACACTCCGCCGAAGCGGGAAACCAACGCCTCCCCTTCCTCTATCGACACGGTGGTCGCGTTGGAGAGAAGATCGGGTTCCTGTTCACACGGCGTATCCGTCGTATCGCATATCCATTGTTCGCCGAAAATGTCGGTGCGGTTCGGAATGCGAATGCGGCGTCGATCGATCTCCTCGCTGAAGGCCATAGCATCCTCCAGCGTTTCGAACAAACAGACCATGTGAATATCTTCCGCCGTAGTCAGTTCCATTCCCGCCACGGGAACAATGCCGTGTTGCGCCGCCGCCGCAAAAAACGACGGGCAATTACGACACGTGTTGTGGTCGGTCAGCGCCATCAGTTGCAGTCCTGCGATCACTCCCATACCCACGAGATTACCGGGGGTATTGTCGTTATCCGCACAAGGTGAAAGACAGGAGTGGACATGCAGGTCGTAGTAATACTGTTTCATCGCGTCGCCGTCTTTTCGTGAAGCCGAATCGCCAACTCATAAGCCGCAAGGTCGCTGACAAGCAGATTGATCCCCTTGTCGGCGGCGGTGGCGATCACGGTATCATCGGGCATGACGCCTTCCGCAAACAACACACACGCAACATCTGCCAGCGAAGCAACCGCCACTACGTTGATGTTTGACATAATGGTGATCCACGCATCATCCGTTGACGCTCGGCCCATTACCCAACTGAGCAGATCACCGATGTATACTCCGCCGATCTCGCGGTCGCCCTCCGTTACGGTCAGTTCACGGCAGACACCGTCGGCCACCAGTTCACTCACCTTCATGTTGTTCACCCTGCTCCTTACAACGTTTCGTCAACTGTTCACGCATGGTTAAAAGACAGTCGCACTTGTCCGCCAACCCCTTGACCACATCTTCCGCGAACGCCCGACAGGTCGGAGCGCCGCAAGAACCGCAATCAAATCCGGGCAATTCCTTTCGCAACTTTTGGATATCCGACATCATCCGCATGGATTCTGCCATGTTATCGCTGAGTCGCGAAATGGGCTGATACGTCGGGAAAGATTCAAAGAAATAACTTTCGGGAATATATTCCCGTTCTTCTTTCGAAAGCACGTTTTGCGAAACCGGCAAATAACGGCGCAGTGTCTGCAAGCGCGCTTTCGCGATAAACGGATTCTGCATCGTCAACACGCCACCCACGCAACCGCCGATACAGGCGTTGAGTTCGATGAACTCAAGGGGAGGAATATTGCCGTTTTCGATCTGTTCAAGCAGATCGATCACGTTATCGATGCCGTCCGCTGCTAAATAGTCTTCGTTAAAGATAGCCGTTGCTTCACCGCCCGAGGAGGCCCAACCGATACCGATCACACCCGATTTGGAAAGCGATTGTATCTGTTCCGACTTCCCCATCGCATTGATGAGCAGGAAGTAAATATCGCTGATGGAAACGACCACGTCCACCTGACTCTTGTAATCCGCGAAACCGTTTTTTACGTAACTCGCCTTAGCGGGACACGGCGTGATAAAACAGACACCGATCTCGTCATCCAGCAGTTCCGGGTGCTCGCGTTTGGCTTTTTCACGTGCCATACGCGCCGCCACTTCCATCGGCGGCAACATCTGTACGATGTTATCCTTGAGGAACGGAAAACGCAGACAGATCAACCGCATTACCACGGGACATGCCGAACTGATGGCGGGTTTGCGCACACCGTCGGTCTTCAAATACTGACGCGTGTAAGCGGATACCAGTTCCGCTGCCTGAGAGACTTCCACCACATCGTCAAATCCGATACGGAGAAGGCCGTCCAACACGTAATCCACGTCGTCCAGATTTTCGAACTGACCGTACAGTGTCGGAGCAGGCAGTGCGATTTTCCACTTAAAGCGGTCCATCGCATCCAATTTGCTACACACCGCCTTCTTCGCTTTGTGCGGACACACGCGAATGCATTCGCCGCAATCGATACACCGTTCTTCGTTGATCACGGCATGATTGTCACGAATACGAATCGCTTCGGTAGGACAGTGGCGCAGGCAGGTGGTACATCCGGTACACTTTTCCACATCCAAGAAAACAGAATGTCCGTATGTATTCATTAGCCCTCACCGCCTTGTCTCAGAAATTCACCCGCATGGTAATACGGGTTCCCACACCGGGGGTAGACTCAATTTCCATCGTATCGGTATACCGCTTCATATTCGGCAGACCCATACCGGCACCGAAACCGAGCGAACGGATATTGTCGGGCGCCGTAGAGAAACCCTCCTGCATGGCCTGTTGGATATCTTTGATGCCGGGACCGTGATCTTCCAACACGATCTTTACACCCTCTTCATCCACCGAAACATCGGCTACGCCACCGCCGGCGTGGATCACCATATTGATCTCGCCTTCGTACATAGCGATCGACACACGACGAATGGTGTCGGGAGAGATACCGAGCTGACGCAGGTTCTTTTTCATCATGACCGAAGCCTGACCTGCCGAAGTAAAGTTGTCGCCGTCCACATCGAAGTGGAATGTCAATTGCTCACTCATGCGCGCACCTTGTTTCCCACAAGGCCGCTGCTGTAGAGAATACCGCACGCCTCATACATCCGCTTGGTCGTACAGAGAATAACCACACCGCTCTCTCGAGCCAGTTCGATCATCTCCGCCGACGGCCGTTTGGAGCGGACGAATACGATACAATGCATATCCATCATCTCCGCCGTGCGGATCACCTGAGAATTGACCAAGCCGGTCAACAACACCGCCTGGTCTTTTACATACGCCAGCACATCGCTCATCATATCACTGCCGCAAGCGGAGTATACATGATTCTCCAACCCGTCTTCGCCGCAGATCACTTCGGCATCCAGCAGTTCCTTCATAGTACGAATCTTCATCGACTATCCCTCAAAAATTAAATTTTAGTCCTGATACTTTGCCAGAATGTCGGGAATGTCCTTCACCGTCAAACGACCGTACACTTCTTCGTTCACCGTGAGGACCGGAGCCAAGCCGCACGCACCGATACAACGGCAGGCCGTCAGCGAGAACTTACCGTCCTCCGTGCATTCGTCGGCACCGATGCCGAGCAGTTCGCTGAGTTTATCCATCAAGTCACCCGCACCCTTAACGAAGCAAGCAGTACCCAGACAGACCGAGATGTCATACTTACCCTTGGGCGACAGTGCAAACTGCGCGTAGAAAGTAGCCACGCCGTAGACCTTCTCCATCGGGACATCCATACCCTCGGCGATCATCTTCTGCACCTCATAGGGCAGATAGCCGTAGATTCCCTGTGCCTCCTGCATGACCGCCATCAAGCGACTCTTGTCGTGACGGTTTTCCGCGATCACCTTCTGCAGGCGAGCTTCCTGTTCGGCCGTCCCGTTAAAGGGGAGTTTACTGATTTTCTTTTGCATAAACCGAATCCTCCTTATTTGTTTCCGTGTGCAACGCGCAATACGCCCATTACACACCATCGTACATCATTATAGCATACTAATTTAAAATATGCTATAGGTAAATCGAAAAAAATCCGCAATTTTTCATGGTTTTTTTGGATTTTTTTCCCGTTTCGGCATTTCTTCCGCCAATGGTTGCTTTTTGTCGGGAAATGCGGTATACTGAACGTATAGTTTTCACAAGAGGAGGGATACCGTGCGACCGACCGTTTTATTCGATCTGGACGACACGTTGTTGGATTTTCACAAGGCGGAAGCGATGGCTATCCGCCAAACACTGACCGCTATCGGCGCACCCGCCACCGACGAGACGGCCGCCCGCTACAGCGCCATTAACGAAGCACACTGGAAACGGCTCGAAAAAGGCGAACTCACCCGCGCCGAGGTGTTGACAGGGCGGTTTGCGCAGTTATTTTCGGAACTCGGCGTAACTTTCCCTGCCGAGGAGGCATGGCACCTCTATGAGCGCACCCTTTCCGAAGGGCATTGGTTTATTGAAGGGGCGTTGGAAACTCTCCGTGCCCTCTCCCCCCGTTACGCGCTGTATCTGGTTTCCAACGGCACAGCCTCGGTACAGGACAAACGCATCGAAAGCGCAAAGATCGCTCCGTTTTTCGAAAAACTCTTCATCTCGCAACGCGTCGGCGTCAACAAACCGGCGAAAGAATTTTTTGACCGTTGTTTTGCCGAGATCCCCCACTTGGACCGTGACCGCACTGTCATTGTCGGTGACAGTTTGACGTCGGACATTCAAGGCGGGCGAAACGCGGGGATCCTCACCTGTTGGTTCAACCCGCACGGTCTGCCGCCGCGCGAGGATATCCCGGCCGATCACACGATCACGGCACTCGCACAACTGCCGCCCTTGCTGAAAAGGATTTTCGGAGAATGAAAAAGAAGCTGTCGCGACCGAAAACGCGACAGCTTCTTTTCTATTCTTCCGTATGCCACAAATACCGCGCGAGATCCACCCGCCCGTCGGGTGTAAATCCCACGCCGTCTTCTTTCAGCAAACGCACCTGCTCGTTTTCACCACCGAAAGCGAACGCACGCGATACCTCACCGAAGCGATTGACCACGCGGTAACACGGAATGGTCGACGGGTCGGGATTTACGTGTAATGCATATCCCACCACCTGCGACCAGTGCGGATTGCCCGCCAACATCGCCACTTGCCCGTAGGTTGCCACCTTTCCGCGCGGAATACGGCGCACCACGTCGTAGATGCGCGTAAAGGTGTTTTCTTTTTTCAGCATAAAAACATCTCCAAAATAAACACGACGGCACATGCCGAAACCGACACGGTGAGCAAACTTGCGCCGCACCACGCAAGCACGATTCCCGCAACCAGCGCCGCCCACGCCGACCACACACTGCCCGTCGCCGAAAGAATGGCGGGAAAGGTCATCACCGCGAGAGTAACGTACGGCACATAATAGAGAAACGAGCGGACAAAACGATTTTGAATACGGCGGCGAAGCAATACCAACGGCAGTGCACGAATCGCATATATCGTACCCGCCATCACCGCCAAATATACCCATACATTCATACGGCCGCCTCCTTTTCATCCCTCACCGGGAAGAGTACGGCCGCCGCGGCCGAGATCAGAACGGTAAGCAAAATGACACGCATACCCTCGGACAAAAACGGCAAAAAGGCCGCCGCCCACGACACCGCCATAGACAACACGACCACGCCCGCGATCACACGGCTTTGACGCGCAGGAGGGATAATGATCGCTAAAAACATGCCGTAAAGCCCCACGCTGAGAGCACGTACAACGCTTACGGGAAGAAAACTTCCCATCAACACACCGAGGCAAGTGCCGCCCGCCCAACCGGGTATGGCCACCAGCATGGCACCGTAGAGATAAGACGGACGCAGACGGTCGCCCGCCGCCACGGCAATACCGAAGATCTCATCGGTTACGTCGAACGCCGTAAAGAAACGATGGTGGAGCGGTGTTTCGGGAGGCAAACATTGACTGAGCGCGCAAGACATCAAAAAATAGCGTGCATTCGCCACCAACATCATCAGCGCCATTTCCCAATACGCCCCATTCGATGCAATCACGGTAAAGGCCGCGTATTCCCCGGCCGACGCGTTGCACAAAAGGCTGGCCAGTGTGGCTTGCAGAGCGGAAAGCCCTGCATTATGAGCGGTAATACCAAGCGCGAAAGATACGGCGAAATAGCCGAGCGCGATCGGAATACCGTCGCGTAAGCCGCGTTGCAACATTCGGCGATTTTCAGACACATCCACCCCACCTTTCACAAAAAATGTCGCCCACCACAGTGGGCCACATTTTATACTTCACGCATTACACGGGATGCACTTTCTGTACTTCGTCCACGTGTTTACCGTCGATACCGCACTTGGCATTGCGGCGCTTTTCGAAGAATTTCTCAGCCACATTCCCGAATTGCGCATAGGTGAGAACGTCTTCTTCCTGCTCATACCACTGTGCCATCTTTCGGCGCATATCGTCAAGCTCGTCCTTCAAGAGGTCGGCCGGGCGGCAATCGATCGGCGTTTCGTCGCCAATGATCTTCTTGCGGAAATCGGCATCGATCTCCACCGGCGGCTTACCGTATTCGCCGCGCACAAGGCCGCGGAACTCCTTGGTGACCATCTTATAGCGTTCACCCATAATGACGTTATACACCGCCTGGGTACCCACGATCTGCGAAGAGGGGGTAACCAGCGGCGGATAGCCGGCATCGGCACGCACACGCGGCACTTCTGCCAACACTTCGTCGAGTTTATCCTCTTTCCCCGCCTGCTTAAGCTGGCTGAGCAGATTCGAAAGCATACCGCCCGGCACCTGATAGATCAGTGCATTGACATCCGCCTTCATGATCTTGGAACTGAGCAAGCCGCTTTCCAAATACTTGATACGCAACGGCTCGAAATCGGCCGCCACCTCGTTGAGTTGTACCAGATCAAGCCCGGTATCATAGGGAGTTCCCTGCAACGCCGCCACCATGGATTCGGTTGCGGGGTGCGAAGTACCGAGAGCAAGCGGAGACAACGCGGTATCGATCACATCGGCACCCGCTTCCACCGCCTTCATCAACACCATATCGGCCAAACCTGCCGTAAAGTGCGAATGCACCTGAACAGGGATCTTGATAGTCTCTTTGAGCGCCTTCACAAGGTCATAAGTGGCATACGGCGTAAGCAGACCCGCCATATCTTTGATACAGATCGAATCGGCACCCGTGTCCTCAAGTTCCTTCGCATACTTCACAAAATATTCGATATCGTGCACGGGGCTTACCGTATAAGACATCGCCACCTGCACATGTGCGCCCTCCTCGGCACGCGCCGCTTTGATGGAGGTCTCCAGGTTGCGGATATCGTTCAGTGCGTCAAAAATACGGATGACATCGATACCGTTCGCCACCGATTTTTGCACAAAATACTTGACCACATCGTCTGCATAATGACGGTAACCGAGCATATTCTGACCACGGAACAACATCTGCAGTTTGGTCTTGGGCATTTCGCGACGAAGCAGGCGTAAACGCTCCCACGGGTCTTCGTCCAAGAAGCGAAGACAAGCATCAAATGTCGCACCGCCCCAACACTCGAGCGAGTGGAAACCCACTTCGTCCAGTTTGTGAAGAGCCGGCAACATTTCCTCGGTAGTCATACGAGTAGCAACCAGCGACTGATGTGCATCGCGCAAAATGGTATCGGTAATTCCAACCTTAGCCATAATTATCCTCCTCAGTTCAAGGTCACCAACAGGGCACCCGAATCCACCGAATCGCCCTTGCGCACCGCAACGGAACCCACCACGGCATCACGAGGTGCCATGATTTCGTTTTCCATCTTCATCGCTTCGAGCATCACGAGCACATCGCCCTTTTTGACAGACTGACCCGCGCTGACACGCACATCCAGAATGGTGCCGGGCATCGGCGCATTCACGGGTTCACCGTCGCCCGCCGCAGGAGCAGGAGCCGCCGCAGGAGCAGGAGCCGCCGCGGGAGCGGGAGTCGCCGCAGGAGCGGGAGTCGCCGCAGGAGCGGGAGCTGCTGCATCCGCCGCCACTTCCTCCACCACAACATCATAAGCCTTGCCGTTAACGGTCATGTGAAAACGTTTCATATCTATATCTTCCTTTCGTTCGATATCGTCTTACAGACGGATGTTCGCATGTTTACGCGGCAGGTGCGACACGCGCTTGCCTGCCAGCATGCCGAGATACGCCACCAACTTGTCGCGCGTTTCGGTGGGTTCGACCACATCGGAAACCCATCCCTTTTCGGCCGCTGCCGTAATCGCACATTCGGTCGCCGCATACTCTTTGGCCAACGCCGCGCGCTCGGTCAAAGGATCGGTCATAGCCGTCAAACGATCCTGCCACAGCAGTTCGATTGCGGTTTCGGGCGCCAACGGCGAAACGGTGGCGTCGGGCCACGCGAGCACCGCATCCGCCCCGGCCGACTTACCGGCCAAAGCAATATACACCGCACCGTATGCACGACCGGTAATGACCGACACTTTCGGAGCGGTAATTTCGGCATACGCCTGCGAAAGTTTGGCCGCCGCATCCAGCGAAGCAAACCCTGCCGCATCCACGAACGTCACGATCGGCAACGAGAAACTGTCGCACACCCGTACAAACCGCGCCGCAACAGCACACTCCTCATCCAACGCCTCTGCCGAAAGAGTGACCACACCGCAAGGAGTACCGTCCAAACGAGCGAAGGCCGTGTGATCCGTAAGTTTCAACAGCGAACCGCCGTCGAAGGTCATTTCCGAGGCATCGCCCGTTGCGGCACCGCCGGCCGTACACTCAAACACGGCGGGCGCCGCCAAATTGTTCTGCGGCAGATAGGACAGCACCTCGCGCGCCGTTGCCATGGCTTTCTTGTCGCAACAAACCGTGATATCCGCCTCGGCCTTCGTACCGACGGTAAGGTAGTAATCCGCCTCTTCGGCGCGGATCACCACATCGGCCGCCGCCGCGATCAAAGCCGCCGAGCCGACACACGCACCCGCAACTACCGCCACCTGCGGAACAACGCCCGACAGTTCGTGACTGCGACGCAAAATATCCGCGATAGCATCCATCGCGTCCACACCCTCGCCCAAGCGAGCGCCATCACTGTCAAATACCGCCACCAGCGGAGCACCGTTTTGTGCCGCCAATTCATACACCTTTGCAATCTTTGCCGCCTGCTCGCGACCGACGGCGCCGTTTACCACTGCGCGATCCTGTGCATAAGCGTAAGCGGGCACACCGTCCACATAACCGAAGCCGGTAACAACACCGGCCGCCTCGGCCAGACGATCGGTTTCCACAAAGGTATCCGCATCAAACAACGCGACCAGTCGTTCGCGCGCGGACATAACTTCTGCTTGACCACTCATATCATAATCCTCCCATATTTTGCAACGGAACACCGATCACAATACCAAAAAGGCCGCAATCAGTCCCAATCAAAGTCAGTATACCATTATCTTCGCAAAAAAACAACCCTTTTTTACAGAAAAAGGGGTATTCTTTCGCAAATTTACAGAGCAATATACGGCAACCACGCCTCGAAACGCTTTTCGCCGATCCCTTCCACATTCATAAGCTCCTCTACGGCGAAAAACGCACCGTGTTCTTCGCGATAACGGATAATGCGCTCGGCCAAGGCGGCACCCATGCCGTTCAGTTGCATCAATTCTTCTTTCGTCGCCGTGTTCAGCGAAATTTTCGGCGTTTCTTCCCCGTCCGACACCGTTGTTGCCGTCGGCTCCGCTTTCTCGGGATATGTAATTGTCGGCGGTGCAAAATGCGGCACATCGCTCCATGCCACCAACACGACCGCCGTAAGCAAAACCGCCATAACGGCCAGCAACCACCATTCGCGTTTTTCCTGATCCATCGTAACACCCCTTCTACATCACCGAACAGTATACACGGATTTCCGGGAGATTTCAATCTTTACTTTTCAAAATGTTTGTGATATAATGAGAAATAATTTTATTTTGAGAGGTTACGACTATGTCCGAAAATACCATTGCATCGCTGACCGAAAAAGCGACTGCACTTATGAACGAAGGCAAAACGGCACAAGCGCGCGATGAACTGCGCAAAGCACTCGCGCTGTCCGAGCAGGAACTCGGTCTCGATCATCCCGACACTCTGGCGCTCGTAAGTGATCTTTCGGTGTATTGCGGGGCATTGGGCGACTACGAAGAAGCACTGACGTTTGCACTGCGCGCTGCGGACGGACGTGCCGCCGTCTTGGGCGACACCCACCCCGACACCCTTTCGGCACGTCACAACGCCGCCCACGCGCTGTTCTGTCTCGGACGTGCCGACGAAGCGGTTGTGCTCGCAGAACAGGTGTTGGCACATCGACCCGCAGGGGATCCGCTGGCACTGCAAGCCATGATGAATCTCGCCGCCTGCTACGGCAGCGCCGGTCGTGTGGAAGAGGCACTTGCCACCTATGACAAGGCACTTGCCTTGCAGATCAAATTACAAGGTGAACGCCACCCCGAAACGCTGACATTGATGCGCAATCTCATCAATATGTATCGTAACGTCGGTCGGTTGGACGACAGCGTGCGCATGGCCAAGCGCCTGTTGGTACTGTGTGACGAACAATTCGGCAACACCGCCGCCGTCACAGTGGAAGCCATGCAAAATCTGGCCGCCTGCTATGCCGCTCAGAGCAAACACGAAAAAGCCATCAAACTACTCGACCAGGCGCTCGAGTGTCAGCACCAGACTCTCGGAGAAGGACATCCCGAAACCGCGGTAACCAAAAACAGTTTAGCGGTCAATTACGTTGCATCAGGTCAGCCGCAAAAAGCCTATGCCCTGTTCACCGAAGTGCTCGAACAGCAGACTGCGTTGTTTGGTGAGGACCATCCGGCGGTGGCAGACGCCTTGCAAAACCTGGCCTTTTGTTGCGTCGAAAACAATCGCGGCGAGGAAGCCCTTCGTTTCTACCGTCGTTTGTTAGATGTGAAAACCAAACTGTTCGGTGCCGAATCCGAGACCGCTTTGCACACCATGCAGGATCTCGCAATGCAGTATATTATGTGCGGACAGACGGCCAAAGGATATGCGCTCGCCGAAGAGGCGTTGGCACTCACCGAAAAAGTATACGGCACGGGTAGTGCCGAAGCTCTTGCCGCTGCCGAGATGTTGGCCGATTGCTATCGCAGCGAACGCAAAGACGACGAAGCAGCCACCGTATTGAAACGAGCCCTTGCCGCTACCGAAGGCAAGGCACAAGGGCCCGAAACGGTACACACCGTGTTAAAACTCGCCGCGGTGTATTACGATACGCAAAACTTCGGCGAAGCGTGGCGCTTGTCCGAACAGGCGGCAGAAGTGGCGCTGGCGGTACTCGGCGAAGACCATCCCGGCACCCTTAACACCATGAACATTCTTTACAGCAGTTGTGTACAACTCGAAAAATACGAACGCGCACGCGAGGTGGCCGCCCGTTGCCTCACTTTGCGCGAAAACGCGCTCGGCACAACCCACCCCGATACCATTGCCACCATGCAACATTTGGCGGACATTGAGAACGAGCTGGACAATCCTGTCCATGCGGTGGAACTGGCACAGGACGTGATCGCGCGGATGCGGAAAAGCGGCCTGAAGAAAGACGAGGAGTACGAACGCGTATGGCACAACCTTGCCTACTACGCCTTTTGTGCCGAGCGTTACGACGCCGTGATCGAAGCGGGGCGTGCGATGTATACGATCGCCGCCAAACGCAGTGAGCGCGCCTTCCCCGTCGCCGTCGCACTGCAGATCATTGCCGACGGTCAAAACGGTTGCGGACAATACGGGGAAGCGCGTCGCAACGCCGAAAAAGCAGTTGCCATCGCGCGTGATACCGCCCCCAACGACGGTGCGATCTCGCAGTTCTATTGCACCCTTGCCGACGCGTGCTTCGGCGAAGGCGACACCGCCGCCGCCCGCACCGCCGCCGACGAGTGTGTACGTCTGTGCGAAGCCGCCTTCGGTGCCGAAGATGAAGCGACAAAGGACGCCCGTCGCTTCGCCGAAAAATTTCGTTAAAGGAGACGTTTTATGCCGATTAAAATTGCCGATAATCTCCCTGCGACCAAAGTGTTGGAATCGGAGAATATCTTTGTTATGACCGAAAACCGTGCGCAACACCAAGATATCCGCCCGTTGCGCATCGTCATCTTAAACTTAATGCCCACCAAGATCGAGACGGAAACGCAACTTCTCCGTCTGCTCGGCAACAGCCCTTTACAGGTAGATGTGGACTTGATGCAGACCGCCACTCATATTTCGAAAAACACTTCGAAAGAGCATCTGCTCGAATTCTACCGCACCTTTGATCAGTTAAAGCACAATCGCTACGACGGCATGATCATCACCGGCGCACCGGTAGAGACCTATGAGTTTGAAAGCGTAGATTACTGGGATGAGCTGAAAGAGATCATGGACTGGTCTCGCGAAAACGTGTATTCCACACTTCACATCTGTTGGGGTGCACAAGCGGGTCTCTATCACCACCACGGTGTGACCAAACATATGTTGCCAAAGAAATTGTCGGGCATTTTCCGTCACCGCCCGCTCGACCCGCTGCATCCCCTTTTGCGCGGTTTTGACGAAGTCTTCAACATGCCGCACTCCCGCTATACGGAAGTGTCGGTAGATGATATTCGAAACAATCCCAACCTGCAATTGCTTGCCGTATCCGAGACGGCAGGTGTGGCACTGGTCGCCACAGCCGACGCACGTCAAGTATTCATCACAGGCCATTTCGAATACGATCGCATGACCCTCGCGGGCGAATACACGCGTGACCAACGTCGCGGTATCAACCCCGAAATACCGCAAAACTACTTCCCCGCCGACGACGCAGAAATGCTGCCGCCGATGACGTGGCGCAGTCACGCCAATCTCTTGTTCTCTAACTGGCTGAACTACTTCGTCTATCAGCAGACCGAGTTCACCTGGATCGACACCCCTGCCGGAGAGGAATGACGCTATGACGATCGTATTACTCACCGCTCTCGGTGTGGGCGGTGCCACCGTTATCGGCGCCCTACTGGGATTCACCTTTAAAAAGATCTCTCACAGATTCAGCGACATCGTGCTGGCGTTTGCTGCCGGTGTAATGCTGGCGGCGGCGGTATGCGGATTGATTCTCCCCTCGCTGGAATACGGCGGGAAGTTCTCACTCCTTATTACGATAGCCGGTATCTTTTGCGGCGCTTTGTGTGTCAATTTGATCGACAAGTTGGTACCGCACCTGCATCGTTTGACCGGCATGGACCAAGAAACGCATCCCGAAAAGAACGCGCAGTTAAATCGCATTTTGCTGTTTGTGATCGCCATTGCCATCCACAACCTTCCCGAAGGTATCGCCGCCGGTGTCGGTTTCGGAACCGGCAACACCGCCGAAGCACTGACGGTAGCGGGCGGTATTGCGTTGCAAAACGTACCCGAGGGTATGGTCATCATCGCCCCCATGCTGGCAGCCGGTATCTCCCCCGGGCGTACATTATGTATCGCCATGGCGACCGGTTTTATCGAAGTGCTCGGCACGTTGCTCGGCTATTTTGCCGTCACCCTCTCGGCGGCCGTGCTTCCCTTTGCGTTGGCCTTTGCGGGTGGCACAATGCTGTATGTCATCAGCGACGAAATGATCCCCGAAACCCACGCGCACGGCAGCGAGCGCGGGGCGACCTATTCCTTATTGGTCGGCTTTTGTGTTATGTTAATCTTTGATGTATTGTTAGGGTGACGTTATGTTACAACTGTTTTGGACGTTTTTTAAGATCGGCCTGTTCACGTTCGGCGGCGGCTATGCCATGATCGCCACTGTGCGCGAAGCGGTAGTGCAAACCAAAAAGTGGCTGACCGAAGACGAGTTTTTGGAGATCATTGCGATTGCGGAATCCACTCCCGGCCCCATCGCCATCAACATGGCAACTTATGTCGGGTTCAAGCGACGCGGTATACTCGGCAGTACCTTTGCCACGCTCGGTGTGGTGTTACCCTCCATGATCATTATCTTCACCGTCTCTCTTTTCTTAGACGCATTTATGGCCAACAAATTCGTGGCCTATGCCTTCCGCGGCATCCAGTGTGCGGTAGCGTTCCTTATTACACGTGCGGGATGGGATATGTTCCGCAAGGTAAAGCGCCGTCCGTTGCCGCTCATATCCTTTGCCGTCGTGTTGGCATTAATGATTTTGTTCGACCTGTTTGCCGTACAATTCAGCTCGGTCTTCTTCATTTTGATCGGTGGCATCATCGGCATCACCGCCTATGCGCTGTGGAATCGCGGGGAGGTGTCGCAATGATCTACCTCACACTGTTTTTAGAGTTTTTCAAGATCGGTCTGTTCACATTCGGCGGCGGATTTGCCATGATCCCGTTGGTGGAAGAGACGGTTTTGAAACATGCATGGCTCACCGAACCGCAGTTTTACAACTTCATCGGCGTGTGTGAATCCACCCCCGGCCCTATCGCCATCAACATGGCAACCTATGTCGGTGCGGTACAAGGCCGCATTGTGGATCCCGTTTGGGGCGGTGCGCTCGGCAGTATTGTCGCCACGCTCGGTGTCGTTCTCCCCTCATTCCTCATCATCCTGCTTGTTGCCTCGGTGATGAAATCCCTCACCAACACCCGCGCATTTCGCGGATTCATCCGCGGGGTTCAGCCTGTCATTGCCGCCCTCATTCTCTCCACCGGATTACTGCTTTTGGCCAAAGCCGTGGGATATGCAGGCCTCACCGCCTTCACCTTCAACCCCATGTCTGCGGTCATTTTCGGGCTGTTAACAGGCATTTATTTCCTGTTGCTGAAAGTGTGGAAAAAGAAGTTATCCGCCATCCGGTTGATCTTGTTGTCGGCTGTGCTCGGCATCGGTGTTTCGTTGCTGTTCGAGGTGTGCGGCTATGGCGGATAAACTGAGGATCGCCCTTTTGCAGATCGCCCCCACCGCTTCACTCGAAGGGAATTTGGAAAAGGGCATTCGTTGTTGCCGTGAAGCAAAAGAAAAAGGGGCGGATATAGCGCTGTTCCCCGAAATGTTCAGTTGCGGTTACGACATTTACGACCGTCCGCCCGCCGTATGGCAGCAAGACGCGATCGACCTACAGGATCCGTTTGTTACAGCGTTCGGCCGATTGGCGGCGGAATTGTCGATGGCCATCGGCATTACGTTACTCGAAAAGCAGGCGGGGCCTCCCCGCAACACACTTGTATTATTCGACCGTTTCGGTCGCCGTATGATGACCTATGCCAAGGTACACACCTGCGATTTCGGAGCGGAACACGACCTAGCAGGCGGCGACAAATTCCACACCGCCGTATTGGACACAGCTGTCGGTTTCGTCGCTGTGGGTGCTATGATCTGTTATGACCGCGAATTCCCCGAAAGCGCACGTCTTTTGATGTTACAGGGTGCGGAACTGGTGTTGGTACCGAATGCCTGCCCGATGGAGATCAACCGCCTTTCCCAACTGCGCGCACGTGCTTACGAGAATATGATGGCGATCGCCACTTGTAACTATCCCGTAAGTGTGCCCGATTGCAACGGCGGATCATCGCTGTTCGATGGTGTGGCCTATTTACCCGAGTCGGACGGTTCGCGTGACACCTGTCTTTTGCAAGCAGGTGAAGAAGAAGGCGTCTACCTTGCGGAACTGGATTTGGATATGCTCCGCCGTTACCGCGCTCAAGAGGTGCACGGCAATGCCTATCGACGTCCCGCACTGTACGGCGCATTGCTCGATCCCACCGTGCATCCGCCGTTTGTACGAGAAAACAAAAAGGAGCGATAATTATGTACAACATTCCTCTTGGCAAAAGCGATCTTTCGGTGCCGACCGTAGCAGTCGGTTGCATGCGATTCGGCAGCAAAACGGTCAAGGAAGCGGAAGCACTGATTGACGTTGCACTGTCTCACGGTGCGAATTTCTTTGATCACGCCGACATTTACGGTGCCGGTCGCAGTGAGGAGATTTTTGCCAGAGCCCTTACCCCCTCCCGCCGCGACCGCGTATTGCTCCAAACCAAATGCGGCATCGTGCCGGGCAAAATGTTCGACTTCTCTTATGAACATATCGTAACATCGGTGGAAGGCAGTTTGAAACGTCTCGGCACCGATTACGTAGATGTATTGCTTCTCCACCGCCCCGATACATTGATGGAACCCGAAGAAGTGGCCCGCGCATTCGACAAATTGAAAGCCGACGGCAAGGTGCACCATTTCGGTGTCTCCAACCAAAATCCCATGCAGATGCAACTGTTACAAAGCGCACTGGATATGCCGTTGGTGGTGAACCAACTGCAGTTCGGCGTAATGCACACCCCGATGCTGCAATCGGATTTCAACGTCAATATGTGTAACGAAGCGGGCGTCAACCGTGACGGCGGTGTACTCGATTTCTGCCGTTTGAACAAGATCACCATTCAACCGTGGTCACCGATGCAATACGGTTTCTTCAAAGGCTGTTTTGTCGACAACGAGCAATTCCCCGAACTGAACGCCGCAATGGATACGATGGCGGAAAAATACGGCATCAGCAAGACCACTCTTGCTTTCGCGTGGATCCTGCGTCACCCCGCCAAAATGCAACCCGTAACGGGTACCACCACTCCATCCCGCTTGGCAGATTGCCTTGCGGCCACCGAAGTCACGCTGTCTCGTGAGGATTGGTATGCACTGTATCAAGCCGCCGGCAACGTGTTGCCGTGATAGGATTTACAGCAATAAAGCCCACAGAAAAGAGACTATCTTTTCTGTGGGCTTTACTTACTGTCGTTTTGTTTGTAGGGACGGGCGTCCTCGACCGTCCGTAAAATGAATGTTCGCAACAAGTGCGTTTTAAGAAGTGACAGGACTTTGAATCTCGGCTTTGCGTTTGGTTACATTTAGGTTGCATCAATGGAACCATAATCTTAAATAACAATTCGTATCTCAAAGAGATATTTCATACCGAAGGTATTTCATTCGTTCCGATAGGAACGAATTTTATTGAAAAAACTGATTTTCTTTACTATTTTCGTATCCGTAACATTCGCCATTTAAATCATATGTTCTGTATGGGATTCAAGATCCTGTTCGCAAGTATCTTCAGAACAATGCACACAATGAACACATTTTTCGGAAATGACTTTTTTAGTTTTTGATAAGATTTTACCCAAAGAATTAGCGGTGGTGATGTTTTTTCAAACTAAGAAGAGAAATTACCCAAAAATGTTGAAAAGCAATTTAATCTGTGCTATGATTAAAAAACAATAGGGAATATAATGCTATTGCACCGGCAGAACATTATTATTTCTTTCAAAATGTTCTTTAATTGATAGCGAGGAGTGAATTGATATGTATTGTGGGAATTGTGGTACACAGTTAGTTGATAACAAGTTGTACTGCCCTAATTGTGGCGAAAGAATAACAATTGCCGACACACATGCTAAAAATGCAATAAATGTCAAAAATAACAAGTTTATTATATCACTTGCTACTGTAACTGCTTTGGTTTTAGTAGTTACACTACTGGTTAATATAATCGGTAACAGTGGATACAAAAAGACTTTGAACAATTATTATAAAGCTCACGAATTTTCCGAGTATTATAAAAACCACGATAATCCCGGTGCTGATTTACTTTATAATTCGGTCTTTGCTCAATATTGGATCGACCTTGCCGATTCCGCGCTGGGCGGAGCTTATGGCACGGCAGCAGAGCATATACGTGTTAATCTTCGTGAATGGGAATGCGGCTTTAATAACATCAAAATTACGTACAAAATCAACGGGGAGAAACGTGCAACAAAAAAACAACTAGAAGAATTGGAAGAAGATATTTATCACGCATATGCCTATTATGTGTATGATAGAGATTCCTTCCAGATAACAGATGCTTACGTTTTAGATATCGATTTTACGGTCAAAGGAGATGAGGATAGAAAAACGTTTTATTATCCCAACGGGTTATTAGTTATAAAGGAAAACGGGAAATGGCGAATTCCAAGAGGGCGAATAAACTGTTCATTTTACGATAGCGGTTTTTCTAAAAACGGTGAATTTTGTGAGCGTTAATATTCATTGTGCTTATGCTCTATAATTAAATCGAGTAGGAGGCTGACCATTAGTTGACCGGCCGTCCTCTCACACCACCGTGCATACCATTCGGTACACGGCGGTTCAATCATAAATAGTGCAGAGACTTGTACGCTAAGGAAACCTGGTAAAACACAAACAGTCCCTACTACTCAAGCGGTAGTAAGGGCTGTTTTTTCACGCTGAAAATATTCTTTTACGCTAAAACTTTTCTCGGCACAATAAAATAATCTTTTTAGATTGTCTATCGTAGCGTGTGCTTCTTCGAAAAAGTGACAGGACTTTCTTCTCGCGAGCGCAACAGTCCACCAGACTGTTGCTGCCAATGCTTCGTGCCCGATGGCACTCACCATTGGAGCTCGTTTCAAGTCCTGTCTTGTATCAAAAACAAAAGATGAGAGGTAGCCGTTTGGCTACCTCTCATCTTTTGTTCTGGTCCGAGTGACAGGACTTGAACCTGCGGCCTCTTGACCCCCAGTCAAGCGCGCTACCAGCTGCGCCACACCCGGATGTCCTTGCGAACAGCAATTATAATACCATCATAATTCACTTTTGTCAAGCCTTTTTTATAATTCTTCGCAAGGTTTTTTGCCCCTTATTGAAACACCATTTCGCCGAAATCACACGAGCGGTGAAAATCCGGTTGCTCACTCGTTACGGGGTTCCACGAAAGATAGTGCGGTTGCTTGGTCTCATCTCCGCATTTGTAACAGTTCGCACGAATGACCGTTCCCGACGCCAAAACGCACGACGGGAAATACTCTTGGATAAACGCCAGCGGAATACGATAGAACAACTCCCACCCGTCGGCAGTGCGTGATGCCGAAAAATCGAACTTCTGCACAGCGTCGGGCATCACCAAACGCACGCGATCGGCCCGTCCTTTGCCTATGCCTAAAAACAAGCATCCATTCAGGTTCCATTCAAAGTTGAAGTAACGATCGGATGTCGCATCGGGACAAAAGAAAAACTCCATACAACTGTCTTCACACACCGCCGCTTGCGGGTCATGATGCACAGCGCGGATCTCGTTTTCGACCGCTCGCTGATGAACATAAAGCGCCGTTTCGTCGTAACACACCTGCTGTGTCATGCGAATCCCCGCGTCGGGCAACCAGAGAATATGGGAAAGTTCCAACGTCGGAATTTTCTCCCAAAGCGGGATATCGTGAATTGGGGATATGTAATAGGTCGTCATTTGCTCCTCTCCTTTCACTAACCGACTTTATATTAACACTTTCTCTAAAAAAAAGCAAGGCCGCCCCAACGGCAACCTTGCTTTTGTGCCCCTGAAACGGGTCGGGGGCGGGTTATTGACGCACCTCTAAGCCAATGACTTCCACAGGGTCGAGCGGCTTTTGGGAGGAAAAGATCTCCAAATGCAGATGCATCCCATCAGCCTCTTCGCACGGAATGACGGACAACACCCCGATGGGGTCGCCTACCTTCACGGCATCGCCCACGCGGATATTACGCGCCGTCACACCGCAATACCGACTGACAATGCCAAAACCGTGATCGATCTCTATCACACGCCCCCACAACGTATCTTCCGTAATCTTCTTCACCGTCCCGTTGGCCACCGCTTTAACTTCGGCTCCTTCTTTGCCCGCAAAGTCCGTACCGTTGTGCACGCGCCAATCCTGCATGGTTTCGGAATAGACAAGTTCTCCGTTACTGAACCCTTTCTTCACCTCATTGGTCAGCGGTAATACATACAAATCAGCCGCTGACGGCGCGGTGGTGGTCGTCGCTGTCGCGTCGGTCGCCGTGGTGGTAACGGTGGTACGCAGATCGGGCACATCGGTTACGGGTGTTTGTACCTGCTGTGCCGCCGTAGTGGTTACTGTGGGTGTCGTAGTGGAAGTGACGGGCGGAACCGTATCCTCCTCGCGCGGAAAAGCATAAGAAAGGCTGACCGCCGCCACCGCACCGACCGCCAAGATACAAACACCCATCGTAACGAAAAATCCTTTATCGCGTATTTTCATACAAACCGCCTCCGTTTTCTGTTGTATCTCTATTGTGGACGAAAAAACGAAGGCTTATACAAAAAGAGGCGAGAAAACTCGCCTCTTTTTTATGTAATTATCCCTTTATATTCGCGTTTGACTTGTTCATAGCTTTCCAGGTTGCCGATGTCGTAGCGACTGCCGGGCATCTCCATCGCGTGCACCGGCACTTCATTACACAGCCACGCAACGTAACTGCCGGGTGCATCGGTACCGCACCCGGCGGCCATGCCTTTCTCAATTAAACGGGCATCTTCACGGGTATAATAATAAAACGGCGGGCAACACCAATGCGTAGCGGGCGTGGGCGACTTTTCGGTCATCGCCAAAACGCGATCGTGTTCGTCGATCGTCACCACGCCGCACTTGAGCAATTTTTGCGCATTCGGCTCGTAATACCGCATAATGCAAGAGGTATTCTTTTCCTTGGCATATGCCGTAAACTGTGTAAGACTGAAATCCAACACATTATCCCCTGCAATAACCAACATATCGTCGTCGAGCCCCAAAGTTTCGATCGCAAATTGAATATCGCACACCGCCCCCAAGCGAGTCTCGTTGGTGGATGTGCCGTCGTCTACCACGGTCACTTTCGGCGCTTTGGTCTTGGCCCATTCTTCGAAATGCGCGGCGTATTTATGATTGGAAATCACCACAAATTCATCCACCGTATCGGTTGCGGCAATATCGTCTACCAACCAATCCAGAATGGTCTTCTCCCCTACCGTGAGCAACGGTTTCGGGAAATTTTCGGTCAGCGGATACAGCCGTGTGGCATATCCCGCCGCTAAGATCAAACATTTCATCGATTCCACCTCACAGCATCACACCGTCTGCGCTGTGGCAGAAACAGACGGAATACTTTCCTTCTAATTGCGGGAACAGTTTCAGATATTTCGCCGTGACCGCCGCTTCAATCTCCTCACGATAAGCAGGATCGATCAACGCCATGCAACACCCTTTAAATCCTGCGCCGCTGAAACGGCCGCCGTAAATACCGCGTGTTTCGGTCATGATGTCATACAAGGCTTTCAGTTCGGGCGAACCGGTCTCCCAATTATATACGGAAGAATGACCGCTTTCGAAACTTAAACGACCAAATGTTTCGATATCACCGTTTCGCCAGGCCTCGGCGCCGCGTTGTACACGATCGAACTCGGTATACCAGTGTTCCGCACGGCGGCGCCAATTTTCGGGCAAACGATCCTTATATTGATGATATACCTCCACCGGCACATCACGCAGATTGGTCTCTTCAAATTTGCCGTAGTCCATACCGGCATACGCCTTCAGCGCATACGCTGCCGAGCGGCACTCATCCACGCGCATATTAAACTGACTGCCCGCCAAAGTACGCTCTACGCCCGAAAAAAAGATGGCGATCTCATACGGTTTCATGGAGTCTTTCTGCGGGATCCGTTCATAACTGTCATCTTTCAGATCCATATATAAAAGATGATCTTTTTTACAATATACTTCGCAAGATTGATCCAATTTGCCGCAGGACACACCGACATATTTGTTTTCAGCCTCCTGTGCGACCACGATCATCTCCTGCGGTGTGAGTGTCACACCGTTCATGGTACACAGCGCGGACAGGAAGGTCAGAATTACCGCTGCCGAAGACGACAAACCGCCGATCGGCAACTCACCGCTGATAACGGCACAAAGGCCGACACGCAACGGATAGCGACGGTTAAGCGCGATGGTGGCACCACGCAGATGATCCGCCCAATCGTTCTCTTTCACTTCCGGTGCGGAAGCCACATGCCACTGTGCACGTTTCGGGAATTGCAACGACTGAATCTCCACTACACCGTTTTGCTTCGGACCATACGCCATGCGGATCCCTTTATCGATAGCAATACCTGTGATCTTGCCAAGTTGATGGTCGGAATGTGCCCCCAGCGGGCAAATACGATACGGCGTAAACGCTGTATGCTGCGGTGCCTTTCCGTAGATCTGTTCAAACCGTTCGACACAATTCACCGAAATCCCTCCAAAATTCATATGCAAAAAGAGTATATCACACATTCTCGCTTGTCGTCAACCGCCAAAAACGAAACACCCGCCGTTTCCGACAGGTGTTTCGTTTTAGAGGGGTGTTTTGAGGAGGGGTCGGTTTCGAGGGGAAACCGGTACCGAAGAGGCTTTCGGTCGCCTCCCCTTGGTACGTTCCCATTGTAACGCATATTTGTGTGCATTTTATGAACCAACCGTGACAATTTTGTAAGACTTTTAGAAACAAATAAAAAATTTTTCGAAATTTGCAAACAAATGTTTGCTTTTTTCGAAAAGGTGTGTTATACTAAAGAAAACTAATGTTCGATATTTTACCGAAGCATAAGAAAGGACGGATAACACATGGGCGAATTGACAAAGAAACAGCAAGCGGTTCTGGCATTTCTACAAGAGCGCGCGCAAGACGGTCTGCCTCCCACCGTGCGCGAAATTTGTACGGCTGCCGGCATCAAATCCACCTCCACCGTGCATGCCTATCTTAAAACCTTGGAAGACGAAGGCTATATTTCGCGTCAAAGCGGCTTAAACCGCGCCATTCGCGTGAAAGGAACCGACACCAAAGCCGCACCGCCGCCCGCCGGTCGTGTGCCGCTCATCGGCCGCGTAACGGCCGGTATGCCGATTCTCGCTGTGGAAGAAGTGGAAGATTACGTTCCCTACACCGGGCATTACGACGTGAAGGAACTGTTTGCCTTGCGCGTCAGCGGCACCAGTATGATCAACGCCGGTATTTTGGATCGCGACGTTGTGATCGTGCGGCGTACCGGAACAGCAGAAAACGGCGATATCGTCGTGGCGCTGGTTGGCGAAGAGGCTACGGTAAAACGCTTCTTCAAAGAAGACGGACAGTTCCGACTCCAACCCGAAAACGATGCGTTCGAACCTATCATCGTCCCCGAGGTCTCCATTCTCGGCAAAGTCGTCTCTTTGGTTCGCTATTTTTAAAATTTGTGTCGTTGCATAATTGAAGGCTTGCGGGTGATACTAACCGCGCAGGCCGCCCTGTGCGGTATCTGCATCGCAGAAACCGAAAAAGGAGGGCGCTTTTATGCTGGACAAACTGGCGTTGATCCTCGCCATTATCGGCGGGCTCAACTGGGGCAGTATCGGATTGTTCCAATTCGATCTGGTTGCGTGGATCTTCGGCGGGCAGGATGCCATCTTCAGCCGTATTATCTACACACTGGTCGGCTTGGCCGCCGTCTGGTGCATCTCCCTGCTGTTCCGCAAACACGACGGAACAGGACCGCACCACGAGTAAGTGTAGTAAAAAGCCGCTCGAATGAGCGGCTTTTTATTGTCCTTAAATCTTGACTTTTCTCCCTCTTGTGTTATACTGAAACCATCTTCGAAAGGGGCGCATATCTGTGAAATACAATTATCATACCCACACTTTCCGCTGTCACCACGCAAGCGGCACGGAGGAAGAATACGTACAACGTGCCATCGCGGGCGGTGTCACCCACATGGGATTTTCCGACCATTTTCCCTTCTGCTTCCCGAACGGGCTCGAATCTTCGTATCGCGTGTCGGTCTCGGAAGTACCGCTGTATCATGCCGCCATTGAGCGCCTGCGCGAGAAATACCGTGACCAAATAGAGATCCACTTGGGTTTTGAAATGGAATACTATCCCGAGTTCTTCGAAGAGATGAAACAAAACGCCATCAATTACGGTGCAGAATACTTGATTCTGGGTCAGCATTTTTTGAAACCCGAATGCTACCCCGATGCCATTCACTCAACCTGGGATAACAAGCCGGAGGCCGAGCTTGCAACCTTTGCCGCCCTTGAAGTGGATGCCATTCGCACAGGGGCATTCACCTATGTAGCACATCCCGACATTTACACCTTTAACGGCGACCCTGCCTATTACGATCGCGAAATGCGTAAGGTCTGCGTGGCGTCCCGTGAATGCAACGTGCCGCTGGAAATCAACTTTTTGGGTATCCGCACCAATCGCTTCTACCCGCACGACGATTTTTGGCGCATAGCGGGTGAAGAGGGCGCCCCCGTAGTATTCGGGTTTGATGCCCACGAGGTGCGGGATGCCTGCGACGACGCCTCCCGCGAAAAAGCGCAACGGTTGGTAGATACTTATCACTTAAACTTGTTGGAACAGATCCGTTTAAGACCGCTGACATGAGTCAAGGTCTCCCCCGTTCTTTGGGCCGACAGACCCCTTTGGCTTTGACGGTGACACTCCGTCAGCAGTCGAAACAACAAAAAAAGATGCACAAACCGCGGCCGGTAAGCCCGTTTGTGCATCTTTTTTACTGCATTTTCGCTTTAATACAAGTATCCGTACAAATTCGTACCGGTAGATTGCGCCCAATCGTTGTAGCCGATCAGACCTTGCGCAAACGGTACGATCTCGTCTTCCAACTCGGGAATCGAGCCCACCTTGCCGTCGCGGTAGTCGATCAAGGTGTCGAGGCACGCCTGCATGCGCTGCATCAGACCGCCCAGACGCGTATCCTGCACATTAAACCCGTGCGGTTTGTTTTCGTACATCCACTGGGAGCGGAACGCTTTGTAGAAATTGCGTGTCAAGCGGATCATCTTCTTGTAATCCGCGATCACCGCGTCGAGTTGCGCGCGATCCCCGCTCGCATACGCTTCGCGCGTGCGCGTGCAGATATTGACCTTCACCGAAAGTACCGCACACAGTTTGGACAACGTATCAAACAAATAGCCGTACTCGCCCGTCCGCTTCACCGCAAGGCTCAAGCGACGCGCAATCGCGGCGTACTTCGCCGCATATTCCGCTTTTTCGGTGTTCTGGAATATCGAAGCAAAGCAATCGGCATAGAGAAAATACTTGGAAGGCATGGCCACGCCGTCTTTGATGATCTCGATCTGATCGGGCAGGTCGAGCAACAACAGATCGTCGTACTTCACGCCGAGCCACTCATAGCATTTCGCCTTGATATCCGCCATTTTGGTGATACCCTGCGCAAGGCACGCGGCGTAACACAACGACGGCAACACCGCATAGGACGAGCATTCCGCACCGTTGTCGCCCCACATGGTGAGGAACACTTCACGGATACCGCCCTCTTTACAAGCGGAAATCGCCGCTTTGGTGGCACGAATGCCGAAATCGTTGTGCGGCGTAAAGCCGACCCATTTCCACGCGCCGCCCGCAAAGACGATACGATCGCTCAACTGCTGATGCCCTTTGATCATACCCGCGTAGCGCTTTTTGTCGTGGGTATAGTAATCCCAGTATACAAGCGTAAGGTTATGCGGGATCTTCTCCTTCACCGTCGGATCAAACTTCGTATTGGTCACGTAGTAATCACCACCGCCGGCGAGTTTGTAGAACATATCGCTCCACATCATCGGCTTGAAATCGTACTTGTCTGCGATTTCGCACACGCGGTTCAAGTGAGAGAGCAGAATCTCCACACGGTCTTGCGGACCGTGCTCGTCATAATACCGGCCGCGACCGAGCATATGCGCTTCATCCATACCGATGTGGATCTTTTCGGTGCGGAAGGACGCACGCAGCGAGGAAAACATGCTGTCGATCAGATTGTACACATCCTCATTTCCCACGAGGAAGATGTTTTCGGTATCCCGCAATTCACCGTGCCAACGCAGGAACGCGGTCATATGGGCCAGCGTCTGCACATTCGGTACCAATTCCACCCCATGTTCAAAGGCGAAATCATCCATCTCGCGCAGTTCTTCACGGGAATAACGACCGCGAAGATAGCCGAACAACGGTTGACCATCCACTTCATAGGTATCTTCCATGTACAACTGTACCTGGTCATACCCCATCTTTTTCAAAACAAGAATAAACTTCTTCACCTGTTCCACCGTCATAACCGCGTTACGGGAACAGTCAATCATTACACCAAAACGGTCAAAACCTTGCATAACAGCACCTCCGTAATATAGACAAAGCGAGTGTTCTACCGAGCACTCGCTTTGCATGCTTTAGCAGACGATATCGCGGGTATCGCGAGCGATCATCAATTCTTCGTTGGTAGGAATCACGAGCACACGCAATTTTGCATCGCCAACGGAAAGATCGGTCTCGCAGCAACCGTCACGCATGCAGGCCGCATTGCGCTCTTCATCGATGTTTGCACCCATAAAACGCAGATTCTCGGCAATGCGAGCACGGTAATGCGGGTTATTCTCGCCGATACCGCCGGTGAAAACGACCGCATCGATACCGCCCATAGCCGCTGCATAGCCGCCGATGTATTTGGTGATCTGATGCACCAGCATACTCTCGATCAACTGACAACGCGCATCCCCGTTACGGGCACCCTCTTCGATGTCGCGGTTGTCGCTGGTCTTTTGGGACACACCGAGGATACCCGACTTCTTGTTCATGATGGTATCCATCTCATCGGGAGTGAGGCCTTCCTTCTTCATGATCAGCGGAACAATGGCCGGGTCGATGGAACCGCAACGCGTACCCATCATCAAGCCTTCAAGCGGCGTGGTACCCATCGAGGTATCGTAGCACTTGCCGCCCTTCACCGCCGCAACCGACGAACCGTTGCCAAGGTGGCAGGTAACGATCTTCAGTTCTTCCGCCGGGCGACCGAGCACGTCAGCCGCACGCATCGAAACATAGCGATGAGAGGTGCCGTGGAAGCCGTAACGGCGGATCTTGTATTTCTCGTAATACTCATAGGGCAGCGGATAGAGATACGCGTAGTCGGGCATGGTCTGATGGAAACCCGTATCGAACACGGCAACCTGCGGCACGCCCTGCATGATCTCTTCGCACGCTTCGATGCCGATCAGGTTGGCGGGATTATGGAGAGGGCCGAGTTCAAAGCAACGACGCACCGCCGCTTTCACATCCTCGTTTACCAACACCGAACCGGAGAATTCCTCGCCGCCGTGCAACACGCGGTGACCCACCGCACCGATTTCGTCCATCGAACGGATCACGCCGATCTCGGGATCGGTCAACTTACTGATAACCAATTTGATCGCTTCTTCGTGGTTGTTCATATGCACATCCACTTTGTAGGGATCGCGGCCGGGCACCTGATATTTGAAGTTACCGCCCTCAATACCGATGCGGTCGCACATACCTTTCACGACCAAAGATTCGTCGGTCATATCGATCAACTGATACTTCAGCGACGAACTGCCCGCGTTGATGACCAAGATTTTCATTTTTCCATCGTCCTCTCACTTATGGTTGATTTTCGTCTCCGTTTGCGGTATACTGTAATTGGAGACATACACAAGTGATATGATAATACATTTCCTTGTATTTTGCAAGTGCTTTTTCTCTAAAAATGTCCGAAAGGGTGGATATTTATGAAAATCGCCGGTATCGTTGCGGAATACAATCCGTTTCACAACGGCCATGCCGATCACATCACGATGACCCGCGACCCGCGTTTGGCGGATGCGACCCACGTGGTTGCGGTAATGAGCGGCAACTTTGTCCAGCGCGGTGAGCCGGCGCTGTTTCACAAAACCGATCGCGTACAGGCAGCACTCGCGGGCGGCGTAGACCTGGTCTTGGAACTGCCGTTGCCATGGGTCCTTACCTCGGCGGAAGGTTTTGCTTTCGGCGGCATTTCGTTGCTTCACGCACTCGGTTGCGTGGACATTCTCAGTTTCGGGAGTGAGTGCGGCGATCTGGAAGCCTTGGAACAAGCGGCAGCCGTAATGGAAGACGAACGCTATCTCTCGATCGTACGCGGTCGCATGGAATATGGCGGTACGGCGGCTGAGGCGTATCAGTTCGCCATGCAAGAAGTGGGCGGCACTCGTGCCGCACGGTTGCTTGCTACACCCAACAACGTGCTCGGATTGGAATATTTGAAAGCATTACACCGTTTGCAATCCCCCATCCTCCCCTTCACGGTGGAACGACAAGGGGCGGCACACGACGACGAATACCCCGTGGGACACAGTGCTTCAGCCGGCTTTTTGCGCCGCATGGCAAAAGAGAATCGTTGGAACAACGCCGCCGCGTTCATGCCGCGTGAGTCCTTTATCCGGTGCAACCAGGCGATGGCAGAAGGGCGCGCGCCCGCCGATGTAACCCGCATTGAGCGTGCCATGCTCTTGAAATTGCGCACCATGAGCGCCGCACGCATGGCCACGCTGGCAGGCATCAGCGAGGGGCTCGAAAACCGTTTGTATAATGCGGTTTCCACCGCCGACTCGCTCGCCGGGCTGTTGGACGCACTTAAAACCAAGCGCTATACGCTGACCCGTCTGCAACGTCTTTTGTGGGCGGCAATGCTGGACATTCCTGCCGATTTTGCTACTCATACGCCGCCGTATCTGCGTGTACTCGGTATGAACGATCGAGGGCGAGAGATCCTCGCGAAGGCCAAGATCACCGCCTCCCTGCCCCTCCTTACCCGCGCCTCCCAAGCCAAATTGCTCGAAGGGTTTGCGCGCGATGTGTGGAAGATCGAATGCCGTGCCGCCGATTGGTACGGGTTCACCCTCCCCACCCCCCTTGAACGCGGCACCGAATACACCGACGGTATTATTCGCGTAGATTAAGAAGACGCCTGTGAGAAAAGTCTCACAGGCGTCTTCTTATGGCTCAAGCCGAAAAAATTCTCACGAAACCACAATATTTTTGAAAAAACTATTGCAAACTTTACTATATTTTGGTATTCTATGATTAGCATTATATGCGAACTATTCTAAAAGCAAGAGAGGTATGTAAAGAATGAGCTTGGACAAGATCATTCACATCCCCGATCTGGGTGATGTGGGACCCGACAGCGGTTTTCACCTGTTGACGCAGACCGAAGACGGTCGTTTTGTCACGGGTAAGAACGGCGTTGTAGACATCGTCGCGACCGGTGACCAGAAGGTAGAGTTCGTCTCCTTCGGTGACAAGTCGCTCGCGTGCGTGAAGTCCGCGATCGCATATCCCGTGTATTATCCCGTGCTCCCCGTGTCGCTGGAGCGTCCCGTGGAGACCGTGTTGATGGATCTCGACGGCACTACCGTGCGCAGCGAAGAGTTCTGGATCTGGATCATCCAGATGAGTATCGCCAGCCTGCTCGGCAACCCGAAGTTCGAACTGGAAGAGGCGGATATGCCGTTTGTTTCCGGCCACAGCGTGTCGGAGCACCTGCAGTATTGCATCGACAAGTATTGCCCCGGTGCCTCGCTCGACAAAGCGCGTGACTTCTATTTTGAGCATACCCATCGCGAGATGGAAGAGATCATGGCGGGCCGCGGCAAAGACGGCGCCTTCACCCCCACCGAAGGCGTGAAAGACTTCCTGCTCGAGTTGAAATCCATGGGTATAAAGCTTGGTCTCGTGACCTCCGGTCTGTATGAGAAAGCATGGCCCGAAATCCTCTCGGCGTTCAAAACGCTGGGCATGGGCGACCCCAAAGATTTCTACGATGCCATCATCTCGGCAGGTTTCCCGCTGCGCAAGGGTTCGGTCGGTACGTTGGGCGAGTTGTCGCCGAAGCCGCATCCGTGGCTGTATTCCGAAACCTCCATCGTCGGTCTCGGTGCCGCGTTTGCGAACCGTAACCGCGTGATCGGTATTGAAGACAGCGGCGCCGGTGCTTGCTCGGTTCGTTTGGCGGGTTACACCACCGTCGGTATCGCGGGCGGTAACATTGAAGAAAGCGGCACCAAAGCGGTCTGCAACTACTTCGAGCCGAACTTCACCGAGATCATGAAGATCATTAAAGGCGAAAAATAATTTTACATAAAAGGAGAGTGTACCCATGGCAAACAAAAAGATCCAGTGCCATTTTATTTCGAATACGCACTGGGACCGTGAGTGGCGTTTCTCGGCACGCCGCACCCAGTATATGCTCGGCTATATGCTGGACATGCTGATGGATATTCTGGAAAAGAACCCCGAATTCCGTCATTTCCACATGGACTCGCAGACCATGCCTGTGCAGGACTATTTGGAGATCTATCCCGAGAAGAAGGAAAAGTTCAAGAAGTTCGTTTCCGAAGGCCGTATCGGTATCGGCCCTTGGTTCTGTCTGCCGGATGAATTCTCGGTCGGCGGGGAATCCTTGATCCGTAACCTGTTGCTCGGTCACAAGATCGGTAAGGAAATGGGCGGCATCAGCAAGACGGGTTACTCCCCGTTCGGCTGGGGCCAGATCTCGCAGTTGCCGCAGATCTATGCGGGCTTCGATATCCACTTCGCCTCTTTCTATCGCGGTTTGAACACCCACCAGGCTCCTACTTCCGAATTCTTCTGGGAAAGCCCGGACGGCACCCGCGTGTACGCATCCCGTTTGGCGCACCGTCCGCGTTACAACATCTGGTACGTGGTGCAGCGCCCGACTTACTTTAATGTGCCCGACGAAGGTCTGCGCGACTTCAAGTGGAACGACAACAACGGTATCTTCAAGTTTACCGATGAAAACTTCTGCGAACTGGACTACCAGTATGCGCACCCGTTCTTCGAGTATCACAAAGAGCACATCAAGCCCCGCGGCGAGCAGGCTCTGCGTGAGCAGGACGGCGAGTGGACCACCTCCCACCGTTTCTGGTCGGCAGGCCACGACTCCTCCTGCCCCGACATCCGCGAAGTGCAGATGATCAAAGATCTGAACGAAGCGTTGCCCGAGGCGGAAGTCTTCCACAGCACCCTGCGTGAAATGGAGCAGGGCATCATCGACGAATTCGATCCCAACACCCGCGTGTTGAAGGGCGAAATGCGCCACCCCTACACCAAGGGTTCGGTGTCGGCTATGTTCGGTTGGATCCTCTCCGCCCGCACCTACATCAAGCAGGCGAACTTCAACACCGAGCGTCAGATCCAGAACTATGCAGAACCGATGGCGGTGTTCGCCACACTGTGCGGCGCTCCCTATCCGCAGAACGTGATCGACCTGTCCTACAACTACCTGTTGCAGAACCACGGTCACGATTCCATTGGCGCTTGCGGCCGTGACGTTATCTACGAAGACGTTATCTACCGTTTCCGTCAGTCCCGCGAGCTCTCCAGCTGCGTGCTCGAGCGTGCGTTCATGGACGTGGCGGGCGACATCGACCTGCGTGACTGGAGCCGCGACACGGCGGCGCTCGTGGTGTTCAACCCCGCGCCCTTCGTGCGTACCGAAGTCGTGAAGGTCGTTCTGCAGATCCCTGCCGAGTGGCATTGCGGTCAGTTCGAGATCCTCGACACCGACGGCAAGCGTTTGACCTATCAGATTCTGGCTGTGGATCGCAACAATGCGCAGATCATCCAGAACCCGAACGACGTGGCAAACGTGTTGCACACCCAACAGTACACCTTGATGCTCGAAGTGAAGGATATCCCCGCGATGGGCTACAAGGCGCTGAAAGTGCAGTGCATCCCGCACGAGCGTGCGACCACCCCGATCACCATGCTGCGCGGTGTGCAGGCAATGGAAAACGAGTTCCTCCGCGTTACCTTCAACGCGAACGGTACTTTCAACGTGGTGGACAAGGAGAACGGCAAGACCTATAACGGTTTGAACTTCTTCAAGGATTCGGCGGAGATCGGTGATCCGTGGCAGCACATTTTGCCCGAGAACAACGAAGTTTTCACCACCTTGAACACCAACGCGAAGATCACGTTGGTACACGAAGGTCAGCTCGAGACCACCTTCCGTGTGCAGATCGATTGGGCACTGCCCGAAGGCCGCACGATGGATGAGAAGTCCCGTTCGCCGCACCTCAACCCCTGCCAGATCATCAGCTTGGTCTCCCTGCGCAAGGGTTGCCGTTGGGTCGATGTGCAGACCACCGTGTTCAACAACTCCGAAGATCACTATCTGCAGGTTGGTTTCCCGACCGGTATCCAATCCGAGTTCTCCTATGCTCAGGGTCAGTTCGACGTTTTGAAGCGCCAGATCGAGAAACTCGACTACTCGCTGTTTGACGAGATCCCGATGACCGAGCATCCGATGAACTCCTTCGTGGACGTGACCGACGGCAAGATCGGCGCGGCGCTCTTGAACGAGGGTCTGAAGGCGTATGAAGCGTCCGACGACGAGGACGGTACCGTGTATCTCACGCTGTTGCGTGCGTTCCCGCTGCGTATCTGCATCACCTCCGATATGCAGGATTACACCTGGGAGAAGGGCTCGCAGTGCCTCGGCAAGAACGAGTTCCACTACGCGTTCCTGCCGCATAAGGGCGACTGGGAGGAAGGCAACGTTTGGGGCGCTTCCGAGCAGTTCAACCTCGACTTCATCATGTGCCAGATCGCGCCCACCGCGCACGGCAAGAACGCCGCGACCCACTCCTTCCTGGAACTGGGCACCGAGCGCTTGAACGTCAGCGCCGTGAAGCGTGCTGAGGATGGCGACGGCTACGTTGTCCGTCTGTTCAACCCGTCGGATAAGCCGGTCAAGACCACCATTCGTCTGAACGGCGGCATCGCACCGATCGAGACGGCACAGTCTCCGGTCGAGCGTGAGCAGGCGGAATTCGAACTGCCCGCCTACTCCGGCAAGAAGTGGACGGCGGTGAAGTACGTCTCGCTGGAAGAGAAGGAGATCGCCGACCTGCCGATGGCAGCGGACGGCACGGTCGAATTCGAGATCACCGGCAAGAAGATCTACACCATCAAGTTCTTCGGCT
>JAZNTV010000008.1:0-68717 GCA_045591985.1 Acutalibacteraceae bacterium
CCCCTTTTTACATATACAAAAACGGCCCCCACCGTCGGTTGTGTCCCGTTTTTCTGCTTATTCGGTACGAAGCGCCACAACAGGATCCTTCTTCGCCGCGCTGCGAGAAGGAATGATACCGGCGATCAAGGTCAGCAACACGCTGATACCTACCAAGATCAAGGCGGCAACCGGGGGCAATACCGCACGCAGGGCGGCAATACCCGTCACATAATTCAAGATCAGATTAATGGGAATACACAAAAGATACGTCACGCCGATACCAAGCACACCCGCCGCAAAGCCGACGATCATCGTCTCTGCATTGAACATGCTCGACACGTCACGCTTGGAGGCACCGATCGCACGCAGAATACCGATCTCCTTCGTACGTTCCTGCACCGAAATGAGGGTGATGACACCGATCATAATAGAGGATACGATCAACGAGATCGCCACAAACGCGATCAGCACATAGGTGATGGCATTGATGATGGTGGTGATAGAAGACATCATCAAACCGATGTAGTCGGTATAGCGTATCTTATGCACCTCATCCACCGTCTTATTGTAATCGGCAATCGCTTCTTCGATAATATCCTTATTTTCAAAGGAGGAGGCATACAGGTTGATGGTGGCGGGAGATTCCAGATCCAAATACCCCATCGCTACCAAAATATCCTCGTAGGTGGTATCCGAAAATTCCATCAATTCATCGTAATATACCGCGCACTGCTCTGCTGTCAGCGTCGGCAACGTAAATTCCAGCGCACCGATCAACTCCGTTTCCGACAGGGTGCTCATCTGTTCACGGACGTTTTCGGCATATTGCGCTTTGATCTGTTCGGTAAAGGATTTCGCAACCAAAGCATTCAGTTCTTCATCCGACATGGCCGCAAGATAGGCGGCGATCTCCTCCGCACTAACACCCATCTGATCCGAAAGACCTTCTTTCAACATGTTTTCAAGCATCTCACGAGTCATGTTGCCGAGCGCGGCCTCCAACTGCTGTTGCACAAACTCCGCCGACGGGATCGACTGCATCGCCACATACAGCGCCGCCTTTTCCGCATTGGTCATATCGGCAATGTAGGCACGGAAATCCGCCTCTTTTTGTTCGTTTGTCAAGTTACCCGTATTGGATTTGAAAGGTAGACCGGTCAGCACGTCTTTGTGCGGCGAAGCCAGCTGGGCCGCAATGACATCCGACCCTTCCGCTTTTTCGATCAAATACTCGGTCAGCAGATGCGTATAGGCAATACTGCCGGTCAACATCGCCGTGTCGCTGTCCTTTTTCGGGCGGATGATACCCGTTACCTTCAACGGCATTGCGGTATCGTAGAGATAGCGCAATCCCGCCTCGGTATCGCGCAAATCGGTATATCGGCCCTGTGTCTCATCCCACACATAACAGTCGGCAGACAAAATCGTCTTATAGCTTCTTCCGACGATCTCTTCAAATGTCCAGCGATTGTCTTTCGATTCGAGTATTGTGCCATCCATGCTCGCGTTGATCAATGCGGCCATTTCCTCTTCCGGTAAAAGCCCCAACGCGTATAACGTCACGTCATCGAGTTCGTTGTTTTCATCTACAACCAACACGATCTCGTCATGGGCACTCGGCCAATTGCCATACACGGTCTCATACTGTTCAAACAACAGGTCATTCACTACCGAACCGTCCTTACCGGGGAGCAATTCCTGCCACAATCCGGTGGACATCGTACTCATCGACATCATCGGTGATGCCGAACTCAGCGACGACATCGCCGACATATCCACACCCATATAGGTAATGAGCAGTTCGGTGAGGATCTCTTCGGTATCTGCCCGCAAAATGGCACCGTCTACGTTTTCGGTGTAGATCAGCATATCCAGATCGTAGCCGTATTGTACACCGTTTACCGCCTCATACAGCGGCGACTCGGTGTTTTTCAGCTCCTTTTCCAAGAACTCGCGGAAAGATTTCAGATCGTTTTCGGTCTCTTCCAATGAGTTCATGGCATTGACCATATCGTAAAGCGCCGATTTCTTATACACCGCATCGTCGGTGTGAGTTACTTCATCGCTTTGAATGTTCATAAACGCTTCCATTAAGGTGGTAAGTTCCACCGTGGTGGCTTCGAGCGTTAGCGGATAGGCCGAAAGGGTGCTTTCCTGCACCGCATCGATATAGGCTGTGGTTCCCTGTGAAACCGACAAGATCAACGCAATACCGATAATACCGATAGAGCCCGCAAACGCCGTCAGTGTGGTGCGACCCTTTTTGGTGAACAGATTTTTCAGCGACAACATGAAGGAAGTACCGAAGGACATCGACGGCTTTTTCTCCTTCTTTTGGGAAACGGGCGCAACAGCGTACGATTCGTCGGTTGCCGCGATCTCCTCGGCCGAAAGGGGGCGGGAATCGTCGGTAATCACACCGTCCAGCATGCGGATGATACGCGAGGAATATTGCTCGGCCAGATCGGGATTGTGCGTCACCATAACGATCAAGCGATCGTGAGAAATGGCTTTCAGGATCTCCATCACCTGCACACTGGTTTCGGTATCCAACGCGCCCGTAGGTTCGTCAGCCAGAATGATGTCGGGATCGTTCACCAATGCACGCGCGATCGCCACACGTTGCATCTGGCCGCCCGACATTTCACTCGGGCGCTTTTTAAGCTGGTCGCCGAGCCCCACGTCTTCGAGCGCTTTCTTGGCGCGGGCGCGGCGCTCTGTCTTAGATACGCCCGACAACGTCAGCGCCAACTCCACATTTTGCAACACCGTCTGATGCGGAATCAGATTATAACTTTGGAACACAAAGCCGACCGAATGGTTGCGATACGCATCCCAGTCGCGATCTTTAAACTCTTTGGTCGAACGCCCGTTGATAATAAGATCCCCTTCGGTATACCCATCGAGGCCGCCGATAATATTCAGCATCGTGGTCTTTCCGCACCCCGACGGGCCGAGAATCGACACAAATTCCGCCCGACGGAATCGCAGATCGATCCCCTTCAGCGCTTCTACCTTCCCGTTACCTGCGGGATACTCCTTTTTTATATGACAAAGTTGCAACATGAACAATACCCCCAATGTTAATACATCTCATTGTAGCATACCACATTTTTCCGTCTGTTACACAGTTGCGGCGGTTTTATGAACATTTTATGAACAAAAAGATGTCCGAACACATCACAAATTTTTGTGTTTACATCGTCTTTTGGTCGTGGTATACTGCCTGTGAGGTGATATCTATGACGTTTGAAGAGCGCGCCAAAGCCCTGGTATCTCAAATGACCTTGGCTGAAAAATTAGCCCAAATGGTATACGACGCCCCTGCCATTGAACGATTGGGGGTCCCCGCCTATAACTGGTGGAACGAGTGCTTACACGGAGTAGCTCGCGCGGGCACCGCCACCGTGTTTCCGCAAGCTATCGGCATGGCGGCATCGTTCGACAAAGAATTGCTACACACCGTTGCCGTCGCCGTTTCGGACGAAGCACGCGCCAAATATAACCAATATAAGACCTTCGGTTACACAGGAAAATATCAAGGACTGACCTATTGGTCGCCCAATATCAATATTTTCCGCGATCCGCGTTGGGGTCGCGGCCACGAAACCTACGGCGAAGATCCGTATCTTACCGCCCAAATGGCCACCGCTTTTATCACCGGTTTGCAAGGGAACGGCAAATATCGTAAAATCGATGCCACGATCAAACACTTTGCCGCCCACAGCGGTCCTGAAGCGGGACGCCACGGGTTCAATTCCGTTGTCAGCGAAAAAGACTTGCGCGAAACCTACTTATGGGCCTTTCGCTATTGCATTGAACACGCCAAACCTTCCGCTGTTATGGGCGCTTACAATCGGTTGAACGGGGAACCGTGTTGCGCCTCCCCCACACTGCTCGGTCAAATTCTTTACGGTGAGTTTGGTTTTGACGGATATGTGGTGTCGGATTGCGGGGCGATCTGCGATATAAACAACCATCACAAAGTAACCGCTAACGAAGCGGAAAGTGCGGCATTGGCGGTTAACAACGGCTGTCAACTCAACTGCGGATCGGCATACAAATGGTTGAAGACCGCCGTGGCACTCGGCCTTATCGACGAAGATACCGTCACAGCGGCAGTCGAACGGTTGTTTACCGCACGTTTCCGACTCGGTATGTTCGATACCGATTGCGAATACGATGCCATCCCTTACGATGTGGTGGAGTGTGAAACCCATCGCACACTGAATCGGCGCATGGCACAAGAAAGCCTTGTGTTGCTGAAAAACGACGGTATTCTCCCGTTGAAAGAGGTGAAAACCATCGCGGTCATCGGCCCCAATGCCGACGATAGATCCGTTTTGCTCGGCAACTACAACGGCACACCCTCGCGGTACAGCACCCTGTTGCGCGGTATTCAAGACGGCAGTGACGCCCGCCTATTGTACGCCGTCGGTTGTGACATTTGGGAAAACACGGAAGACGGCGGTAAAATCCTGAACGAAGCGATCCTGGCAGCATGCAACGCCGATGTGGCCGTGGTGTGTGTAGGACTCAATCCGAAAATGGAAGGCGAAGAAGGCGACGCCTACAACGCCGACATGAGCGGCGACCGCGCCACACTCGACCTTCCCCACCCGCAACGGGAGTTGATCGAAGCCGTGGTGGGCACCGGTAAACCTGTAGTTCTCGTAAATGTCAGCGGCAGTGCCGTCGACCTCTCCTTTGCCAAAGAGCATTGTGCCGCCGTTATCCAGTGTTTCTATCCCGGCGCGGAAGGCGGCAACGCGGTCGCCGACGTGCTGTTCGGCAAGGTCTCCCCGTCCGGCCGTTTACCGGTCACCTTCTATCGTTCGGTCGATGATCTCCCGCCGTTTGAAGATTACTCCATGGAAAACCGCACTTACAAATTCTTTAAAGGCGAACCCGTCTTCCCCTTCGGTCACGGTCTCACTTATTCGGATATCCGTGAAGAATGGACAGACGAACGCACCGTCACACTCGAAAACCGCGGCGGGTACGATGTCAACTATACCGTGTTACGCTTCGAGTATATTCCGCACAAAAACCTTTGCGGATTTCAAAAAGTGTTCATACGACCCGGCGAAACCAAAACCGTTCACTTCACATAAATTAAAGGCCCTTGTGATCGCTCACAAGGGCCTTTGGCTTATGATCCCGAAAACACGTCGCGCACCGCATCAAGATAGCCGTAGCCATACAGATCGTCGGGTTCAAGATAACTCGTTTCGGTCCATTCGTTCCAGCTGTTGATCGTTACCATCGACAGTTGGTGTTCTTCACAAAACGCTTTGGCTTTTTGTAAAGCGGTTTTAAAGTGTTCGGGCGTGTTGTTCTTCACCACACCGGGACGGAAACACGAAAAGCGCGGATTGTTATCCCAGCCGATCGACACATGCGGAAAATACGGCACGGGATACTCCCTCGTTACCGTCACCCATTCCTTCTCCATATCGGGAATGATCTCGGTATAATCGCGGTCGATATCGGCAAAATGCGCCATCTGATAATGAGTGAGCGAATCGAATCCGATCTCTTTTGCAAGTTCGGGAGTCACAGGACGGGCGCCGCCGTCGAACCCCGACAAATTGAGGGTAAGTTCACCCCATTTGATCATCTGTACGTGTACACCGGGAAGGCCGGCGGCTTTTGCCTCTTCCTGTAACCAGCGAAGATTCTCCTTCACCTTTTCAATACCGCCGAGACCATTGATAAAATTCTCCAGATCATAGATGCTGACAACGGGTTTTCCGTCAATCATATAATAGTTTTCGCGGGTAAAATACTGCGCGATCCAACGTTTGGCAATGGTATGGAATTGCGCTTCGGTCGCCTTGCCGAGCCATACGTAATCGCCGTCACTGCTGCTGAGATCGTAGTTCCACGTTTGACCCGCATCGTGATTCGCCCACATGATGTAGAACTTCATTTTGTGGTTGTTTTTTGCTTTTAAGAACCCATCGTTCAGGCAATTTTCCAAAAACGGACGATCGTCGTACCAATACCAATCGTAAATAAAGGTGTTTACACCGTGCGAAACCGCTTCTTCGATCTGCATCTCCATCACCTCGGGGTCGGCTTCGTCCTGATACCCCCACAACGGTTGGCGATTCCAAACATAATTGTATTCGGGTTTGATGTGCTCGCGTTTTACCGTCTGCCATTCGCCGATGCCGTCTGCCCAAAAAATACGGGTGCGCAGTTCCTTGCCCGTGTAGGCAGGCCAGACATACGCCGCCACGTCAATGTTTTGTTTTCCCATAGCCGTCCTCATTCCTCTTTGACACAGATCCATTCTTCTGCCGGTTTGCGTTTTTTCTCCCGCAACGGGTCGCCCGCTTTGGCGTAACCGAGAGTGATGACCAAACGCACGGGATGTGACAAACCGCATAACGTGCGAATTTTTTGATCGTCCAACCACCCTAAAATACAGGTGGAAAGACCCTGTTCGGTTGCCGCCGCGGTAATATACGCCGCCAGAATCCCGATATCGATCGAACGATAATCGTTGTTCTTCACACGCGCACCGACCGCCGCCGATTTGACGTATGCCTCTTCCGAAATCACGAGCATTACCGGGGCATCGGCGGCAAATTTGTTCATTCCCATCCCCATAGTCGCCTTCGCCACCGCACGGGCACATGCGCCGTGACAAACGGTAATGCGGTACGGCTGACCGTTACATGCCGAAGGCGCCATGCGCGCCGCTTCCAGTATGGCTGCGAGTTTTTCTTCTTCCACTGCGCGATCGGCCTCGTAGCTACGGCAGGATTGCCGCTTGTATATCAAATCCTGAAAATCCATCCTTACAGTCCTTTCAAAAAAGCGGCGATCTTTTCCGCCAGGATCACGTGTCCCGCATCGTTCGGATGCAGTCCGTCGGGCACATACCGCTCTTTGATCACGGGCACTTCGGGCTGCATGCCGCTCGCGGCATACAGATCCAACACGGGCAACGAGTAATATTCCGCTACTTCGCGAATGATCTCCACATAGGTCTTAAGCGGTGCCACGTCCTGCGGCTTACCGCCGTCTCCGCGGAGAGAGAATTCATTGCAACGGTGCAAGGGAGTCAAGACCACGATCGGTTTATCGGGATATTTCGTGATGAGCGCCGTATACAGCGTGTGTAATGCACCGTAGAAAGTGAGCGGATCACGATCGCTCATCTCACCGAGCGGCGCATCGCCGTGGCCGTAATCGTTTGTACCACCGAACACCACCACGACATCGGCATCGGCTTCCATCTCGGCAGTACGTGTGACAAAATCACGATCCCAGCGCGGCTCAACCGACGGGGTATGCTGTTTGGCAATACGCGTACCGCCGATGCCGTAGTTGCGGGAGATCACACCGTATTCCGCGGCCAAAAGATCGCTGAACTTTTTGCCGGGCGCAGACGTGCCGTGGCCTTCGGTGATGCTGTCACCTAAGAAATTGATTTTCTTACCTTGCAGTTCCATTGTCCTCTCTCTCCTTTTTGAAGATCACTAATTTGCTGAAAATATAATTCAAAATCAACACGATCACCTGTAAAAGAATCTTGCAGATATCGTGACCGTTCACCGTAACAAACGGCAATGCCAACGACCATGCACCAAAACCCAACAGATCAATAGCAATGAACAATCCTGCCTCGGCAATCAGCAAAGACGCCACACGTGCACCGACAAAAGCAGGCAATTCCCGCCGTAATACGGCGGGTGCCCAACTCTTACTTTCGAACACCCACAGTTTGTTGGTGAAAAACGCCGTCATCACCGCCGCCGCCCACGCGACCACATTCCAAACGAGATATAACTGTGTACCAAACACCAGTGTACAAAGTTTGTACACCACCAGATCCACAAGAGTGGTTAACGCGCCGAAAAAGATATACAGTATCATTTCCTTGTATTTACAAAACAACTGTTTCATACGCTTCCTCCGTTATCATAGTGTTTTAAAGATACCACAAAACAAAAACGCTTGTCAACAGTATGGGCAAAATAAAACGAGGGGTTTCCCCCTCGTTAAAAAAGAGCCGTAACCATGCGGCTGAATAAGCAAAGCAACACGCCAACCGCCGTCGGCAGTAAAACGGAAAGCGCCGTCCACTTCACACTGCGTGTTTCTTTCCATACAGTAAGACAAGTCGTGGAACACGGCCAATGAAAAAGTGTAAACAACAACACACACCACACAGTAAGCGGCGTCCAGCCGTTTTGAAACAAAATGCCGCTCATCACCGCTGTGCTCGTTTCGCTGAGAGTGCTTCCTGCTGTGTAGATCATAAGTAAGATCGGCATGACGATCTCGTTGGCGGGAAACCCCAACAGAAAAGCAAGCAGGATGGCACCGTCCATGCCGAGCAAGCCTCCGATCGGTTCCAAGAAGTCGGCACACAACCGTATCAGCGGCACACCGCCTGTCGTTACATTGGCAAGCAACCAAATCACTACACCGGCGGGCGCTGCCACCGCTGCCGCCCTTCCAAGCACGAACACCGTGCGATCGAGCACCGAACGTACAAGCACCTGCCCCACACGCGGCATACGATACGGCGGCAATTCCAACACAAAAGCAGACGGCATTCCGCGTAACCACGTAGCCGACAACAGACGCGAAACGAGCAAGGTCATCCCTATACCGAGCAACACGGTTGCCGCCAACACCGCCGCCGCCCGCCATGACGAAGCGCAAGTTCCCGCAAACAGCAACGGCGTGAGCGCAATCAACAGCGGAAAGCGCCCGTTACACGGTACCATGCTGTTGGTCACCGTTGCAATGATCCGCTCACGCGGGGAATCCATAATGCGACAACCCGTCACCCCCACAGCGTTACACCCGAGTCCCATACACATGGTAAGTCCCTGTTTACCGCAAGTACAGGCACGCTGAAATCCGCGGTCGAGCGTAAACGCGACACGCGGCAAATAGCCGATGTCTTCAAGCAACGTAAACAGCGGAAAAAAGATCGCCATCGGCGGCAACATCACCGCCACTACCCATGAAAGCACACCATAGGCACCGTCCACCACTATCGATTGCAACCACCACGGCGCACCGCATACCGTACACAAGGCAGTTAATCCGACACGCCCCCAACCAAACAAGCGGGAAAGCCAATTCGACAAACCGTTTGCCCCGCACACCGTAAACCACAGCAATACACACAGCATTCCGAGCATAACGGGGATTCCCGTAAAACGCCCCGTAAGAATACGGTCCACACGCCTGTCGCGTGTGGCCGCCTTGGGATTGCCGTATTCCACCACCGCATCACACAGCGCTTCGGCGTGTAACACCACACAAGCCGCCATCGCCTGTCCCAACCGTTCGCGAGGAAGACCTTCCGACTCGGCCGCTTCATATGCCGCCTCCCGTTCTTCCGACGGTATGCCGAGCGCCACCGCGTCGTGGGGGTATGCAAGCACACGCCGTGCCACCGATTCGTCCGCCGAAATGCAAGCCGTTGCCGCTCGAATGGGGACGGTATAGCGAACGGGACACGGCACGGGCGGTATGGCCAACACGCGTTGCACTGCCGAAAGCAGCGAATCCAACCCCCGTTTGTCCCGCGCACTGGTAGCCACGACCGGCACACCCAACTCCGCTTCCAATTGTTGTGTATCCACGCGGATCCCCTTGGCAGCCGCTTCATCCATCAAGTTTACACACACTACCGTGCGCGGCTGTATTTCGATCACTTGCAACGCCAAAATCAAACTCCGGGAAAGACAGGTGGCATCGCACACCGCAATCACGGCATCGGGCGCTTGGTCGTACAAATACGCCCGTGTTACCGCCTCTTCTTCCGACCGTGCCGCCAAAGAATAGGTTCCCGGCAAATCCACCATGCGCCAACTGCCTTTTTCATGCCGACAGACCCCCTCGGCTGCGCTCACTGTTTTGCCGGTCCAGTTACCGGTATGTTGTCGCAAACCTGTCAAAGCATTAAACACGGTACTTTTCCCTACATTGGGATTTCCCACCAATGCCACGGTTGCAGATATCTCTCGTTTCGGTGTGCGCTTCATCCCGCCACCGCCTTTCGGGCAAGCATCACCGCCGCCGCATCCCGCCGTCGCAATGCCAGCACCGCTCCGCGCACGGCATATGCCGTCGGATCCCCAGACGGACTGCGAAACAAACATTGCACCGACGTTCCTTCGATCAATCCCATATCCCACAATCGCCGACGCATCGCTTCGTCGGTATCCAATGCACACACGATCCCCGACTCGCCCACCGCAAGCGCCGCCAGTGTACACGCCTCTGTATTCATAGGCTTTCGCTCCTTTACATAGGAATACTTTAGGTTATGCCAGTGTATGACAGCGTCCCCTCTTCGGTTACAACGGAAAAAATATGCTGAAATTTTCATTTTTTCTTTGCGTTTTCAAAAGATATGTGTTATACTAAGATAAATATGCAAACAAAGGAGGGGTTTGTGTGAAAAGCATTACCGTTGACGGGTTGAATATCGCCTATTTCGATCGCGGCGAAGGTCCGGTCGTATTGCTTCTGCATGGTTGGGGCGCCCCCGCTAAAACCTATCGCTTACTCATCGACCACCTCTCCTCCTATTGCCGCGTGATCGCTCCCGATCTGCCCGGCTTCGGCAATTCACAAGAACCGCCCGCTCCGTGGACATCGGCACGGTTTGCCGAATTTGTAAAGGTATTTGCCGCCGCTGTCGGCATTGAAGAAGCGGTGGTCATCGGCCATTCCAACGGCGGACGTATCGCTTTGCATCTGCTGGCGGAAGGGTGTAATTTCACCATAAAAAAAGCTGTTTTGATGGACGCCGCCGGCCTAAAGCCGCATCGCGGATTCTCATACTATTATAAGGTGTACACATACAAAGCAGCACGCCTCTTCTTCTCGTTACCCCTTATCCGTTCGTTGTTCCCGCATGCCGTCGAAAAAGCACGGCAAAAACGCGGCTCGGCAGATTATCGCAACGCCTCACCCGTTATGCGCCAAAGCATGGTGTTGGCCGTAAACCAAGATCTTTCACATCTGCTCCCAAGTGTAAAGGCTTCAACCTTGCTGATATGGGGTGAGAAGGATACCGCTACCCCGCTGTGCGACGGTCAAAAGATGGAGCGCCTCATCCCCGACGCGGGATTGGTTACGTTGGCGGGCGCGGGGCATTTCGCGTTCGCCGAACAATGGGGACAATGCCGCCGTGTCTTAGACTCATTTCTCAAACCTACCCCCTAAACTTATCCCCGAATTAGGAGTTGATCGTTCGTGTTACCTTTGATCGTTAAACTGTTGCTTCTTGTATCGGCGGCAGCCTGCTATTGTGTACAGGTCGTTTACTTTACACATATGTTACAATTGAACTCCTATCGCGACGAGCGGTATATGCGTTGGTGCAACGAAAACGCCAACCGTTTGATCTCGGTCAAGCGATTGTTACCGTTATCGGCCGCCGTATTGGCCTTTATTCCTTTGGAAAGTACGTTGCGTAACGGTATAGCGGCCGCCGCCTTGTTACTTACCGCTTTGCTGAATCTTCCGCCGAAGGCGAAAAAGCCGTTGGTGGTCACCGCCCGTGTAAAGCGTTTGTTTGGTGTAGAAGCGCTGTTGCTTGCGGCCGCGCTTACCGCCGCGTGGTTCTTTTCGCCTTGGCGCACGCTGTTGTTGCTCGGTCTGTTCGGCAGTATCACCTGGTTTTGGGTGCGTGTGGCGGCGTGGATCGCCTCCCCCATGGAAAAAGCGATCGCCTCCCGTTTTGTCAAGGATGCCCGTCGCCGCATGGAAGAGCGCCCCGATCTCACGGTCATCGGCATCACCGGCAGTTACGGTAAGACCAGCACCAAAAACTTCCTGCAAGCCTTGCTGTCTGTGAAATACAACGTATTGATCACTCCTGAAAATTACAATACTACACTCGGCGTTGTACGTACCATCCGCGAACGTCTGCGTCCGTCTCATCAAATTTTCGTGTGTGAAATGGGCGCCAAAAACATTGGAGACATCAAGGAGATCTGCGATTTGGTACATCCCAAGCACGGCATGATCACCTCGATCGGCGAACAACACTTGGAAACCTTTGGCAGTTTGCAAAACATCATCTCCACCAAATTTGAACTGGCCGATGCGCTTCCCGAAGAGGGTATCCTTTTTTTAAACACCGACAACGAACACATCCGCGCACAAAAACGCGAAGCGGTCGGTTACGGATTGACTCACGGCGACTATACGGTTGAAAACATACACACCGACGCCAACGGCACCCACTTCACCGTCAAAAATGCAGCTGAAAAAGCGGAATTCACCACGCGTCTGCTCGGCGCACACAACATCCAGAATCTGGTGGGGTGTATTGCCGTGGCGCACTGTATGGGTATTGAACTTAAAGACATGGCGTATCCCATTCGTTTACTGAAACCCGTGGAGCACCGTCTGCAGTTACTTCCCAACGGATTTATTGACGATGCCTATAACTCCAACCCTGCCGGTTTCCGTTCGGCACTCGATGTGCTTGCGGCATTCGAAGGACAACGAGTATTGGTCACTCCCGGCATGGTGGAACTCGGCGAACGGCAGGATGCACTGAACCGCGAACTCGGCGAATATGCCGCCTCTCGCTGTGATTATGCCATTTTGGTCGGTGAAAAGCAGGCACCCCCGCTGAAAGCCGGATTGTTAGACGGGGGCTTTGATGCCTCCCGCCTGTTTGTTGCCCCCACGCTGAACGATGCTTTGTCCCTTCTTGCGACACTACCGTCCGAAGGCAAACGCACCGTATTGCTTGAAAACGATCTTCCCGATAATTTCTAATATATCCTTAAATGCGTTAGGAGTTGTGTCAGTTATGAAAACCAAAGTTGCCGTTCTGTTCGGCGGAAAAAGCGTGGAACATGAAGTGTCCATCATCTCGGCTTTGCAGGCCTATCACGCACTCGATCGCGAAAAATACGAACCGGTTGCCGTCTATCTTTCGAAAGATAACGCGTGGTATGTGGGCGAGGGCATTGACAAGATTGAATCGTATAAGAACATAAATGCGTGTCTGGCGGCCGCAACACGCGTTATCCCGATCGCAACGGCCGAAGGCGTGACATTGCAACGCGTGCCTCAAAAGAAGTTCGGCAACAATACGGTAGCCACGTTTGAAGCGGCCCTTCCCGTGGTACACGGTACCAATGTCGAAGACGGCACATTGATGGGTATGCTTGAAATGCTCGGTGTCCCCTATGCCGCTTGCGACGTAACCTCTTCGGCGCTCGGCATGGATAAATTCGCCATGAAAGCCGTGTTGAAGATGGCCGGTCTGCCCGTGCTCGACGCCGTTACGTTCCGCGGTCGCGCCTGGGCGGCAGACAGCGCCGCTATACTGGACGAAATCGAATCTCGCTTTACCTATCCCGTGATCGTCAAACCCGTCAACCTCGGCTCTTCGGTCGGTATTTCGCTGGCACACGATCGCGACTCGTTGCAGAGTGCGATGGACACCGCCTGTACCTTTGCCGATCGTGTGTTGGTAGAGGCAGCTGTGCAAAACCTGCGCGAGATTAACTGCGCCGTTTTGGGCGATGCCGACGATGCGATCCCCTCGGTATGTGAACGTCCTGTCAGCGCAGGCGAGATTTTGGACTTCAAACAAAAATACTTACAGGGCGGTAAAACGGCCGAAGGAATGAGCGCGCTCAAACGCGTCTGCCCCGCGGATATTCCCGACGAATTGTCGGCGCGTGTACAAGATCTTGCGGTAAAAACATTCAAAGCGCTCGGCTGTTGCGGCGTATCACGCATTGATTTTTTGAATAATACCGAAACCGACGAACTCTATGTAAACGAAATCAACACCATTCCCGGTTCCCTTGCATTTTACCTCTGGGAAGCTTCCGGCCTTGCCTTCCCCGCTTTGCTGGATCGCATGATCGACTTGGCATTCAAGCGGAAACGTGACCGCGAGGCGCTGAATTTCAGCTTTGAGAGCAATATTCTGGACGGCTTCGGCGGCGCCAAAGGAGCCAAAGGAAAAGCGTAATCTTTTTTCGTTATGTAAAGGGCATTTCCTTGTCGGGAATGCCCTTTTTACATTTCTAAGCATACTGCGCAAAGAATCTGTCGTTTTTTGGTGATTTTGTAGAATTCCCATTTAGCCACAATATCTTGTGTTTTGGTGTTGACACCACAAACAAAATATGCTAAAATTAGCAAGCATCGATAAAAGGAGATTCAGCGTCTATGAACATTCAAGGATTTCAGAAATTAACCCTTCTCGATTTCCCTGCGCATACGGCTTGCACTGTTTTTACGGGTGGGTGCAATCTGCGCTGTCCCTTTTGTCATAACGCCTCTTTGGTGCGCACACCTAAAGCTCCGACCATAGCGGAAGACGAGATCTTCACCTATCTCGAACGTCGCCGCGGGATACTGGACGGTGTATGCATCACGGGCGGAGAGCCGTTGTTGCAGCCCGACCTTGTCCCGTTTCTGAAAAGGATCAAGGATATGGGGTATCTTGTCAAATTAGATACCAACGGTATGCTTCCCGGGCGTCTGTCTGCCGTATTGGCGGCAGGGGCGGTCGATTACGTGGCAATGGATGTCAAGAGTTCCCCCGTCGGGTATGCGCAAGCCACCGGTGGTGTCGAAGACGTAACCCCGTTCGAGGAAAGCATGCATCTTCTGCGTCAAAGCGGCATTTCCTATGAATTTCGCACCACGGCAGTAAAAGGAATCCACACGATGGATGACTTTGCGGCCATTGCCGATTGGTTGCGACCCGACGATCCGTATTTTGTCCAACAATTTGTGGACTCAGGTGAACTTCTCGGTGAAGGCTGTACCGCCTTTTCACCCGAGGAGATGCGCGAAATCCTTTCGGCGGTACAAACCAAATTGCCCCGCGCGAGTTTGCGCGGTGTATAATGAATATAAAGGAGAATGAGTATGTATCGTGTAAACAAACGCGACGGCAAAGTAGCGGAATTTGACATTTCCAAAATCTCGATTGCGATCAAAAAGGCATTTGAAGCGTGTGATCGCCAATTCAATGACAACATCATCGACTTTTTAGCTTTGAAGGTAACCTCCGATTTCGAACCGAAGATCGAAAACGGCGTAGTCGAAGTGGAAGATATTCAGGACAGCGTGGAAACCGTGTTGGTGCAAGCGGGCTATGCCGACGTTGCGAAAGCGTACATTCTGTATCGTCGTCAGCGCGAGAAGTTGCGCAACATGAAGTCCACCATTCTGGACTACAAAGAGATCGTGGATCAGTATGTGAAAAGCATCGACTGGCGTGTAAAAGAAAACTCCACCGTGACCTATTCGGTCGGCGGTCTTATCCTCAGCAACTCGGGCGCCATCACGGCGAACTACTGGCTGTCGGAGATCTATGACGACGAGATCGCAAACGCCCACAAGAATGCGGATATCCATCTGCACGATCTGTCCATGCTGACGGGGTATTGCGCAGGTTGGTCGCTTAAGCAGCTCATCGAAGAGGGACTCGGCGGCGTACCCGGTAAGATCACTTCGGCCCCCGCCAAGCATCTTGCCACACTGTGCAACCAAATGGTCAACTTCCTCGGCATCATGCAAAACGAATGGGCAGGTGCACAGGCTTTCTCCTCCTTTGACACTTATCTGGCCCCCTTCGTAAAAGCGGACAACCTTGATTACGACGCCGTGAAGAAGTGCATTGAGTCCTTTATCTACGGCGTAAACACCCCCAGCCGTTGGGGTACACAGGCGCCGTTCAGCAACATCACGTTGGACTGGACCGTTCCGCAGGATCTGGCCGATGAATATGTCATCATCGGCGGCAAGCGCCAAGATTTCAAATACGGCGATTGCAAAGCGGAAATGGACATGGTCAACCGCGCGTTCATTGAAACGATGATCGAAGGCGATGCCAACGGCCGTGGATTCCAGTATCCCATCCCGACCTACTCCATCACCCGTGACTTCGACTGGTCGGAAACCGAGAACAACAAGTTACTCTTTGAAATGACCTCGAAATACGGCACTCCCTATTTCTCCAACTACGTAAACAGCGATATGGAACCCTCTGACGTGCGTAGTATGTGCTGCCGTCTGCGTCTGGACCTGCGTGAATTGCGCAAGAAGTCGGGCGGTTTCTTCGGCAGCGGCGAAAGCACCGGTTCGATCGGTGTTGTGACCATCAACATGCCCCGCATCGCCTATCTGTCCGAGACCGAAGCGGATTTCTATAAGCGACTCGATCACATGATGGATATCGCCGCCCGTTCGCTGAAGGTCAAGCGCACGGTCATCACCAAGCTTCTGGACGAAGGCTTGTATCCCTATACCAAGCGTTATCTCGGCACCTTCAACAACCACTTCTCCACCATCGGTCTTGTGGGTATGAACGAAGCCTGCTTGAACGCGAAGTGGATCGGCAAAAACATGACCACGACCGAAGCGCAGCAGTTCACCAAAGATGTGCTGAATCACATGCGTGAGCGTCTGTCGGATTATCAGGAACTGTACGGTGACCTGTATAACCTCGAAGCGACCCCGGCCGAATCCACCTCCTATCGTTTGGCGAAGCACGACCGCAAGCGTTATCCCGACATCATCTGTGCCTCGGATGCCGAAACGCCCTACTACACCAACTCCTCGCACCTGCCGGTCGGTTTCACCGACGATATCTTCACCGCACTGGATATGCAGGATGAGCTGCACACGCTGTACACCTCGGGTACCGTGTTCCACGCCTTCCTCGGCGAGAAACTGCCCGATTGGAAAGCGGCGGCCAACATCGTGCGCAAGATCGCGGAAAACTACCGTCTGCCTTACTACTCCTTGTCCCCCATCTATTCGGTGTGTAAAGAGCACGGCTACATTGCGGGCGAAAAATTCACCTGCCCGACCTGCGGCAAGGAAACCGAAGTCTATAGCCGTATCACGGGTTACTATCGTCCTGTGAAGAACTGGAACGCCGGTAAGGCGCAAGAATACAAAGAGCGCCGTTCCTATGTGATCGAGACCTCGGTGTTGACTCACGAAGGCCCGCTCGGATCGGATAGCGGTTGTGACTCCTGCGGCGCCGGCACTCCCGCGTTGCTCGACGGCGTGTATCTCTTCGCCTCCGCCACCTGCCCGAACTGCAAGATCGCGGAAGCGTTGCTCACCAAAGCCGGTATCGCCTACACCAAAGTGTTGGCGGAAGAGAATGTGGTGTTGACCGAATCGCTCGGCATCAAGCAGGCGCCTACACTGGTTTCCGTTACCAACGGTACGACCGAAAAATTCGTTTCGGTTGCCAATATCAAGAAGTTTATCAACGGTTAAAATCTAAACAAGGGCGCGAACAGCGCCCTTGTTTCATCTGAGGTGACAATTATGTATGATATTATTGTTGTGGGTGCCGGCCCTGCGGGACTGACCGCCGCTATTTATGCCCGTCGCGCCAACAAATCGGTATTGCTCTTAGAAAAGGGCGCCTTCGGCGGGCAGATCACCTTCTCACCCAAAGTGGAAAACTATCCCGGCTTCGAAAGTGTCAGCGGCAGCGAACTGGCCGACAAACTGGTAGAACAAACGCTGGCACTGGGCGCAGAAGTGGAGATCGAAACGGTCACCGCCGTGCGGGAAGAAAACGGTGTAAAAGTGATTGAAACCGAAGACGGCAACACCTATGAAGCCAAAGCGGTCATTCTGGCACTCGGTGCCAAGCACCGCCATTTGGGTCTTCCGAACGAAGAGAACTTTATCGGTGACGGTATCTCCTTCTGTGCCGTGTGTGACGGCGCATTTTACGCAGGGAAAACCGTCGGTCTGGTAGGCGGTGGCAACTCGGCATTACAAGAAGCGATTCTGCTTTCCGAAACCAGCGAACATGTTTACGTGATCCAAAACCTCCCCTTCCTCACAGGTGAACAGCGCTTGCAGGAAGTGATTGCCGAACGCGACAACATCACCGTGCTGACCGAAACACTGGTAACCGCGATCCCGGCAGGCGACACCTTCACAGGTGTAGAGATCACCAACACGGCCGACAATACCACCCGCACCCTTTCGTTGGACGGCTTGTTTGTTGCCATCGGTTTGGAACCGGAGAACGAAGCGTTTTCCGATATGGCTGCATTGGATGCGGCAGGTTACTTTGATTCCGCCGAAGACTGTCTGACGAAAACGGCCGGCATATTTGTGGCCGGCGATTGCCGCCGTAAAGGTGTGCGTCAGGTTACCACCGCCACAGGCGACGGTGCCACCGCCGCCATTGCTGCCTGTCGTTTCCTGGACACCTTGTAAAAAGCGCTTGACAAACATGTGTTCGGCATGATATAATGACCATCCAATATACACCGTTTCTTTTCCGCAGCGTACATCTTAAAGCGTGCTTTAAGAAGGGGCAGCGATGTCGCTGTTTCGTTTTCGAGACCCGTTCGCGCATTTGGCTTGCCAAATGCGCCGTCCCTGATGTCGCTTCGTCGAGTAGCCAATCACTGTTGGGTGATTTCAAACTCGCCTTCGCTCGTATCAGGACATTTTGTGCGAAAAAGAAACGGTGTCTTTTTATCCGCTGAAGGAGGGTGTAACGATGCATATCTATGATGAAACGGTAGATTTTCAACGCCACGATATGTGGTTTGTAAAGCGTTTCGGTATTGTCGCTGCTACGGAAATGGTGTTAGATTATGCCTCGCAAAACGATCTGCCGTTTTTATATGACACCCACCAACTTGCGCACTTTTTGCACATTCCCCGCCGGGTGTTGTTTCGTTGGATGCGCAACATTTCCGCTTGTTATATGCCGATTGACCTGCCGAAGAAAAACGGCGGCACACGTCAATTGCACGTACCGATCACTCCCCTCAAGGTGTCTCAGCGAATAATTCTTGAGGAGATCGTTTCGCGGTTACCTATCTCCTCGTATGCAACCGCTTACGTAAAAGGAACACGATTGATCGACAATGCCTCTCCCCACTGTTCCCATCGGTATCTCTTAAAACTGGATATCACAGATTTCTTCGGAAGCATTCGCTTCGACCAAATCTACAGCGCCGCCTTCAACACCACGCGTTTTCCGAAACAGATTGGGGTCATGCTTACCGCGCTGTGTTGTCACGAAGACATCCTTCCGCAAGGTGCTCCCACCTCACCCGCACTCTCCAACGTAGTGATGCGGCGTTTTGATGACCACATCGGCGAATGGTGCAAACAACGCGGCATCACCTATACCCGCTACTGCGATGACATGACCTTTTCTGCCGACAGACCGTTGTTTGCGGTGTATGAAAAAGTGCGCGGAATGCTCAACGATATGGGACTTTCGTTAAACGAAAAGAAAACACATTTTGTAACCCGCGCCTCCCGCCAAAGCGTGACGGGTCTGACGGTAAACGAAAAGGTCTCCGTATCGAGCGAGTATAAACGCGATCTTCGCCAACAAGTACATTACGCCTTGCGGTTCGGTTTTGCCGATGCGCTCTCCAAACGCAACGACCACGCATTCCAAAGCGCCGACCGATATGCCCGGCATCTGATCGGACGTGTACGATACGTATTACAAATCGAACCGCATAATGTATGGTTTCAAAATGCTTTACAACAATTGCTGTGGCGATAAAAAGAGGCATAACACAAGATAAACTGCCCCAATTTGTGCAGACAGCATAAAAAAGGCATCTATGGTAGCAAATATTAAATTTTAAGCAACATACTGACATCGCTTTTCAAGTGGTGTCAGTTTTGTTTTAAGTTGGATTCGTTGATGATTGTAGAAATGGACGTATTCACCTATGAGGAGGCGAGCCTCCTCATAGGTCTGAAGTTTTGTGCGATAAATACACTCGGTTTTAAGAATTGAGAAGAAATTTTCTGCTACAGCATTGTCGTAAGGGTTACCACGTCTTGACATTGACGGCGTAATGTCGTATGATCGTGTCAGGCGATAATATGCTTGAGATGTATATTGAAAGCCTTGGTCACTGTGGAGTTGCAGCTCTGCAGTGACTTTCTCTTTTTTCTTGGCTTCTCGGATTGTACTCAATACAAGATTTACGTTTTGTTCAGTGCCGGTCTTGTATGCAACAATACTGTTATCATACAAATCTCGAATGATCGATAAATACAAAACGCCCTGTTTTGTGTGTATGTATGAAATATCCGTAACCCATTTTTGATTTGGTTTTTCGGCAGAGAAATCTCTATTCAATAAGTTAGGATACTTATGCAGACAATCTCCATAATTGCGATATTTTTTCTTCTGATTACCGATAACAAACCATATTTCTGCATAACCCTTAATACTGTTTTGGGATTACGATAAATACCGTTTCTTTCAAGCCATATATGTACTCTGCGATATCCGTAGGTTCTACCACATTCATCTTGGCATTCCCGTATCTTTTCAGCCAACGGCAGATCCCATGCGGGTATGTCCATTCGAGATACATAACCATAGTATCCACTTCGTGATACACCGAAGAATTTACACATTTCACTAATGGTATACTTATCTTTTTGGCGGTAGATCACCATATATTTTACGCTTGTTCTCACTTCCTTTCTGTAAGCGAGAGAAAATCCCGCATCAACTCATTTTCCATTTCCAAACGCTTTATCTTTGTTTCCTTACGAGCAAGGATATATCTTAGTTCGGATACCTTATCTTGCTCTATAACTACATAATCCTTTGGTGGTCTGCCTTTGTGTTTTAGTGAGATTCCTGCTTGAATTTTTCGGTCTGTTACATTTTTACGGCAGAAGTAGTTGCGCATTTGTTTGTAACTAAAACCCAATTTATTTCCTATTTCTCTGCTTGTGTATCCTTCTTTTCGTAATTCTTCTATTTCATATTCATAACCTTTTATGTGACGATAACTTCTTGGCATAACAAAAGTCTCCTATGGTAGTTTCTTTCATTCTACCATAGGAGACCTCTTTTTTCTATTGTCCGTTTTTACTGGACTTGTTCAAGACGTGTTATGCCTCTTTTTCAGACCCCGTCACGGTATTCCCGCGGGGATTTGCCGGTATACTCACGGAACACATGGTTGAAACTGCGAATCGTTTGAAACCCGCTTTTCAATGCAACATCGGTAATTGACCGCTCCCTGCTCTCGAGCAGATGCACCGCTGCCTCCACACGATATTGATTGAGCAGACGGCGAAAATTGATGTTGTATTGCCGACTGAGCAAATGCGAAAAATAGTGGTATTCATATCCAAACTGCTGTGCCGCCCCCTTCAGCGTCACATTTTCAGCATAATGCTGTGCCAACCAGTCGAGCAGATCCCCCACCAAAAAATCACTTTTATCCGCACGGGACTGCCATGTCACTTCACGTTCATACGCCGCACACAAGGCGTATAGACACGCTTTTTTCATCGTGCGGTCACAGTCGCTTTGCACCATTTCCGAGAGTACCAACTGCCATACGGCAGCGGGCGGTGTAAACAGCGGTGTGTCCCCTTGCCGTCCTTTGGTATCGTTCACAAATTTCGTTACGAAATCTTCCGAAAATACCGCTACCCACACCAGGCTTTCCTCGTCCGCCTTAAAAGTGTGAATCTGATTGGGCAACACCAACGCCGCCTGCCCCGCTGTCGGTCTCACTACCATACCGCTGACCGTTACGTCAACCGCCCCCTTAAGCACCAGTAACACTTCGGCATTCTTGTGAAAGTGCGGTGCATATTCATCGGCCGTATAAAAGGTGGCGTTATAATTGTAATTTCCCACAGAATTCATGGGTTGATGAAAGATCATAGCCATCTCCAAATCATAACTTTTTGCTATTATAATATAAGTTTTTTCTTTTTTTGTCAAGAGGGTTTCCTGTATAATGAAACCGAAAGAGAGGCGATACCGTGAGGGGACGTATATTTTCCATCGAGGAATTTTCCACTTTTGACGGTCCGGGAATACGTATGACTGTCTTCTTGAAGGGGTGTCCGCTCCGTTGTGTCTGGTGTCACAATCCCGAAGGGCAATCCTTTGAGAGTGAATGGGTGCGCTCCCCCAATGGGTGTCTCGGTTGCGGTGCTTGCCTTAAGGCAGGATGCCAAGCAAACGGCATCCCCTCACTGACGGCGGAAAGCGCGGCGGTGTGCCCGCGCCATTTGGTGCGTGCCGCAGGTGAAGATATTACCGCCGCCGACTTGGTCGACCGCATTGAACGGAAAGCCTCCCTGCTGAATGCGGCGGGCGGCGGTGTCACCTTTTCGGGTGGTGAGCCGCTTGCACAACCACAGTTCCTGAGAGAATGCCTGCAAGCTCTTCGCGGCAAGACACACCGCGCCCTCCAAACCAGCGGCTATGCCGCACCGCAACTCTTTGCCGATATGTTAGCCGATTGTGATTACGTGCTGTACGATTTAAAACTGATGGACGGCACACGGCACAAACACTATACGGGTGTGGATAACACCCCTATCTTAGAAAACTACCGCACCCTCGCACAAAGCGGCGTGCCGTTTATCACCCGTATCCCGTTGATCCCCACGGTGAACGACACGGAGGAAAACCTCGCGGCTACCGCGCAGTTTATGGCAGAGTTGGGGGTAGACCGCGTGGAACTTCTCCCCTACAACCGTGCCGCAGGTGCAAAATATCCGTTGACGGCGCGTACCTATGCAGTGGATTTTGACGAGACACTGCCCCCCGACCCGCGCCGTGAGATCTTTGAACACGTTGGAATAGGAGTGACCGTATTATGACCGAAAAAGTGAAACAACTGAAAGCGTTCGTTTTAGACCGTTCCTACCGCGCCACCCGCAGTGATGAGACTTTCACCGTCCGTATCAGCAACGCGCTTACCTATGAAGACTCGCTGAACGTGATGCGCGCCGTGTTGGAACACGAAGCGCCCGCTTTGTACACGGGCGACATCTTCGGATTTCACACCCATTTGCAAAACCACCCCACGCTTATGAAAGAGGACGGCGAATTGCCGTGGGGCTATATGCCCAACAACATCACCCCCGCGTATGAACTGCTGATAGACCGCGGGTTTGATGCCATCATGCAAGAACTTTCCGAACGCGAAACGACCGCCGCGGGCGAAGCATCGGCATTCTACCGTGCAGCAAAAGAGGTTCTCGCCCTGTCACTCAACTATTGTGAGCGGTACCGCCTGACGGCTGCAGAACAAGGTTTTGACCGTTTAGCCGATGCACTCACCCGCATCCCGCAAAACCCACCGACCTCGTTTTACGAGGCGTGCCTGTTTCACAAAATCCTGCTGTTCTTTACACGTATCCTGGGATACCACTTGACACTCGGTCGGTTTGATCAGTATATGTACCGCTACTACGAGATGGATGTCGACCACGGCGTCACCCGCGGCGAATTGCTGGAAACGCTGGAGCTTTACTTCCTATCACTGAATATCGACACCGATACCATGTACGGCGTACAACAAGGCGACAACGGACTCAGCATGGTGCTTGGCGGTTACGACGCCGACGGGCGGGAGTGTTTTAATGCACTATCCGCCTTGTGCATGGACGCCTCGTTGGAACTCGGTGTGATCGATCCGAAGATCAATCTGCGCGTCGGCAAAAATACACCCGACCGACTGTACGAATACGGCACCAAGATGACCAAAAAAGGGCTGGGATTCCCGCAATATTGCAACGACGATGTGATCGTCCCCGCGTTGATCAAATTGGGATATCGCCCCGAAGATGCACAAAACTACACCGTTGCCGCGTGCTGGGAGCCGATCATTCCCGGTTTGGGTTATGACATTCCCAATATGGGGGTGACCGACCTTGCCGCCATCACCGCCGCGGCGGTGAACGAACATTTAGCCGAATGCGATACCTTCGGGCAGTTGATGTCGTTCGTGGAAGCGGGACTTATCCGCCGTGCGGAAGAACTGAGTACGTGGCGTGCGCCGCTTCATCTCTATTCCCCGCTGATGACCCTTATGACCTACGGGTGTATGGAAAGCGGTCGCGACGTGTCACGCGGCGGTGCGCGGTATAACAATTTCGGCTCGCACGGGGCGGGCATCTCCACCGCCGTGGATTCACTGGCGGCCATCAAAAAACTGGTGTTTGAGGAACGGTCCCTGGACAAAGCCGCGTTGTTGGATGCCCTGTCGAAGAATTTTGAAGGATACACCACCCTGCGCAACCGCTTGCGGGATTGTCCCAAAATGGGCAACGACGACCCGTTCGCCGACGATATTGCGGGCGATCTTCTCCGCCGTTATGCGGGCGTGCTGAACGGTCGTCCGAACACGGCAGGCGGGGTGTGGCGCGCCGGTACGGGCAGTGCGCAATTGTATATCAGCTTCGCCAAAGAGTGCCCTGCCACTGCCGACGGGCGCGGCGCAGGTGAGCCGTATGCCTGCAGTTTCTCCCCTTCGATTGCCGCGCGTATCAACGGCCCGCTCTCGGTGATCCAATCGTTTACGAAACACGATCTGACCGACACCATCAACGGCGGGCCGCTGACCATTGAACTGCACGACAACGTGTTCCGCAACGCGGAGGGTGAACGAAAGGTCGCGGCACTGGTAAAGTTGTTCGTGCTGTCGGGCGGGCATCAGTTGCAGCTAAACGCCATCAATCGCGACCGCCTGCTTGAAGCGCAAGCGCACCCCGAACGGCATCCCAACCTGGTGGTGCGCGTGTGGGGATGGAGCGGGTATTTCTGCGAACTGGATCTCCCCTTCCAAAATCATATTATCGCCCGCACCGAATTTATGGTATAAAAAAACGCGGATATCTCGCAACGAGATATCCGCGTTTTTACGTTGTATTACAGCCAGCCGAGAATGAGTGCCGCCGCAATGACGGCCGCCAGCACAATGCGATACCAACCGAACACCTTGAAATCGTGCTTCTTGATATACCCCATCAGGAAGCGGATCGCGAGCAATGACACCACGAAGGCGACGACCGTGCCCACCGCGAGCAGGATCCATTCGTCCGACGTAAAGGGTGCGGTTTCATCGTCCAATATGAATTTCAGCACCTTCAAGCCGCTGGCACCCGCCATCGCGGGGATCGCCATAAAGAAGGAGAATTCCGCCGCTACCTCGCGGGAAGTACCGAGCAAGGACGAGCCCAGAATGGTGGAACCCGAACGTGAGGTGCCGGGAATCAACGACAGACACTGAAACGCGCCGATACCGAGTGCACGGCCGTACGAGATATCCCCAAGCGTATTCACACGGGTCTTCGGCGGGAAGGTTTCCAAAAGCAAAAATCCGACACCGTAAACGAACAGCGTAATGGCAATGACGAGCGGTGTGGACAACACGCTGTCCACCAATTCCTCGATAGTGAAACCGACGATTGCGGTGGGAATACTGGCGACCAGCACCTTGCTCCACAGCACCCATGTGTCCTTTTTCTCTGCACTGTTCTTCTTGGGCGAAAAGGGGTTGAGTTTGTGGAAATACAACACCAGCACCGCCAAAATGGAGCCGAGCTGAATGACCACCTTGAAAATGTTAAAGAACTCTTCGCGCACGTTCATCGGCCACACCGCATCCAACAGCAAAATGTGACCCGTACTGCTGATGGGCAACCACTCGGTAATGCCTTGCACGATGCCCTGCAAAAAGGTTTTTATCAGTTCGATAATAAACACCGTAACACCTCTTTCATACATTGCATAAAGGGCTGTCGCTTCACGCGGCAGCCCTTTCGTTTTTGATTACAGATCCATTTCGTTGAGCAGGTCGCGCAGGAGGATCAGTTCATCCGCCGAAAGGGTCACGCCCTTGCTCGCCTTTGCGTGTTCGGGCGCCCAGTCACGAATGTCGTACTTGGGAGCGTTGTCGTTCCAGCTCACGAGATTGATCTCCTTCGACCAACCCGACGGGGACTGCGACAGCACACCGCACTCTTTCAAGATCTCAAATTTGATTTCTGCCATTTTGAAGCACTCCTTACAATATGTTGAATTTTTAAAACTGACTTATCCTCGCGCCAACCACTTTTGCAACCAGTCACGCGTTTTTTTCGACGATTTCATATCCCGTGAAATCGGTTTCGGCGAGCCGCTTTGAGCAGTGGGGATCACACGCTCTTGCGGCGGTTCAAAAAAAGTCGACTTCGTCCGTTGCAACAGACGCTTGTTCCACCGCTGCCGCCGAACGTTCCAACACACTCGCCAGTTCGATCAGCCGTTGTTCGGCATTGCTGTTTTGCACAGTCAAAGCCTCTTCGGCTGCCGAAAACTCTTTTGCCGCCACATCCAACGCCGCACCGAGCGTCGCAATCGCTTGTGAGAGGGACGACAACCGTGTCGCACACCGCTCGTTCGCCTCTTCCAGATAGCGTGCACCCATGCTACGCACTTCCACCACAAAACGACCGACTTCATTCACCAGTTCATGATATCGATAATTTTCCGCTTCCAACTGTTGCTTTTGCGCGCGCAAAGCCGCCAATTCGCGTCGAAGTTCCTGTTCCGTCGCCGCCGCCTGTTGCTCCGCCTCACGCTTAGCTGTCGCATTTTGCGTTTCCAATTCCGCCACACGCGCCGCAAGTGCCGCGTGGGTCCGGCGCATTTCTTCTGTTTCGGCCAGTTGAATACGCAGTTCGCGGTTGGCTTCATATTGTTCATTGATCAGTGCTTGCAATTTTTCCTGCTCTTCCCGTTCGGCCAACAGCGTGGCATGCTGCTCTTCCAATGCGGCGTTTGCTTCGTTCAATGCTTTGTCATACGCATCGCGTTCGGCCGCCGCCGTCTGTTGTTGTACCGCCAATTCACGGCTATGTTCTTCTTGTAACGCATTGATATACGACAATACGTCCTCTTTATTAAAGCCGCCGAATTTGGAACGAAAGCCGCAATTTTCAGCCATACTCCCATTCCTCTCCTTAAAATATATTTATACGGTACCCAGTATACCACACTATTTTAAAAAACACAAGGAAAATTTTTAATCGTTTGTCACATCTCCGTTTCCCGACACCGGTATGGCCTCGCCGAGGTAGGTCGGTGCCGGTTGAAACAGGGCGGAAAAGTAGTCCTTCACCCGCGCGAGCACCTCGCGCACCTCCCGTTTTGTCTGACCGGAATACGTCTCGTAATCCGATGTGACCCCATATGCCTCCATTCCCAATTGCTCGGCGATATATAGTGCACGATACAAATGGTACTCTTGCGTGACCACCAGAATCTTTTTCGCCCCGAACACATCACGAGCACGGTATATACTCTCGTATGTGGAAAAACCCGCGTGATCCATAAACACATCGGAGGAAGCCACCCCCGCCTCTACGGCATACGTCTTCATCGCTTCCACTTCGTTATAGTCTTCGTGTCCGTGGTCGCCGCTCATCAACAGTTTCGGTGCCGCTCCGTCCTCATATAACGCCACACCGCGGCACAAACGATCGCGCAACATAGCACTGGGACTTCCGTCCTCGCGCACCAGACATCCAAGTACCACAATGCAATCCACCTCTTCAAGTGTCACCGCCTCTTCCGGTGTGAGAATACGCGCCCCTCCGACGGCTTTCACACGAGCATTGATACCGAATACGGCCACGGCCGTCACCACAATCGCACACGCCGTCACAGTCGCCAACACGCGCAAGACCTTTCCTTTCATATATCCTTCCTCATTTCACATATTCTCGTTGCGCAACGCGTCAATGGGGTTTTCACGGCGAATCTTTTGCATAGCGTATACCATGGTTACAAACACCACAAAAAAGACACTGCACACCGCTACGACAACGGCACTCCACGGCATACGAAACGCCGTTTCATACCCTTCGTTAATGGCAAGATGAATCAGATAGGTGACCCCAAAAGAAGCGGGCAACCCCCACAAAAGCGCTTTGCCGCCGTATAAAAGACATTCGTAATTCATCATCCGACGGAATCCTTTTTGTGTCATCCCTACTGAACGCAACATAGCCAGTTCGCGGCGTCGCAACGCCATATTGGTAGAGATGGTATTGAACACATTGGCTGCCGCGATCAACGAGATCAGCACAATAAACCCATAGGAAAACACGCGGATGATAAGAATGGTATTGCGATTGTTTTCCGCCTGCACGGCATAATCCTCCAAATACGTTTCCGAAAGACCGTTCTCTGCCAAAAAATTACGAATCGCCGTACAGGCAGCCGCATGGTCCGTCGCTTTCATGATAATATGCGGCGTTGCTGCGCGAAGTCCTTGCGGAATCAACTGTTCTCTGGCACTGTATGGATACAGCAACAACAGATCGGGGGTAGTATCCACAAAATACGGTTGCTCATACAACACAGCGCCGTACGGGGCCGAAACGGTCGTTGCCGCTTCGGAATACGTCATTTCCAAAAATGCAGGCGGGTCTCCCGGTTTCATAAAGCGTACCATTCGTTGTCCGTTTTCGTCAAAATATGACTCCCAGGAGTGATATCCTTCGGGTTCCATTAAGAACTCTGCCGAAAACGCACCCTGTGTCTTTTCCAATACCCGCATACTCACGTAACGCTCTTCGGTACGATCGAAGGTCATATTGTTATCGACCGCCACACCAAGCGGCGATTCGGCATCCATATACGTGGCGGGCGACAACCCGTTGGACTCTAAAAAAGCGCGATATTCCGTATCTTCCACAAAATACGTGTAAACGATCACTTCATTGTCCGCCTTTGACGTGTAAAGGTTATTGGCTTTATACCTTTCGGTCAGCGACGAGGCATCGATGGTGCTCTCCATCACCAGCCCATCCACATACACCGCCTCATTTACAAGAGAAATATCCCGCATGGCATCGGTCAACGCACCGATGGAAAGGGTGCTGTCCGCGTCGGGCTGATAACGAATATCGAAACCAAAGGTCTCAAACCCACCTTCCACCGATGCGGTAAGATACGAGCAAAAAGAGGAAGCGGAAATAAACAGCACCACACTCATAAACAGGCTGACCACCGTCGCACGGTACTTTTTGCGACTGCGCTGAAAGTATTTACTTGCCAAAACTCCCGGCAAGCCAAACAACTTTACAACAATCGACGACGTGTTGCGCCCTCGACGGCCGACCGTAACATCTCGATTTTGGCGAATCGCTTCCACGGCAGTCACTTTGGTGGCGCGTTTGGCGGGTATCCATGCCGAAATCAACACCGTAAGCATCGCTACTACTATAGCCGTCACAACGGCGGCAAAGGAGATGTGCATCCGCATCGGCACCGCAAACCCCAGGGAACGGAATTTATTGCCGATCAAGGCCAGTGTTATTGCCATGCCGCCGATACCGCACCCGATACCGAGCGGAATACCCACCGTTGCCACCGCTATCGCCTCGAACAACACCATACCTCGTAACTGCTTTCTGGTGGCACCGATGGAAGACAACAATCCGAATTGGCGGGTGCGCTCCGCTACCGAAATGGAAAAGGCATTGTAGATCAGCGACACCGACCCGAACATAATCAGCAGGATCACAATGGTCGCCAAACTGTATAACACGGAAGAAAACGCGCTGTAGCGCGAAACGCCCGTATACATCAGCACATCGGAATTGACATCACCGGAGAATCCTGTCTCTTCAAAAAAGGCATATACCGTTTTGGGGTCACGCATTTTATAATACACGTCCCGCAAGGCGGCCTCGTTACCGCTTGCCACCGTCAATACCGTATAGCCGGGAGCGGTATACTCCTCAAACGAGGGACGTTCGTAAAACCCTACCACCGTCACGGTACGCGTCTCGCCGCGGGGGATAAAGACCTCCCCCGCCGCGCCGTCCTCTTCCGCCACAAACGGAATACACTGTGTCAGGAAGACATTGTCGTATGCGCGGTCACCGAGAGCGAACGAGAGAGACTCCCCCACCGCACAGCGCACCCCACCGTTGGATGCTATATGTGTGGGCAACAGCACTTCGTTTTCGTTTTGCGGCAATCGCCCCGCTGTGAGATGCACCGGCATACCTTCAAAAAAGCCATCCGACACGCCGGCCAAATACACATACGGTTTGTATGCGTTGACCCCGCCTTCCAACACAGCGTAACCGATCTCTTCGCTCCAAACGGCACTTGCCAATTCTTCAGACTTTCGGAGTGTATTCCACTCCTCTGGCGTGATGCCGATCGCCGACGCATGCCAATCACCCTCGGAATATACGGCGTTATTGTAAGCAAACCGTTGCATACTTGAGGCGAAGGTGGTCACCGCACAGATCATAGCGGCCGACAGAACGATACCGATGATCGTCACCACCGTACGCGTAGGATTCTTTTTCAGTGATTGCAGAGTCACTTTTTGAAATACCGTCACGGGCGGATCACCTCATCCCGTGTGATACGTCCATCTTCGATCGCCAGAATACGATCCGCCATCAACGCAATGCTTTCGTCGTGGGTAATGACGATCAATGTTTGACGATATTTTTGATTGGATGCCCGCAACAGTTCCACGATCTCACGGCTGTTTTGCGAATCCAAGTTGCCTGTCGGCTCATCCGCCAGTACCACAGCCGGCGCGTTGATCAGCGCGCGTCCGATGGATACACGCTGTTGCTGTCCGCCCGAAAGTTCGTTGGGCAAATGAGACTCGCGCCCGTTTAATTTCAAGGTGGCAAGCAATTCCGCCAGGCGTTCGTGATTGACCTCTCGCCCATCCATCAACACCGGCAACGTAATGTTTTCGGTCACATTCAGCACGGGGATCAGGTTATAGAACTGATAGATCAAACCCACTTGACGGCGCCGAAAGATCGCAAGCTGTTCTTCGTTTTGTGCATACACATCGCAACCGTCTACCAACACGTTGCCGGATGTAGGACGATCCACACCGCCCAAAATGTGTAACAACGTGGACTTTCCCGACCCCGACGGGCCGATGATGGCAACAAATTGTCCTTTTTCCACCGAAAAGGATACGTCATCCAAGGCTTTCACTTGGTTTTCACCTTTGCCGTAAATTTTAGAAAGGTGTTCTACGCGTAAGATCTCCATCGTGTACCTCCTTCACTTGTTAAAGGTAGCGTACCACAAGAAGATGACACTTCCGTGACAAAAAAGTGACAAAAACGTCACTTTAAACTACGCTTTTATAAAACCGCATGGTGAATATCGCACCGTCGGCGCCGTTTTCCGCTGTCAGTGTGCCGCTTTGCGCGGTGACAATGCGGCGCGCAAGTGCCAACCCTACACCAAAACTTTGGTCGCCGGCATTCTTGCCTTTGTAAAAACGATCAAAAATATGCGGCATATCGGCAGGATCGATACCGCCGCCGCTGTCACACACCCGTATTTCGGCATATAACGCATTTTCACACCCCGTAACCATGATCCTACCGCCGCAGGGCGTATGCTCCGTACAGTTTTTCACAATGTTCAACAACGCCTCGCCCGTCCACGCAACATCGCCGAAAAACTCCCCCTCTGCTTCCACCGTCACAGTCTGACAGCGCAACTCAGCGGTAACAGCCAGTGGTGCAATAGCACGGTGTATAAGTGTGTAAAGGGGAACGGCCTCACACTGAAACTTCACCGTTCCCGCCTCTAAGCGCGACATTTTCAAAAGCGACGTGATCAACCAGTCCATGCGCGTCAGCAACGAAAGCAATTCGCGGGTCAATTGGGTGCGACGTTCGTCGTCCTTCTCCTCGCAAAGCAGCTGCACCAACAAATTGACAGCCGTAAGCGGGGTACGTATTTGATGGGAAATATCCGCAATTGCGTCCGCCAGTTGCACTTTATCGTTTTGCAGCAGCTGTTGTTGTTCGCGCAAACGCACCGTCATCTTCTGCAATTCGCTTTGCAACACACCAAGCTCTCCTTCGCTATATCCGGCAAGCGAAAGTGTCGCTTCGGCACCGTGTAATACACGATCGATCTCCTCCGAAAGTGCCGCTATCCGTCGGTATCGATGTAAAGTTGTAACACTATACAGAAGAGCAAACACGATCGACAGCAACAAAACGAACCATCCAAACGGAGGATGCCAGAAAAATGCCGCCGCCGTAAAGCCGCCGCACAACAGAATAAGCCACAGCATGGTATTTCGTATTTCCCGGTTTCGTAACAAGCGTATCATATATCCACCTTATATCCGAGACCGCGCACCGTTTTAATAAGCGTCGGTGCTTGCGGATCGTCTTCGATCTTTTCACGCAAACGTTTGATGTATACGGTCAATGTATTATCATTCACAAACTCGCCTGCCGCATCCCACAGGGCATCCAGCAATTGGGTGCGAGAAAGCAAGCGACCGCGATTGTTCAAAAACACCAGCAGCAAGCGGTATTCAAGCGCCGAAAGATACAGGTCGTGCCCGTCTTTTGTTGCCGTCCCCTTCACGGTATCTACCGTTACGCCGCCAAGGCGCACCACTCCGCCGCCGCTTTTTGTGAGACGCAATATGTTCTTGATGCGACTGACCAGTTCACGCGGCCGAAAAGGTTTCGCAATATAATCATCCGCCCCCAGTTCGAACCCCGTGACTGTGGAAAACTCATCGTCCGAAGCGGTGAGAAAGATGACCGGCAGACCGTAATCGGACTTGATGGCACGACACACCGCAAACCCGTTACCATCCGTCAACGATACATCCAGTAACACAAGATCAAACGTCGTTTGGGCAAGTGCGGCCAGCGCTTCGCTTTGTCCCGCGGCACTGCGCACACGAAACCCTTCTCCCGCCAAAAATGTCGACAGATGGGAAACAATGCTTTTATCGTCTTCCACCAACAAAATGGTCATCATATCCTTTCACCTCGCGTTCAGTATAGCATACACCACACAAAAAATCCACCACAAATTATGAATAGAACCATACCGTGCGGACATACTGAAACAAACCAAACAAAGGAGCGAGCAGCATGACCTTTACGCCAAAAGAGACCACCCTGTTGAAAGATCTGAAATCCCAAGAAGAACTCTGTATCGAAAAGTACGGCAAATACGCCGCCGACGCCTGTGACGGTGAACTGAAAAACCTGTTCACCACCATCCGTGCGACCGAGCAACAACACCTGTCCACCGTAAACGGGTATCTCGGCGAGACCTCCCCCGCCGCGACGGCACCGCTTCCGACCTCTAACGAGTGCGGCAACCAAGATAAATTCCTGTGCCAGGACGCTTTGTCGATGGAAAAACACGTTTCTTCGGTCTACGACGTATGTATTTTCGAATTCAGCGATACGGCCGTTCGCCAAAAATTGAACCAGATCCAGGCAGACGAGCAAAAACACGGCGAAATGATCTATCAGTATATGTCGAAACACGGTATGTATTAAGTTAAAAAGGACGGAGAGACTCTCCGTCCTTTTTAAAATGTGCAGGCATCAACGCCGATTCGGCGCATCCCCTCGACCACGCGGGCCAGTTCCTCTGCCGTCGGCGGGACAATGCGGGAGAGCGTATATTCCCTTCCCAAGGCCTTGTATTTGCCTTCGGCATACCCGTGATACGGTAATACCCGCAGTGCGGTAACGTGTTTCAGTTCCTTTACAAACGTCGCCACCGCCGCCCATTCGCCGCCGTTCAACGTCGGCACATACGGATACCTCACCTCGAACGGAATACCCAACGTGTCGATATAGCGAATATTTTCCAGTATCCTTTCGATCGGGCCGAGAGAACGCGCCCGTTCGGGGCCGATCTCTTCAAAATATACGTACAATACCGACAACATCATGACTTCGTACAACGTTTCGGGAGCACGCTCGGTGAGCGCTTGGATACACGCGGAAAAATGCGGTATATCGAACGTCAGCGAATAGGTATACACTCTTTCCAGAAAGCGAAGAATGGCGCGGTAACAGCAAATAACCGCATCCAAATAGAGTGCTTTCTCCTCCTCTCCAACCGACAGCGCAGCTTTCGACCGTTCCGCCTCTCTGAGAATGCCGACAAAACCGTTCTCCAGAATATACCCCCAATTCGGCACGGTATGCCAGTAATCCGTGAGCGCGTAACCCATACCGTTCGCACCGCCTGCCTGCATACGGCGATGCTCTGCGGGATAATACCGTCCTAACACCTTTTCGCGTTGCGGCTCAAACACAAAGCGTTGAAAAATGTCGGTCGTGGCAAAACCGGTATAGTTTACCCCGATGTTGAATTTCAGCGCAAACGGCGTGTGCGGATTGATCTGCAATTGCACGTGATCAAGCACGTATGCATACATCTCCGCCAACGCGGTCGGACGCGGACGGCCGCCCGATGCCGCTTGCATTACCGTTAAGTCGGCGGTAAGCTCTTCTGCCGTGCGTCCCGTCGCAGCATCCCATACCGCCTCTTCGAATTCGTGTTCGATATACGGGCGATTTTCCTTGAACGTTGCCATATTCCTTCACCTCGCTTTTACTATACCACAGGTAACAGCGCAAAAACATACACACAATCCGCAAAAGAATGCACAAAACCGTCATTGACACCGCGCCAAAACTCTGCTACAGTATAAGGGGAGTGATGAGAAAATGAAGGATCTGGATATTCGTCGCATCGTAAACGTATTTCACCAGCAAACCAACCGTTGGGAGCGTATAACGGCACGTACACGCACGTACGAGGCCATCGTTCTATTCTGCGAAGGTGAGATTGAATATTACTTTCCTGACCGCACCGTTACTGCACGGGCGGGTGATCTTTTGTTTCTCCCCGGCAACCTTCCGTATGCGGGACAAAAAAAGTCGCCGTCCGTCACCTTTTACGTGGTGGATTTTGAATGCCGCTCCCCTGCGGAATTCGAACGGTTCGGTGCGCCGCAGGCGGTTGCTGTCCCGCAGTTCGAGCGTGTTTGCTCACAGTTTTCCCAAATGCTGGACGTTTGGGAGCTGCAGCCCGTGCAAAACGCGCTGCTGTTAAAATCGTTTCTCTACTCCCTGCTGTGCATCCCGTTCGAGAATGCTCTGCCGCCGAAAACGGTCACGACTACCGATCGCATCCTCACCTATATCACCGAGAACCTGCACGATTCCGCCATGACCGTGACGGAGCTTTGCCGCCGTTTTTACATTTCGGAATCCCAGTTGCGCCGCAACCTTCACAAGGCTACGGGACTGAATCCCAACGAATATCTGTTGCTGTTGCGTTTGAATCAGGCGAAAAACGAACTAAGCTACTCCCGAAAAACCATTAAGCAAATCGCAGAAGAATGCGGCTTCTCCTCCCCTTACTATTTCACGCGGCGGTTCACCTCCCATTTTGGTTTATCACCGACCGCATGGCGCAAAATACACAAAGAATAGCATTTGGTTATCCCGCGTGTGGTGCCCGCTCCCGCCGTTTTGTGACCGAGCACCAAAAGACGGCGTACGTCGCACCGTTCTCATATCAACGCTGTAACCCTGGCCCCCTTGCCTAAAGGGGCTGACTTTTTCGAAGAGCGAAGTGAGGAGAAAAAGGCTGGGGGATTTTCACGACCGACCGCAAAGCCACGGCATCACCGTAGGGGACGGCGATTTTCGACGTCCCGTTTTACACCCACCCGCGGCACATACAACATTCCGCGGGCGGCAGATTGCCGCCCCTACCGCCCGTTGTGCATACCGTTTCACAAACCCATCACAAAACAGCAAACAAGGGTACACGATTGCTCGTGTACCCTTGCCCTTTAGATTATGCTGTTGGCAATAAGGAACGCAGGCGTTAAAGTCCGCAAACTCCACGTTGAAGCGTTCACCCTTCGCGTAATTCAGCGTCATCCCCTCTTCGCTGTAGTAAATCGTCCACTCGTCAGCGAACTCACTCGTCCCGCTCGCCGCACCGACCGTGAAGGTCAATCCGGACAAGCACGAGAACAGCATAACTACCACGCAAAGAACAGACAATACGCGTTTCGTCATTCTCTTCATACAAACCTCTCCCATTCGAGTTAATGTTATATTTATTATATCGCACGGAGGCAAAGCGCAACAAGACAAAAAAACGCGTCTTTTTTACGGATTTTTTAGTTTCAAGCGTGGTTACCATCGTTTTTCACGCCAATCATACAAAAAAAGAACCGCAAGCATACGGTTCTTTCTGTTGAGTGGTATTAACAAGGTGTTTCGTTCAGTTCTCGATTTGTACGACGAGCTCCTTCACCGCATCGTGAAAAATGCCGACGTCTACCGAGTGCGCTATGTATTGAACACCGAGTGATTTCCATTTTCTGGCATTGGCTACCGTGTCGGTAAAGGTGCCGACCGCCACGTTTTTAGTCCGACACTTTTGCACGATCTCAAGCATTTTCGCTTCCACCAACGGATGATCAATCTGTCCTACCAGTCCGAGCGATTGCGACAGGTCATAGGGACCAATGAATAAAACGTCAACACCTTCAATCGTCAGAATCTCGTCCAGATTGTCAATGCCCGTCTGTCCTTCGATCTGCAGCACGAGCACGCTGTCGTTTGCCTCTTCAAAATAAGCGAAGCGATCCATCGCGGAATAATTGGCAGCCCGCACGAAACGGCAGACACCGCGTTCCCCCGCAGGAGCAAATTTGGTGCGACGAATCACGTCGAGTGCCGCCTCTTTGGAGTTCACCTGCGGCACCTGAATTCCGCCGGCGCCGATATCCAGCGCCTCCGCCATCACCGATGGACTTTCTTCCTTCACCCGCACGATGGGAAACACACCGGAAACCTCGGCGGCGCGAATCAAATTCTGCGCAGTCTGAATAGTGTTGGGGCCGTGTTCTAGATCGATAATAACGAAGTCCATTCCCGCAAAGCCGAGCGCTTCAATGAACGCAGGTTCTCCCGTCTTGGAGAAACAGCCGACAACGCCGTCTTTCAGTTTTTCTCTAAACGTATGTTTCATATCTCCTTACTCTTCCTCGCTTTACGGTATTCCGTTGGGGATACTCCCACCTTTTTGGTAAACACCAGCGTAAAATAGCACGCATTTTCGAACCCACACGCCGCCGCAATGTCGATAATCTTATGGCGGCTGGTACGCAGTAACAGCTTTGCTTTTTTGATGCGTTGGGTCGTTTTAAACTCGTTGAAGGTCATATCCGTTTTCTTGCGGAACAGATGTCGCAGATAATGCACGCTGAAAAACTTATCTTCGGCAATCTCGTCAAGCGATGCCGTGGATTCGGGGTTTTCCGTCAGCGTTTTGCAGATCTCACTCACCACGTCGTTCGCCGCGTAATTGCTCTGCGTACCCGCACAGCGCACCAGCGCAATGATGCGATTGAGCGTTTCCAGATCGTTGTGCTGCATATAGTACTCAATCAGCTGATCCAGCGTTTTCGCTTCAATGTTGTGGATATTGGAGCAGTTCACACCGTACGCGTCGAAAATTTGCGATATGATATCCTCTTCGTTTTGGACGGTTTGTTTCAAATATACAGCGTACTCGCTGTCGTTGAACCGCTCCTTTTCGGCAAAGGGATTTTGCAGCTCACCGTTATATTCCGTCAGCTTGTACGCAACGTGCTTCAAATAACTGCCTTCATCGGTCAGGTGACCGTTCAAAATATCCTCTTCGGTAATACACGCGGTCAGAATCTCACGCGCACTGCTCATAATATCCGCAAAGCGGGTTTTGAGCGCACCGCGTTCACGGTCGTAGGTGATATGAATACGCCCGTCGCCGTCTATTGCCGCGTCGGGATACGCCACGTCGCGACGTTCATCCAACAGCAAACGGTACGGGAAGGTTTTCCCTTCGTCTTCCGACAGCATTGCCGTTAGATTGTTGCGCCCGTTGTAATCGTAATGATTGACGAGCAAAATGCGTCCCGAGGACAAGCGGCGAATATGAAAACGCGAGCACGGACCTTTGTACCCCGTATCGAAATCCTCGCCCCAGTGAACGCCGCCATCGTGCGAGTCTGCCGCGCCAATCCCGTAGTTGGTACGCACGAAGCAGCGCAGCACACCGCCCGCCAGCTCCAAAAACATATGCTCGTCATACGAACGGTCCTTCACGTCGGAGACAACCAGTTTGGTAAACGTTTTACCGTTATCCGCGGTTTGATAAGCAAACGTACCGCTTTCCGTCATATCCTCCTTGTGCTCCGGACAAGGGAAAATAACGTCCTTTTTCCACACGGCAATCGGGAACAGCCATTCCCCCGCAGACAGTACGGTCGGTTTGTTCATCATTACGTTATGAGCGATAAAAAACTCTTCACCGAACACGATCTCCTCGGCGTCGGGATCATCGCAAATTGCGGCAAACAGACCGTCGTCGGGGCAGCGTGACCACGTAAACCACAGCCGACCCGTGGGATCGATCCACAAGCAGGGATCGTAACAACGATACCCTTCTTCATAACAAACGGCAATTGGTTCGCTGAAATTCTTCCCATCGTCGGATTGTATCAGCAAGCAATAGTTGCCAACCTCCTCTTTGATTCCGCCCGAATAAAAGGTCAAAAACGTACGACCGCCGCGGGTAACCTCAATGCTCGGGATACCCACCCACAAATGTTGGTCGATTGCATAGCTTTTGAGAACGTTCTTGTCGGTAATCAGCATACGGACACCTCCCCATTTTCTCTTAGTATACATAAAACTTTCGCACAAATCTATAACAAAAATGCTCATTAGCAAAAAACACACCCGCGACGAAACCGACGTCGCGGGTGTGTGTTGCATTTATTTTCGTTCCATCAAAAAATATACGTTGCCGCTGATGTGTTTTCCTTCGAGATACACCCCGCACGCATCGTCTTCGACGAGTGAGAAGCGCGTATCGAACACGGGGGTATCGTCGGTGCCGCCGGCAACCGATACCGAAGCGGGGCATCCTGCTTCGGGGAACAGACGCACGGTCGCATCCGACAGTCCCGTAAGCTTGATCGCACGGCGAAAACGAGCGTTGACAGGCGGTGCTTCACGGCAGGAGATCACACCGTCTTTCTGCTCGATGAAAATACGGCATTCACGGTGTTCCCCGCGGCCGAAACGATAGGTCGAAGCGCCGCTTTCCAGTGCGGTCTCCGTCCCGCACAGTATAGGGGCTCCTTTTGGAAAATGCAGATGTGTTTCGGTGGTGGTATTTGCGTTGTACACCGAAAAGAACCACGCATTATCCCGACGCGCAATCCCCATCGTCGGAGGTTTGGCGGACGGATCTTTCTTAACGAAGGTGAGGCGGTAGCCGAACGGCGCCAGCGCTTCGCGCAACGAAGTGCCCTCCCCGTCGATCGCAAAACGGACACACGGAAAACCGTCGGGCAAGGTCGCAAGTTTCGCCTGCGTGCCGTAAAGGATCACACCGACTCCTGCGTTGGAAAGGTGTTGAAGCACGGCAGGTTCTTCGGGCACGGGAGAGATCAGGACACTGTTGCGGTAAAGTTCTTTGCCGTGACACAGAAAATTATCGGTCGACACCACACAGCAAAGCGGCAATCCGTCGTTGATGGCGTCGCAGATACAGCGGTCACCAAGCATCATCTCCTGCAGAAGTTCACCATCTTCCGCGGTGGTATATTCCCGCATCGGGTACACCCACACGAGGGGTGCTACGGCATCGGCGGCGTCTTTTTCGGCTTTCAGCAAATGCGGTAACGGCTCGTTCACACAAGCGTCGGGCATGTCGCCGAAGGAGTTGTCAACAGTAAGAATATTTAAGGAGTTTGCCGTTTCCACCTCGCCCGCCGCATTGATACGGGAGATCGCCATCGGTAGGTAGATATCGCAGGGTGAGCCGTCGTAGCGGTCATACCACGGGGAGTTTACCCACCACGGATCGTGCACGTAATAGCGGAACGGAAACCGCTCACTCGGCAATTCGCACACACGGGTCATATGCCCCATGATCTCCAAACCGTAGTTGTCGTTGAGTGCCGCCCACGGGGAATTGGGCGGTGCGGTGATATCCAGATCGGCGGTATAAATGGCGTGGAGCGGCACACCGTCGCTTGCGTAGTCGATGCCGACGGAGTTGTTTGTGCCGCGCGTCTCGAGCGGGAAGGAACATTCCGCGCGAAACCGTTGCCAAAAGGCAAATACATTGGCTTTGGTCTTCGCGAGTTTTTCGGGGTAATACCGTTCACCGTCGAAGATCTTACCCGTCTTGTCCCAGGGGTCGGCGCTGAAGCCCAAGCCGTTCGACAGCCAGAGATAGTCAAACCCCATATCCCGCAAGAACACCTCCGCCTGTTTACCGAGGAAGGTGCCGAACGGTGTACCTTCGGGGATACCGTCGGGATAGGCGGCATAACGGTAATCGTCTGCATGCAGGACGGCCGTAGCGTCCACAAACCCGAAACGGTCGAGCGTTGCCCCCGACGTGATCTCGGTGTGTCGGCGGTACTTAAAATCCGAAACGGCAAACTCCGGCCCGATATCAAACGTCTCGCCCACGCGCACCGTCGCTTGGGGAAACGCTTTCTTCCCTTCTTCTTTCAAACAGGTGACGATGCACCGCAACACGGCATAGGTCATAACGGGGGCGTTGGGCGTATACTCCTGCTTACGGTGGTGCAAGGAGGTCTCGCGCGGAGCACCGTCTTCCAGCATCGGCAGGTTCGCGGTACCGATAAAGCGACACCATTCAAACGCTTTTTGCAAGTCGCCGCCGTAGTCGAGCAATTCGCTGCCGTCCCCCACCCACAGCATAACCGAAACGCTCTTACGATCTTTCAAAAGCGGACGCCACTGTTCAAATACCCGTGCGCACACCGCGCGAACGTACCGCTCGTCCGTTTGCTTAAACGGCTTCAGGCTCATTTCCAACGTAACGTTTTGAAACATACTCACTTCACCTCAACCAGTTCTATACCGCTGATACGCGCAAACTTGCGCAGCGCGCCCATACGGTGTCCCACACCGAGCGCCAGGTGGTGGGTCGGACCCGCCTCGCACCAACGGGCAAGGAAATCACACACGGGAGAATGGAAGGTCACGCGGGTATTGGTGTTGCCGGTCTGCGGAATTTCGCCCGCAATCGACTCTCCTTCGGCGGCGATCATACGGAACTTGCCGTTGCGATCCACATTGATACTGAGAAGCGTAACGGGTCCCGCTTTCAGAGAGAATTCCACCCCGATACCGCAACCGGATTTTCCATGATACTTCTTGAGTTTACGCAAACGCGGTTTCCCTTCCGCGATGGTGATGTTGTGCGGCCCGTCGTGTCCGATCAGCACCACGTTGTCACATATGTCAAAGGGGTGAATCTCCGCAAACGAACCGCCGCCCCCTACGTTTTTCATGATGAGCATTGCGGCGGCCGTCTTCAAATCTGCCTCGCCCGCCAACGGAATGCCCGCCGACGTGAGCAGTGTGTTGCCGATGATAAGGTTTGCCGCCAACGGTTCGTACGGGTTGTGCGGCTCGCTCTTGTAATAATACGCCAAGGCGGCCAGATGGTTTTGTTCTACCAAGTTTTTAAGTGCTGCCGTGATCCGCGCAGACAAGGCCAGATCTTCGTCCTTGACGAAATCGGTGAGCGGGTCATGAGACGGGTCGCAAATGCGGAAGGTACGTTTGATCTCCTCCATCTCGGCGGCCACCTCTTCGTCGGAGACTTCCTCTGCCAAGCGCGCCAGTTCGCACATTTCGAGCATTTTCACGTGAGCACCGAACGCAGCGGTGAACGCCGTCGGGTCGGTGTGCATGTCGTACATCCCCTCGTAGGTATGTCCGAGATAGCCGAACGTCTCATACTTAAACCCCGCCATGGCCGAAGCCGCATCGACCCATTCGTCCGCCTGCTTGCGGATATGCTCCCGCTGTGACGCCGCCGCCACGATACAGGGCGGAACGGCGCGTCCCAACCGTTCGTACACCCCCGCGATCTCGGGCATAGCACAGATATCGTCGTTTACGAGTTGCATATAAGTGGTGGTATTGGCGTAATCCAAATGTTCAAGGGGCTGAATGCCCACCAACACCTGCGGCACGTCCAAATACCGCGCAAACGGTGCACACACCGCCGAAGGCAGGTAGGTGGAAAGAAGAAGGAAGATCAGATCAACGTCTTCTCTTTTCAACTTCCGCACCGTCTTGAAGGCATCTTCCACACAGTCCACGTATCCCGCGTCTATTGTCTCACAGCGGTCGGGATCGAGATAGGAGATAAACTCTGCCCCCTTTTGCATCAATTCGGCTTTCAAGCCGTCAAACTGCTGAAAATAAATGTAGTGGCCGAGCGCTACCACGGCAATCTTCGGTTTTTTCATAGGATCTCCTCCCTTTCGGTACGATTGTAGTACACACCGCCGACGAAGACAAGAGATAAACCGTTCGTTTTTGGTATAATCTGCTCATTTTCCTTGACACGCCGTTTCGAAGCAACTATACTGAAGAACATGAGGAGGGAGCAAGTATGCCGACACGTCCGTTTTATCTGGATATCCAAAAGATCCACATTGCACACCGCTACACACTCGACCGTGCACATGTGTGTACCTACCCGAAAGGGCGGGGATCTTACGGTTTGGTGTACGCCTTATGCGGGGAGGCGGACTATCGTTTTTCTTCGGGAGAGCGCGTGAAAATGCGGAGCGGCGACCTGCTTTTTCTATCACCCGACACGGCATATACCATCAAGACGAGCGAAAAATTCGAACATTATACGGTGAATTTCGACCTGCATGAGCACAACTCCGTACGGGACGTTTTGGACGGTGCACACCGTTTATTACACGGCGAAACCACCGCCGCGATCGAACACACATTTCGAAAACTCGTAAAGATCTGGGAAAAGAAGGCGGCGGGATACGCTATGTCGGCCGTCGGCGTATTGTACGAACTGCTCACACAGTTTTATCTCTCTTACACCGAAGAACAGCGCCCGCCCGCCTATCGCCGCTTGCTCCCCGCGAAAGAGTATATCGAGACCCATTACAACACATCAATCACCCTCGCCCGGTTGGCGTTTCTCACCGATATGAGTCCCTCGCATTTTCGGCGGGAGTGGAAACGCTTTTTCGCCGAGTCACCGCTGCAATACCGCGACTCCATCCGCTTGTCGTATGCAAAAGAATATCTTTTCAGCGGCTATTACACCGTCGGTGAAATTGCCGAAAAATGCGGATTTGAGGATACGAGTTATTTCGTCCGTTTCTTCAAAAAGAAAACGGGACACCCCCCCGGCGAAGCCAAAAGAGAGTACAGCAAACCGTAGAGCCCCTAACCGTTTGATCAAGACAGAAAAAAGCACGGCGTTGCGTGACTACCTTATCAGTAGCCCCGCAACGCCGTACCTTTTCTCAATCGGCCTCAAATGTACCGGATTGTCCGCCGACGGTAACGATATACGACTCCCCTTTGACCATCTGCGGCGTAGAAAGAATAACGATGGCAAAGTCAAGTTCCGGCGCATGATCCACAAGTACTGTCCTTCAGTTTTTCATCACTACTCATACCACGCAAGTACCGCAATTTGCCCGGGCTTGAAATTCCTTGCTCGTTCAAATAATTGGTTATGGCCGATATACTTGCCCGTTCAGCCCTCATGGTATAAATTTTTAGGACAACGGATGCTACTTTTTCATCCACTTTATAGGTAACGTTGATTGCATCTCGCAGGAAACCGTATGGAATACTGCCTGCAGCCGGCAAGAATTCGCCAAGTTCTGTTTTGGCTCTGATGCTGGATGATACCTTCTTGGAAATATTCTCCGAAAACTTTTGATCAAGTACTGTTTGCAGAATGACACCGAGTTTCGGTAGTTCATCTTCGTCTTCAGCAGAATCATATTCATCCAGGATACTGAAGAAACGAACACCCATATCTCGGATAGTTTCACTCAGAAGAGTGCCAAGGACTTTATAATTTCTGCCAGCTCTGGACACATCCTTCACTACGACGCAATTAATCAAGCCTGTCCCAAGGTCATCCATCATATTTTGAAAATCCGGACGGTCAAAATCCAAGCCTGAATAGCCATCATCAATTTATGTTTTTACGTGAATAAGTTCCGGGTTCAGTGCGAAAAAACCTGCACCGATTGCCAACTGTGTTGCGATGGAATCGCTGATTTCATCATCGCCGTCTTCTACGGATAATCTTGCATAAAGACCAACCCTAAGAATAACAGGATCATCGAAGACCAGTTTGTTCTCTAATATGTACCGACTCTTACGTGCCAAAGTCTCACTCTCCATTTCGAGATTTGTCGCTTTAACACTATTATAATCGATTTTGAAATTAATTGTACCCATTATTTTGGCTCCTTTCTAATTTTTAATGTTTTTATACAAGAAATGTGCCGGAATTCTAGTCTTTGAATCCCGACACACTCTTTAACTTATGATGCGTCTTTTAACGCTTTTTCATCTGCTACCTGCCCAGCTGTTTCCAACATGTTTTCAGCAAATATTGCATATCCACGAGTTGGATCATCTACTAAAACATGGGTAACGGCGCCTACTAATTTGCCATTTTGTATGACTGGCGACCCAGACACGAGTGTGTCAATATAGGACCAACAAAAAAGCGAAGACAAGCGAACTAAATCCCTTGTCTTCTTTGCATTTCTAGTTATTTATGAGTTTGCTTCTGAAAATTTAGCTTCAATCTCATTAATTCGTCCATCTAAATCATCAATATTACTTTCATTGTCACCAATCATATCCTCAAGTTCATCAATTCTATCTTTAAGGTACTGAATTTGTTTATCATGTTCCTTTTGAAGTTCTTTCCGCACAATTTTAGCAAGCGTTTCGATATTAACCGACATAGGATCAACCGTTTGTAACGGCTTCTTTAAAATAATGCCGATATCAGTTAATTTTACAGTAATATCGTCGAGTTCGTTATGCTTTAAAATATCGCTGAATAAGCTTTTCCCATTCCTATCGTTATAGTAACCAGAATGTGTATCAGGATCTAAATAGGCAGAGTATTCCTCGGGAATGATAAAATTCATAACCTTTTTTGCGGCAAAAGTATTATCTGACACAGCTATCAAAAAACCGTTTTCGGGTATTTTAATTCGCTTGTTGTCAACAATATTCTCGCGGCGTGATCGATAGGTATGTTCGTAAATAAGCGTGCTTCTTTCCTCAAAAGGTTCATACGCATTTCGTATATATCCGGTTCTATATGCACGCATATGCGGAATGAACACTGTACCGGTGATTTTACCTTCGCAATCAATTACAAATACTATCTTACCTGTAACTTGCGTTTCTGTTTTTGGATAGGTACAATAAATATCAACTTCGTTCTTGTCAATTGTAAGTGTTGAAAATTTTTCTTCAGGAGCAAACCCAAGAAGCGCATCTGTCGTAGTAGAAAAGAATTTTGCAATTTCAATCAATGTTCCAATGTCTGGTAGACTTTCATTTCTCTCCCATTTTGAGACGTTTTGAAAAGAAAAACCAAGTTCTACCGCTAAATCTTTTTGCGAAATAGAACGAGCGTTTCGTAATGTTTTAAGATTTTCACCGAATGTCATATCATATCCCCTTTACTTTTTATCATCAACCTAATTATATCACAAGTCGTTATACTCTAAAATAACTGCACTCGGGAAATCTTCTACTCTCAGTTGAATTCTTGTGTCTTTTATATTATACAATAATATTCCACAAAAAAGCAATGTGAAAATTTAGAAAAGCAGTAAGGCGTAAAAACCTTACTGCTTTTTGTTTATCCAGCCTCTTTTACTTGCCTATTTGCAACGCTCTGTGCCGTTTCCAGCATATCCTCCGCAAAGATGGCGTAGCCTTTGGTTGGGTCATCGACTAAAACGTGGGTAACGGCACCGACGAGTTTGCCGTTTTGCACGATGGGGCTGCCGCTCATCCCCTGTACGATACCGCCGGTCGCGGCAAGCAATGCTTCGTCGGTCACCGTAAGGTGCATATCCTCGCGGTCACCCGCATATCGCACCTTCGTAATCGTGACATCGTACCATTGGGGATCACCGTCGTCCACCGTACAGCGTATTTGCGCGGCGCCGGTTACTACTTCCTGTCGCGGAGCAACCTCTATCAATTCCGCCGAGCGGTACCAATTTTCCGCCGTACCGTATACACCGAATTCTCCGTTTTGCCGCAAGGTTCCGAAAGTACGCCCTGCAAAGCCACCGCACAGCGAGCCCGCATCCCCGCACACACCGCGGTCTACGCTGTACACACGCGCCGCCACCGCCTCACCCGCCGCAATCGGCAGGATCTCACCCGTATCGGCATCGCACACGGGATGACCCAAACCGGCAAACACGCCGCTTGCCGGATGATAAAAGGTCATGGTGCCGATCCCCGCCGAACTGTCACGCACCCATAACCCCGCTTTGTAACGTCCTTCGCCGACCGACAGTGCAGGGGCGAATCGCGCGTGAAACGTGATGCCGTCCCGCACGATCTCCATATCAAGCACCGCACCTTCCGACTGTTCCACCACAGCCGCCACCTCCTTCATGGTGGTGACTGTTTTGCCGTTGACGGAACGAATAAGGTCGCCTTTGCAAATTCCCGCCTCTGCGGCAGGGTTGCGGTTGCCGCTTTGGGTGTCGACATCGGTCAACCCGACTACCAACACACCGTCGGTATACATCTTCATACCGAACACTTCACCGCCCAGCACCACCTGCATATCGTCCGCTTGCCGTACCGCCACTTCTTTTATGGGAAATACACCGAGCAAGCGTATCTCAGCGGCGTGATCTGCGCCATCGCCCATCGTTTCCACAGCGGTAAGCGGCGCCGGTAACAGGAGTTCGCTGTTCCCTGCCACCACATATGCCGACGGCACCGCCGCTCCGTATGCTCCTATCGCCGTCAATGCCACCGCACACAGCGGTGTCAACCACACACACAAACGCCGAAAAAAACGCTTCATCTTCCTCACCTCCCGTTCACGCCGCAAACAAAAAAATCACGGTGTGAACAGTCTTACTGTTCCACCGTGATCCGAAAGTATTTACCCCGAAATTTAGAAACGGACAAAACCCGTTTGGTTATGCGATGCGGGAATTTTTTGAAACATTGCGACGCATTAATAGTTCTCCGCACGCAGTTCAAAATACGCTTGCGGATGCGCACACACGGGGCACACTTCGGGTGCCGTCTCGCTCACGTGAATGTGGCCGCAGTTGCCGCACTTCCACACAACGATGCCCGCTTTTTCGAACACCGCTTTGTTTTCGACGTTCGAGAGCAAAGTCAAATACCGCTTTTCATGTTCCGCTTCGATCTTCGCCACGCCTTCGAACAGGTCGGCAATGTGATCAAATCCTTCCTCGCGCGCTTCTTTCGCGAAGGTGGCGTACATATCCGTCCATTCGTAGTTTTCACCCGCCGCGGCATCCTTCAGATTGGTTGCCGTATCGGCAATACCGCCGTGGAGCAGTTTGAACCACAGTTTGGCATGTTCTTTTTCATTATCCGCCGTCTCGAGAAACAGCGCCGCGATCTGATTGTACCCTTCCTTCTTCGCTTTGGAAGCATAGTAGGTGTATTTATTACGTGCTTCAGATTCACCCGCGAAGGCCGCCATCAAGTTGGCTTCGGTGCGCGTACCTTTTAATTCTTTCATGTCGTCGTACCTCCTAAATTATGGTAATTTCAGTATACTAAGCTTTACGGAAAATTGCAAGTATTTTTTACCCGATTTCACTGCGTAACGCCTCCACGGGATGCAGACGCGCCGCTTTGCGGGCAGGATACCAACCAAACAATCCGCCGAGCAGAACGGTACATCCCCCGATCGACAACAACCGTTCCCACGGCACACTTGCCGTGATGCCGAAAAAACGAAGTCCTACCGTACCGACCGCCACACCGCCGAAGATCCCCACCGCACCGCCGATCGCCGCAAGCAACAGCGATTCGGCTAAAAACTCCGTTAAAATGCGACGGCCGCCTGCACCGAGCGCCTGTTTGATACCGATCTCACGCACCCGCTCGTTTACCGCCGTAAGCATGGAGGTAAGCATACCCATTCCCGCTACTACAAGTGATACGGCCGACACGGCGGTTAGGATCCAACTTACGATATCCATCAGCCGTCCCAACCGCTCGCGTTGCGCGGCAAGATTCTCCGCCGTAAACGCACCCGTCGTCCCGCTGCCCCTTTCCAGCGCCGCAACCACCCGTTCCCGCACCGCATCGGTCTCTTCTTCGCTTGTTACTTTTACGGCAATCTGATCAAACACCTCGCGTCCGTTGGCCGCCTGTAAGGTGGTATACGGCAAATAGACGAGTCCCGCGATCATACCGCTGACGCTTTGCAGAAGACTGCTCCCCGCTTTGGCTACACCGACAACGGTAAGTTCCATGGGTGCACCATCCATCGAAAGAGTAAGCGTCTTTCCCAACACGTTAGTGCGCCCGTATGCCTCCTTTGCCAGCGCCTCGTCCACTACACACACCGCCGCGGCCGCACGCACATCTGCCGCACGCAGTAAGCGTCCGTGTGCCACTTCGAGCGCAATCACCTGATCGGCGCCCGCATCGATACCGCCGACATAGGCGGTAAAGGAGTGGCGGCCGAGCGTGCCATTCCCGCTTGCCACCGTAAGCGGCATCGCATCGGATACCCCTGCTACCGCCCGCACCGTTTCAAGTTCGTCTGCCCCAAGAACCACATCCGCAGACGAAGCAGATATCGACACACCTTGTAATCCCATATTTTCGAGTTCCCATCCGATCGTCTCGGCGCCCGCCTGACCGATAATGCATACGAGTGTTACCATCAACACCCCTACAGCGATACCTCCCACCGTAAGCGATGTGCGAGCCAAACGGCGCACCGCATGCCGACAGGCCCCCAAAAGAATATCCTTCATTCCACCGCCTCCCGCACACGCATTCCGTCGCCCGTTACCGTTTCAGGATGAAGGATCAACCTCTCACCCGCCGCGACGCCGCCCGTTATCAGCACACCGTCGCTGAGTTCTTCCGCCACCGTCACCACCCGCTTCACGGCGCGGCCGTTTTCCGCCACAAACACATATTCTTTCCCCTCTTCGTCGGCACACAAACTTCTGTACGGCACCACAATCCCCACCTGCTCGCTCACGCAAATATTCACCTTGGCGGTAAGGCCGCATTTCAGTGACGTGTCGGTCGCATCAAGTGCCACCACGGCATCAAGCACCGTCGTGCCCGACGGTGTGGTATAGGCCTTGTCGGCAATCGACAACACGGTACCGCTGTATCGTTCGGCCGAAAAGGCTGTGCCGCTCACGGTTACCCGCTGTCCCACCGCGACCGCACGCAAGCGATTTTCGGGGACAGCGGCACGCACCTGTACCCGACTGCCTGTCGAAGCGGCAATCACCTCGCGCCCCGCTTCTTCCACCTTACCCGTACAAGAGACGACACCCGTTACCGTCTGTTGTTCGAGCGTCCGTACCGTTACCGTTGCTACCTCTTCCCGGATACCACGCAATCCAAAGAACAACGAACCCGACAAAATTGCTGTCAGCAAAAATAACCACACGTATTTTTTCAACACGCAAACACCCCTTTCTTTCACACGGCTTATTGTATATCGTTCGGCACGAATTATCCCCTTGTCAACGCGGATTTTTTGTTGTATACTCATCCCGAGGTGAGATTATGCGATATGGATATTTGTGGCTGACGGTCATCAATCTTTTGGCCGTTTGGCTAACCGTAAAAGACAAGCACGCAGCGCGTCGCAAAAAACGGCGTGTATCCGAAAACGGATTGCTCGTTACGGCCTTACTCGGCGGCAGTATCGGCATGTTTTTGACCATGCTTCTCATTCGTCACAAAACAAAAAAAGTGAAATTCATGCTTGGTATTCCGTGTATTCTTGCGGTACAAGCGGTTGCGCTCACCTGGGTTTATCACATTATGGTATAATTTCCCCCTCTCTGCGCATACATATATCGCAGAGGAGGGGTGTGTGTGACAAGCGGCGGACTGACATCGGCCGAAGCGGCAGCCTCGCGTGTAAAACACGGGAGCAACGAACTGGCCGGAAACAAACAAAACAGTTTTTGGCGGCAATTCATCAGCGGGTTCGGCGACCCCATTATCAAGGTCTTGTTGGCAGCCCTTGCGGTGAATGTGCTGTTTTTCTTTCATCGATTCGATTGGTATGAGTCAGCGGGGATTGCGCTGGCTATTTTTCTCTCTACCTTTGTATCGGCACTGTCGGAATACGGCAGCGAATCCGCCTTTGAACGTTTGCAAGAAGAAAGTGCCCGCATCACCTGTCGGGTAATGCGGGACGGTAAAGCAACGATCCTCCCTATCGGCGAGATCGTGGTGGGCGATATCGTGCTATTACAAACCGGCGAACGTGTACCGGCCGACGGCGTACTTCTTGAAGGGGAACTTTCGGTAGATCAGGCAGCGCTGAACGGCGAAGGGCGGGAAGTAAAAAAGCGCGCGGCCCGCACCTTTACAAACGATCTTGCCGCAACAAGCGACCTCTTTCGGGGCAGTGTGGTGTGTGCCGGTAACGGGGCATTACTGGTCGCCCGCGTAGGCAGCCACACGTTGTATGGCGGTGTGGCGCGATCGCTTCACGAAGCGTCACCCGAAAGTCCGCTGAAGACCAAACTGAGCGGCCTTGCCGCCACCATCAGCCGCTTGGGGTATGCGGCGGCAGCATTGGTGGCGTTGGCCGATCTGTTCCATTCCTTTGTGATCCAAGGCGGGCCCTTCACCGCAACAGCGATCGTCGGCAACCTGCTCCACGCGGTCACCCTCGCCGTCTCCATCGTGGTGGTGGCGGTTCCCGAAGGGTTGCCGATGATGATTACGGTGGTATTATCCGCCAATATGCGAAAGATGCTGCGAGACCGCGTGTTGGTGCGACGTCCCGTTGGGATCGAAACAGCAGGCAGTTTAAACATTTTATTCACCGACAAGACCGGGACACTGACCGAAGGTCATCTCGCGGTTACCGCTTTTGTCTGCGGCAACGGCGAAGAATACACGGCCGATGCAATGAAACGCTTGCCGTTGTGGCAACACGTTGCGCTCTCCTGCCTTGCGGGAAGTGAATGCACCCCGATAGACGGGCGGGCGGTTGGCGGCAATGCCCCCGACCGTGCGCTGACCGATTGGGCATTGCCCGCCAAGATCGCTGTCACCGTAGACGAACGCATCCCGTTCGACAGTGCCCGCAAATGGTCGGGAGTACGTCTGCACACCCCTGCGCTCACCCTTATAAAAGGGGCACCCGAAAAACTGATTTCCGCTTGCACAAGATATTATGCCGCAAACGGCGAAGTGTATCCGCTCACGGCACCGCACGCTTTACACCGTCGCTTACAACACGCCGCCGAAGCGGGCGGACGCGTATTGGCACTGACGGTGTGCGACGCCCCGTTTAACGGCGGCTCATTCGCCGATCTCACCCTTTTGGGCGTGGCGATCATCGCCGACGACGTCCGACCTGCCGTACCGAACGCCGTACGCGAGGTGCGCGGTGCAGGCATACAAACGGTAATGATCACCGGAGACAACCGCGAAACCGCCGTGGCGATCGCGCGCCGTGCGGGAATTTTGGCAGATTACGATCCCGCCCTTACCCGAAGTGTCATCACCGCCGATGAACTGGCCCGTCTAAGCGACGAGGAACTGGCTCGCCGCCTTCCCCACTTACGCGTGGTGGCACGCGCGCTTCCCGCCGATAAAAGTCGGTTGGTACGAGCGGCACGCGCGTGCGGAATGGTGGTAGGCATGACCGGCGACGGTGTAAACGATGCGCCGGCCCTAAAGATCGCCGACGTAGGGTTTGCGATGGGCGGCGGTACCGAAGTGGCCAAAGAGGCGGGCGACATCGTCATTCTCGATAACAACTTCGCCTCCATAGCCCGCGCGGTATTGTATGGCCGTACCATTTTCAAAAGCATTCGCAAATTCATTGTATTTCAACTTACCATGAACCTCTGCGCCGCGGGCATTTCGGTCATCGGTCCGTTCATCGGAGTAGATACCCCCGTGACGGTCATTCAAATGTTGTGGATCAATCTGATCATGGACACACTCGCCGGGCTCGCGTTTGCCGGTGAGCCACCGCTTCCCGAATATATGGACGAAGCCCCCACACCACGTTCCGAAGCGGTGCTGAACGGCGCAATGATACGGCAGATCCTGTTTAGCGGCGGTTATACGCTGTTATTGTGTGTGCTGTTTTTGAAATGGGAGCCGGTAAAGGCCTTGTTTCGTTACGATGTGGATCCGCTGTTTCGTATGAGCGCGTTTTTTGCGCTGTTCATTTTCAGCGGCATATGCAACAGTTTCAACGCCCGCACCGTCCGCGCAAACCCATTTGCCAATCTGCGGCAAAATCCGCTGTTCTTCGGCATTATGGCGGCGGTTGCGATCATTCAGTTGTTGCTTCTCTATTTCGGCGGCACCTTGTTTCGCACCGCCCCGCTCACCGTCTTGGAGTTGCTGCGCGTATTGGGACTTGCCGCAACCGTCATTCCCGCCGACGCGATACGCAAACTCTGCACACAAACGAAGGCAGACCAAGAATTACCGAAAAACAAAAAACAAGCCATTCCTTCATAGGAATGGCTTGTTTTTTTATCCGTTACGTTCCACACATTCGCGTTCAAGGGCGTTTAGAAATGCCGTGCCGGTAAAGATTTTGACCGCTCCGACCACACTGCCGTTGTCCAGTTCTTCCGCACGGACGTTCATGACTTTATACGGGACGGGATCCAACAGCAAAATTTTGTATCCCTCGCTCTCCCACGCACAGTCGTATGCGCGGCTGAGTCGGGTCACCTCCGCCCGCGCAAAGCGGACGATCGTTAAGAATTCACACACGCCGTCCTCGTGCAACACAAGCGGTTTGCGGCGGCTTTTCCCCGACAGGAATTTTATCGAATATACACGACCGTCCGCATTGATGCGCAGATTTTCGCCGTCGTACAGTGCAAACAGTGAACGGTACGGACGTACCGTTTCCTCAATTATGTAACCCTTTGCAGTACACAATACACGCAGTCGCTTCAAAAAACGAGCGCGACGGCGCACCCTCCGCAACGCACGCAACGCCTGCCACACGACAACGATACCGAACACCCACAACATTCCCCGCGAGGTGAACAGCATAAGCAGGGCGGGCAGATACCCCGTCAACATCGGAATAACGATGCCCGCCACTCCTGCCGTCACGATAACCGAAAAGTTCGTGCCGACGACGGCACCGTGGAAGGCACGGGTGGAGGGGTCTTTACGCTTTTTCTTGGTATCGTAGAGTTTTTGTTCCCCTCGCTCGTGCCAATACCACGGCTCGATGGCACGCACACGCGCCGCCGCGGCAAGCGGGATACACAAAACCGCAAGCGGTAAAAACAGGCAGAGTTTTCGTAAAAACGTCTCATTTCCGCCGAGCACAAAGTCTCCCAATACCGACCACGTGTGTTCAAGCGGTAAGAAGAGATACACCGCCGAAAGCACGCCGCCTTCCAGCCACAGCCGCCGCTGTGAAAGCACGAACCGCCACCGCTCACGGCGGGTATGTTGCCGCACGCCGTCGGCATACAACTGTGCCCGCAACGCATCGTCGTACAGCATAGAGATCCTGTTATACTGATAGAGGAGTACCGCAAGAGCAACAAGGCATACCACCGCCATCACGGTATCCGCAAAGAGGGTATCGGCAAACATACTGTCTCCGAGCGGTGTGCGGCTCGGTCGCCAATACAGCACCTGTGCCACGATCACGTGGCATATCCACACGGACAAAAACCGTTCGGTATACTGCCAAATGCGTTTCAACACAGCCATTCCCCCCTTTTGTAGCATAGCATAATCGGACTTTTGTGTCAATATCTTCAAATTTTGTGAAATTCCCAGTTGAAATTATAAAGAATGTTTTGTATAATATATGCTGTATATATTTTTCTTCAAAAAGGAAGGATTCAAATCATGGCAGCAGATAACAAAAAGATGGTCGAAGCCATCACCTCGATGGAGGACGATTTTGCCCAATGGTATACCGACGTGGTGAAAAAGGCGGAATTGATCGAATACACCAGCGTAAAGGGCTGTATGGTCATTCGCCCTTACGGCTATGCGATCTGGGAACATATGCAACGTATTCTCGACGGTATGTTCAAGGCGACGGGGCATGAAAACGTGTGTATGCCGATGTTCATTCCCGAAAGCCTGCTTCAAAAGGAAAAGGATCATGTGGAAGGCTTCGCACCCGAAGTGGCATGGGTCACCCACGGCGGCAGCGATCCGCTGGAAGAGCGTCTGTGCGTGCGTCCCACGTCGGAGACCCTGTTCTGTGAGCACTACGCCAACATCGTGCATTCGTGGCGCGATCTTCCGAAACTGTATAACCAGTGGGTCAGCGTGGTAAGATGGGAAAAGACCACCCGCCCGTTCCTGCGTTCGCGTGAGTTCCTGTGGCAGGAAGGACACACCATTCATGCAACGGCACAAGAAGCCGTGGCAGAGACCGAACAGATGTTGAACGTGTACGCCGATTTCTGCGAGAACTACCTCGCGATGCCTGTGGTGAAAGGGAAGAAGACCGAAAGCGACAAGTTTGCAGGGGCGGTGGCGACTTACGCCATCGAAGCGCTGATGCACGACGGCAAAGCGTTGCAGGCAGGTACCTCCCACTATTTCGGCGACGGTTTTGCCAAAGCGTTTGATATCCACTTTACCGATAAAAACAACACCCAACAGAATCCGCATCAGACCTCGTGGGGTGTGACCACCCGTCTCATCGGTGCGATCATCATGACCCACGGTGACGATAACGGCTTGGTGCTTCCCCCGGCGGTAGCGCCGACCCAGTTGGTCATTCTTCCCATCGCGCAACACAAGCCCGGCGTGCTCGAAAAGGCGGCTGAACTGCGCGACCGTCTGGCAAACGTTGCCCGTGTGAAGATGGACGATTCAGACAATTCGGCGGGATGGAAGTTTGCGGAATACGAAATGAAAGGCGTGCCGCTGCGTTTGGAGATCGGCCCCAAAGATATCGAAGCGGGTCAGTGTGTGTTGGTGCGCCGCGACAACCGCGAAAAAGTGGTTGTAAAGCTCGAAGACCTCGAGACGGTCGTGCCGCAGATGTTGAAAGACGTACACGAAGCGCTGTACAACAAAGCGCTTGAAAATCGTGAGCGCCGCACCTTCTCCTGCACCACGATGGACGAGATCACCGCCAAACTGCAAGAGAACGGCGACGGTTTCGTAAAGGCTATGTGGTGCGGTGAAGAGGAATGCGAAGACCGTGTGAAAGAGACCACCGGTGTCGGTTCGCGTTGTATTCCGTTTGCACAGGAAAACCTGTCCGACCGCTGTGTCTGTTGCGGCAAGCCCGCGAAGCACATGGTACTGTGGGGCAAGGCGTATTAAGGAGGAACTGCAATGAATCAATTAGGTTTGCCCGCAACGGGCGATACGGTAGCCGTTATGCACACTTCGATGGGGGATATCTCCATCCGTCTGTTCCCCGAAAAAGCGCCTAAGACGGTGGAGAATTTCACCACCCATGCGAAAAACGGCTATTATAACGGCATTACGTTCCACCGCGTCATCAAAGATTTTATGATTCAGGGCGGCGACCCCGACGGTACGGGTTGCGGCGGCGAAAGCATTTGGGGCGTGCCGTTTGAAGACGAGTTTGATCTCGAACTGCGCAACTATCGCGGTGCACTCTCGATGGCCAATGCCGGCCCCCGCACCAACGGCAGTCAGTTCTTCATCGTGCAGTGCGACAACGTGCCCGAAGGGTTGGTCGCGCAGATGCGCGAACTTGCCGAGCAGGGATTCCCCGCCGAAGTGACCGACAATTATGTGAAAGTCGGCGGCACGCCGCATCTGGACTTCCGCCACACCGTGTTCGGTCAGGTGTTTGAGGGGATGGACGTGGTGGATGCCATCGCCGCAGTGGAGACCGACCGTCGCGACAAGCCTCTTACCCCCGTTACCATTCTGTCTATCGACGTAAAAGAATGGTAAACTACGATACGCTTTACGCCATTTTAGAGAATCTCACGCCGCTCACCGCCGATTGCGGCGAGGTTTGCGCCGCCGCGTGCTGTAAAGGCGGCAACAACGAGGGAATGCTGTTGTTTCCCGACGAAGCAGAACATCTTCGTTGCGATGACCGCGTGGTGCGGGAAAACGGGCGGGAACTGTACGTGTGTGACGGCGGGTGTGACCGCGCAAAGCGCCCCCTCTCCTGCCGCTTGTTCCCCCTCTTTCCCGTTGTAACCGACGAAGGACGTATCCGAGCGGTATACGATCCGCGCGCCTACCGTGTGTGCCCGCTGGTGCAGTTAAACGGCAACGTGCGGCTCGACCGCCGCTTTGTGCGGGCGGTGCGCGCCGTTGGGCGGCAGATCGCCGCCGACCCCGCGGGATCGGCGTTTTTGAAGGAACAGACAGCGGAGATTCACGAGATCAACCGCTTTTTGCAATTGGATAAAAAACGCTCCCCTATTTGCAGACGATGAGAAAGGACGGATCCTCATGAAATTCGGTATTATCGGCGCTATGGACTCCGAAGTAGCGGCGCTCATTGCTTCCATGGAAGAGCACGGACGCGACGTGGTTGCCGGTTGCACGTTCGTATACGGCACCATCGGCGATCAGGCGGTCGTGGTGGTCAAAAGCGGCATCGGCAAGGTGTGCGCCGCGCTGTGCGCCCAAATTCTGATCGACCGCTACGCGGTGGAAGCCATCGTCAATACGGGCATCGCGGGCGGTTTGAATGCCGAACTTTCGGTGGGTGATTTCGTGGTGGCGGATGCCGCGGTACAGCACGATTTCGATCTCACCGCCTTCGGACACGTAAACGGCTATATGCCCGCCATGGGCGGCGACGATCGCGTGCCGAGTTTTTGGCAGACCGACCCCTCGCTTGAAGCACGCTTCATCCACGCCGCGGAAACGGTAAAAGCCGAGCAAGGGCGCTCGTTCCGCTGTCTCGGCGGTGTGGTCGCTTCGGGCGACGTATTCGTCAGCGACGGTGCGTTAAAGCAGACCCTGATCGAACGCTTCAACGCCGCCGCCGCCGAAATGGAAGGTGCCGCCGTGGCGCAGGTCGCCGTGCTGAACGGTGTGCCCTGTGCCATCGTGCGGGCGATCTCCGACTTGGCAGACGGCAGTGCCGCCGAAAGTTTCGAAGATTTCGAGCAGGATGCCGCCGCACTGTCCTCGGCAATCTTGCTGACGATGTTACGGGAGATGTGAAAATGTGAAAACGGAGAGGATGCACCTTGAACGGTACATCCTCTCTTTGCGTTTGTTGTGAGTATTTACTTGAACTAAAATGGTGCTGTGACTCTTGGCTCGCCCCTTTGGGGAGAGATGTCTAGCACAGCGAAACTGAGAGGGGAAAATCAACTTTAAGTAACCTCATTTGCCGCAAGACAACATCATTTACACCGCAGGCGTAACATTGTTTTGTGTCCGCAAACGATGTTCGTGTCCCCAAAAAAGAACCGGACGAAAACCGAGGATTTTCTTACATATCTTTTAATCTTGCCTCAATGTAATTGTTTTTAGGCAATCCAACATTATAAGCATCAAAATACAGTTCTTTTGCTTCTTTTACATTGTCACTATATATCAAAGCATTGATTGCTGAAGTAATACCAACAACACCTTGTTTTCTTTTATCAAAGGGTGTAGTAAAACTTTTCCACTCTCCTACCAAAAAATCATTAAAGATTTGAGGGTATGATAAATATTCAAAAAGAGTCCTGCTCAATTCACAAAATTCTTTACCATCAACGGTTGAAACCCTTGAAATAAGCGAAAGATATATTGTTTTATAAAAACTATATTCCGAGGTTGTCTCTGTCTTTGAAAGGAATTTCTCAAAGTTCAACTTTGCACAATTAAAATTATCTTGTGAGATTGTTAAATGGTTGTTTACGTAAAGTGCAGCCCTATGCACATTAAATTCTGCAAAACAATTTTTACTGTCTCCGTTTTGTTCTACTGCTTTTCTATATAAACTCCACCAAAAGTCGCTATAACCATCTTTTTCTAAAGTTAGTCTTTGTGTGGCATCACAAACAAGCCAATATAAATATTCATTGTCTTGATTTCTAATAAGCTCATAAAACTTTTTATGGTTATCAAATAAGGAATACCCGTCTTTAAGCAACGCATAATTATCAGAAATATTCCAATAACAAAAACCTATATCTTGAAATTCTGTAACAATTTTATTTTCAATAACAGAATTTAAATACGAAATAAGAGACAAATCTTTTTCTCTTTTTTCTTCGGGTGAAATCGCAAAACGCTGTCCTGTAACTTTCAGTTCTAAAAAGGCTTTTTTTATTTTATCTTTCATCCTATCACCTCTTGTATAAACTATAGCAGAAAGTCGTTTCTAAATCAACACGAAGTGTTGCATGTAATCATTTTCGCAAGAAAATGTATGTAATCACGGCAACGCCGTGAATGTAATCCGCCGTAGGTGGTATGTAATCAATCCGAAGGAAATACACCTGCGGTGATGCCATACACGCTACGCGTGATTACATACACCTGACGGCGATTACATACCAATGCTGCGGATTGGATAAAAATAAAGGACTACCAAAGTGGTGCTTTATTTTTTGGTGGACGTTAACGGACTTTCTTCTCGCGAACGCAACAGTCCCCCGGACTGTTGCTCCCAAGGCTTCGGTGCTACGCACCTCACCCTTGGAGCTCGTTTCAAGTCCGTTTTTATGTACCAAACAAAAGCAACACGCTATGCGTGGTGTTTTTGTTTGGTGGACGTTTACGGGCTTGAACCGCTGACCCTTCGCACGTCAAGCGAATGCTCTACCAGCTGAGCTAAACGTCCATATTGTTGCCGCATATTCATCGGCGCGAGTGTTATTATATAAAAAGTTTCAGAATTTGTCAAGTAGTAATTGAAAAATTTTTTAAAATATGTTATGATATAGTCTATCATTGTAAAATCATTGCATTTGGAAGGGGTTCTTCTTATGAAACGTACGGAAATCGCTGCCGTTTTTGCCGACGGCGAGCGTTTGAAAGGGCAGTCGGTATCGGTCTGCGGTTGGGCACGCACCTTGCGTGTCAGCGGCGCGATCGGTTTTATCGAACTGAACGACGGCAGTTGCCAGCGCAACCTGCAGATCGTATTCGAATCGACCACACTCGAAAATTTTGACGTGATCGCGAAGCAAAACGTCGGCGTGGCACTTTGCGTCACGGGCACGGTGGTGGAATCTCCCAACCCGAAGCAGCCGATCGAGGTGCAGGCGACCGCTATCGAAGTCGAGGGTGCGTCTACCCCCGACTATCCGTTGCAGAAAAAGCGCCACTCGCTGGAATACCTGCGCACCATCGCCCACCTGCGTCCGCGCACCAATATGTTCGGTGCGGTATATCGTGTGCGTTCGGCCGCGGCGTTTGCCATTCACGAGTTTTTCCAGGGGCGCGGCTTTGTGTATGCACACACCCCCCTCATCACCAGCAGTGACTGCGAAGGTGCGGGCGAAATGTTCCAGGTGACTTCGCTCGACCTCGATAACCTGCCGCGTACCGAAGACGGTGCGGTGGATTACTCGGAAGATTTCTTCGGCAAGCACACCGCGCTGACCGTGTCGGGTCAGCTGTCGGCGGAATGTATGGCGCAAGCCTTCGGCAAGGTGTACACCTTCGGCCCCACCTTCCGCGCCGAGCGTTCCTTCACCGCGCGTCATGCGGCGGAATTCTGGATGATCGAGCCGGAGATCGCCTTTGCCGATCTGAACGACGATATGGAACTGGCCGCCGATATGGTGCAGTTCGTGGTGAAGAAACTGCTGGAACGTTGCCCCGATGAACTGGCGTTCTTCAACAACTTCGTGGATAAAGGCTTGCTTGAGCGTTTGAACGACATTGCAAACGCCACCTTCGCCCGTGTGACTTACACCGAAGCAGTGGCCATTTTGGAACAACACAAAGATCAATTTGAATATCCCGTGTTCTGGGGTTGCGATCTGCAGACCGAACACGAGCGTTTTCTCACCGAACAGATCTATCACGGCCCCGTGTTCGTGACCGATTATCCGAAGGAGATCAAAGCGTTCTATATGCGTCTCAACGATGACGGCAAGACGGTGGCGGCGATGGATATGTTGGTGCCCGGTGTGGGCGAACTCATCGGCGGCAGCCAGCGTGAAGAGCGTTTGGATATCCTCACCGAACGTATTAAGGAACTCGGTATGAACGAGGAAGACTACTGGTGGTACCTCGATTTGCGCCGTTACGGCGGCACCCATCACGCGGGCTTCGGTCTCGGGTTTGAGCGTCTCGTGATGTACGTGACGGGTATGGCGAACATCCGCGACGTGTTGCTCTTCCCGCGTACCACCGGATCGGCGGATTTCTGATATGGATGAATTGTTGTATTTGACCGACGAAAACGGCAACGAAACCGCGTTTGAAGTGCTGGACGTGGTGGAATGGGGCGGCGACGAATATGCCGTGCTCTTCCCCGCCGACGGCGGCGACGGGGCTGTGTTGTTACAGATCCTTCCCGCTGAAGCGGGCGAAGAGGAAACGTTCGTCGGTGTCGACGAAGAAACGATGCACGCGGTATACCAAAAGTTCCTGGAATTGCACAAAGACGAATTATCCTAACCGAAAGAAGGGGTTGCGTTGGCAACCCCGTCTTTTATATCGTAATATCCCGTTTTGAAAGACAACCGCACCCGTACAAAAGCAAGGTGAACACCCCGCATATGAGCAAGATCCCCACCGCGACCGCCACAACGGGCGGACACACGGCAAGCAGGTAATTTCGTTGCAGGGTGTGGCTTCCCAACATGGCCACCGTCACCGCCAGACTCGGTGCTATCACCCACTGTCGCCAGCGGAATCTCATTCCCGTGACGGTCATCAGTCGACTGACATTCAACACCGCAACCAACACATTGCTCACCGTCATAACAAAGAGGAACCCCGCCATCCCCGCACGCGGCACGACCGTCACCACCAGCGCCAGGCGCAGTGCCGAATCCACCACGCTGTATTTCAGCGTGCTGACCTGCTGATTTAACCCTTTTAAGATGCCGTCCACCATACTCTCCACGTACATTGCGGGCACCAACGGGGCAAGCGCCCGCAGGATACAGCCAACCTCGTCGCTGTGATAAAACAACCGCCCGAGCGGTACGGCATAGAGATAAAACACACCGCCCGTGAGGATCGCGCCCGTGAGCGTGAGGTGCAACGTGTGGGCGACCGCCCGCTGCACCTTTTCTTGGCGGTCGAGCGACGCCGCTTCGGATATTTCGGGAATGAGCAAGGTAGCAAGCGACGACAAGAACGAGGACGGGAAGAATAAGAGCGGCATCGCCATCCCTTTCAGGCAACCGAACTGCGCCAGTGCCACCGCCCGCGACCCCGTGTATCGTGCAAGGCGGGACGGCACCAACAAATTCTCCACCGTGTGTAGCGTCGTGTTGAGATAGCGGGTGGCGGTGATCGGCAAGGCAATACCCATCAGGGTGGGCATAACGGCAGAGCGCGTCCCCTCATCCCCCGCAGGCAGACGACGGCGGTCACGCCGAAAGGACAGCGCAAGGTGCAGGCAAGACGTACTTTCCGCCACCACGTCTCCCACCATCACCACGGCACACGCCGACGCCACCGACACGGCGTATCCGCGTTCCAATAACAATGCGATCACGGCGATGCGCACCGCTTGCTCCAGCAGTTGTGCGTGGGCGGTAACGTTCACCCGCCGCCGTGCCATGAAATACCCTTTCAGGCAAGAGGAAACACCCATAAACGGCAGACTGATCGTAAGGATACGCAACGCCGCCACCGCCCGCATATCCCCGATGCAAAAGCGGCTGATGGGATCGGCGGCAAGCGACACGAGCAGCGCGGACATCACCCCCACGCCGATGCTCACGAGTACGGCGGCTCGCAGTGCCGCCAATGCCGTGCGGCGGTTGCCGTGACACAGCGCGTCGGTCACCATACGTGTCACGGCGGTGCAGATACCCGCCGCCGCAAACGCCGATGCCAACACGTAGACCGATACGATCAGTTGATACAACCCCATTCCCTCCGCACCGATGCGGCCCGCAAGATAGATACGGAAAAAAATTCCGACGGTACGCAGTAACAGCGAGGTCACGGTGAGTACGGCGGCGTTCTGCAAAAAGGCGGAACGCCGTACCGTTTTAACGAGCAACATACGCATTATAGGTGTACGCCAGACGATCCCACGTGCGACGGTCAAGCCGCCCGTGCGGCTCGAACCCAAATATTTGTTGCATCTGTCGCACCGCTCGCTCGGTCGCTTCGTCAAACTGCCCGTTCGGCGTTACGTGGTGTAGATTTTCATAATACAGCGCCACCGTATCGAGCATTACCTGAAGCAAGATCACAGACGCGCCGCTGTCTCCGATCTGTAAAAAGGGCTCCCCCGCCTTGAACGGATAGATCCCGCGCGGGGGCGTGACGGGATAACGCAGACGCCGATATTCCCTATACAAAAGTTCCCACGTCTCTCCGTCCACTTCTCCCGTAACCGGCAATCCGAACAGTGTTTGAAACGCTTCAACCGCCTCTTCGGTTTCGGGTCCGTACACACCGTCCACCGCCAGAAGCGGAATACGCGGATACGTACCCGCAAGCAACCGCAGATATTCCTGTATCTCCCGTACATCGGCGGGACGATTCTTCTCGTTTTGTGTCATAAAACCTCCTCTTCCTCACGCGCGGTCAAGGTGTATCCCGGCTCCTGCCCGACGCGACGCTCGGCACCTTCGGTAATGTCGGTATAGGTCGTAACGATCTGCAAAAAGGTCAGCGCATCCACCACGCCGTCCGCCTCCAGACCGAACTGTCGTTGACACGCCAGCACCGCCTCTTCGGTACGCGGGCCGAACACACCGTCTGCACGCGGGGCCGGTATGGCAGGATACACCGCCGCGATCACCTCCAAATACTCTTGCAAGCGACGCACCTCATCGCCGCTGTCGCCCGGCCTCAACAAGAACGTACCGAGTAAACGCTCGCCGCCCGAAAGTGAGATCGTACCGGCGATGCCGCGATAGGCACGGTAGAGTGCGGTCCACGTAGCAAGTCCCACAACCCCGTCTTCGGGTAAACCTGCCACCCGCTGAAACGCACGCACCGTATTTTCGGTCGCGACATCATACTGCCCGTTAATAACCAGTTGCGGTACATCGTTATAAAACTCCGCTACCACAGCGAGATAATACTGTAATATCCGCACGTCATCACCGCTGTCGCCGAGCGTCAGTATCTGCGGTCGTTGTTGCGGAAGTTCCGACAGCGTGATCCCTTCGGAATTGAGCTCAGCCAGCCGTTTCACAGCCGCATAAATATAGGAAAGACTGTTCCACGTGGCGTTGCCGATGATACCGTCTTCGGTTAGGTTGAAGATATTCTGATACGCACGTACCGCCCGTTCGGTCGCCATGTCAAACAAGCCGTCGGTCACGGGAATTTTGGGGATCGCAGGATAGTTTTGCGAAATGCGGTTCAGTTGAATCTGTTTTCGTTGCACATCCGCCCCCGTACTGCCAAGCGCCAGCGGCACGCCCGGATAACTTGGCGAACCGGCTCGTACAGGCGCATCCTGCACGATTTCAATGTTGTTGCCGTAATAACGGGTGAGGATATCAAACGGCCCGAGTCCCTGCTCTGCCAACGGCACGGTTCCCCATTGGCTCAGCCCCTCACAAGTGACCGTCGTACCATTGCAGTATTGCGCAAAAAACGGTTGGACGGTTCCCTGTTCGCGTATGTAACTGCCAAGAATATCGTCCACGATCTCGCTGATATTATCGTATATCACACGATTGTTGACAAACGCTTGATCAAACGCCGTGGAATTGGTAATATCGAAATCATACCCGCGACTGCGATACCATTCGGTGTAAAAGCGGTTGAGAGCAAACGAGATCTGTGCATAAATATTGGCACGCAGGGCACTTTCGGGCCAAGTGGGATATATTTCACTGGATGCCACGTTTTTAATATAATCCGGGAAGGAAACCGTAACGTTTTCGGCAGGGGTATCGGGTGGCCCCAAATGTACCGTGAAAGTCTCGGGAATATACGGAATACCGGTCATACTCTCTCCTCCAATCCTTGCGGTGCGCTGTCACGATAGGTAAATTCTCCGCCGGTCATACCCTCGGGCAACGGAATCAGCCGTACAGGTTGTACCGCACGTACCCCGCCGTACATCGGCACGCCAAGGTTTTCCACCCGATAGAATCCATCGGCAAACACTTCGACGTTATAAGGGGTAAACGGACGCACGTCCCCTTCCTCGGAAAGGGAGGCCTGTGCACTGACAGCCGGCAGCGGAATGGTCTCGGTGCGTCCCGACGCGTTTGTCTCTCCGATGTATTGTACCGTACGTCGCTCACCGCCCGACGAATCGTAACTCACCGTAACGTGCGCCCCTTCGACCGGCAATGCGGACGACGCAGTGGTCACCCACACCTGCAGATAACCGAGTTCAAGCGGCATCGCGTGTGGCGGCGCAGGGATTGTAGGCAACACGGGGCGTTCGGGCAAAGTCCCTGTCTCTTCGGGTACCGCCACCACAGGAACCGCTTCAGCCAAGGGCGGCTCTTCCGCATTTTGGCGGCGATAGGTTTCGAGCAATTCACGGTTGTATCGTGCGATCATCGCATGGAAGTTATCATTGTAATCCAAAAGAATCCTCATCCTCTCGAAAAAAATCACGATCAATAATGTGTACGGAGCAGCGCGAGAGAATATGCAAAGAAAAGGTGAAGGTTTTTTTGAAATTTACCCACAAAACAGTTGACAAGCGTCCCGAAAAATGATATTATAGCCTTCGTGGACGGCGAAAGGTCCCCTTGGAAAAGCACGGAGAGGTGTCCGAGCGGTTTAAGGAGCCGGTCTTGAAAACCGGTGACTCGAAAGAGCCAAGGGTTCGAATCCCTTCCTCTCCGCCATTTTTCTTACAATTGCATAACCAAAATTCTTGTTCACCAAACAAGCGTTTTGTGTATACGGAGAAGTACTCAAGTTGGTGACGAGGCGCCCCTGCTAAGGGCGTAGGTCGGGTAACCGGCGCGGGAGTTCGAGTCTCCCCTTCTCCGCCAAGTAAAACAGACACCCTTTCGGGTGTCTGTTTTGCTTTTGCGGAAGGAGACTCGAACGAGTGCGCCGAAGGCGCGGGAGTCGCGTTCGCGAGCGCAGGACACGGTTCAAGTAGTCGCTTTTCCAATTCTCTGCACCGTGTCCCCGAGAAACGCCAAAGGCGTTTCTCCCAAACTGCCTTCTTTTTTCGAGAGCGGATACAGCGAGCGATAAGCGAGGACAGCGGTCGAAATTTGCCGAGCGATAGCGAGAAAAGCAAATTTCGGGTACCGCAACCGTGCAAGCGGGCTTGGCCCGCGCGATAACGTCTCCCCTTCTCCGCCAGAAAACGACAAGTTTCTATCGAAACTTGTCGTTTTCAGTTATATTCGCCTCGTTTCTCTCGGCGAGTTATATTGCTAAGCAGTTATATTTGCTTCGCAAGTGATATGCGCTACGCGCGTTAAGGGCGAATATAATATCACTACGAGCAAAGCGAGTAATATCACTCCGACGAAGTCGGAATATCACTAAAAAACGAACGGTTATGCAATAGTTCGAATCCATACGCAAAACTGCCGAAAAATCTTTTTTGTTTTTAGCTTTGTTATTAAAGGAATTTGAACCCTCTCACTATGCAAGACAGAGAACCGTCCCCTGTCTTCCTCTATTAACTCTTAACTGTTCGCTGACATCTGTTCCCTCATTTTTTCCCGCTCGCACATAGAACCGTCCTCTGTACGACTCTGATCCGTGATACACCACCATAGGTGTTCCGTCCGGATCTACTACCTCGCTGGTAGGCTTCGGCTGGAAACTGGCATCTTTTTGCTTGACAAATGCGTGCAGTTGAGATACAGTTAGTGCATCGACACTGTAGGCGTATTTTTCTCGATTTTGCGTGATCATCTCCGCAAATTGAGCACGAGACTGTGTCGATAATTCTATTCTCTGTAGCACAAGGGACGGTTCTCTGTCTTAAACTTATTATCCATATAGAATCCTCCGGTTAGCATTTTGCTACCCGTTGGTTTTTTTATTCTTCATTATCGTAACGGATCTGCTCTTTATAGCGGTGGTTTTCTTCTGCAAGTTTTCCCTCTATGTATGCTTTCGTCTGACGGGGATCAATAGGCGTATCAAAGGGTACAGCCAGGTCAAAAACCAACTTTGGTTGTGATGCACCACGGACGATACGGAAATCGTGGATTGACAGTTCCTCATTCATTTCTGCAACAGTGTTTTCAATGAACTGGCGCATTTTTACCCATTCTTCGTCATTTTCCAAAACCGGATCATAGTGAATCACAAGCCGCACGCCGGTCTTTTCCAGCACTTCATCTTCAATATGATCGATAATGTCGTGGCAGGTAAGAGGGTGCTCATATGCGCTGATCTCCACATGGACAGAAGCATGGCTGCGGCCGGGGCCATAATCGTGCACCAGCAGATCGTGAATGCCCAACACTTTATCATGAGACAGAACGATTTGGCTGATATCATTCACCAGTTTCGGGTCTGTCCGCTGACCCAGCAGTGGGTCCACGGTCTCCTTGCCTACGGTTATACCGGAGTACAGAATAAATGCTGCAACGCCCAGACCAACAAAGCCGTCGATCTTCCAGCCGGACAATTCTTCCACCAGGCAGCCAATTAAAACTGCAAAGGTTGTAATGACATCATTACGGCTGTCAACAGAAGCCGCTCTCAGCACAGTGGATCGCAGCTGTCTGGCAAGCCGGTTATAGTACACACTTAAAAATCCCTTTACCCCCAAGGAAAGGAGCAGCACGCAAGCTGTCAGCACGGTAAAATCTACCTTTGCCGGAGTCAGGATCTTTTGAATTGATGTTCCCGCCATTTCGAAGCCGATGACCAAAATCAGGGCAGCTACCACCAAACCGGACAAGTATTCATAACGGGCATGGCCGTAGGGGTGATCCCGGTCTGCAGGACGCTGGGCAAGGCGGAAGCCCAAAAGGGTTGCCACTGAAGAAACGGCATCGGACAAATTGTTCAGCGCATCAGCCATAATGGACACTGCACCGGACAGCAAGCCTACCGTCAGTTTTACTGCAAACAAACCAACGTTGCACAAAATGCCGATAATACCGGCTTGTGTTCCTTGTTGGGTTCTATTTTCATGATTACTCACCATAAACAACCTCTTTCAAGAAAAAATGCCACTAAGGTAAAACCTGGTGGCATTTTTCGACAATTAACCCGGGAAAATATTGGTAATATAGATAAGCAGGGGTAACGCAAGGGAAAACAGGCTAATAAGCCAGGGATACAGCACTTTTTTGGAACAAAAGACCATAACAAGGCAGATCGCTGTCAGCGCAAGGGGACCAAAAACTGCAACACCTTTGCTCAGCACCAGGTCATACTGACCGTTTGCCTGAATGTTAAGTCCCACCTGATCCGGCAGACGAGCCAAATTATGCACAGCCAGGATCACTGCTGCTGCAGCAACCGGCAACGCCAGCATTGCACCACGCAGCTTAAACAGCTTCTGCCAAAAGCCTTGCTTTTGCTTATTCTCTTTAGAATTTTCCATAACACACCTCCGAAGGCGTAATCATTATTGCCATAATAGCATATTTTTAACTGTGTTGCAAGTCGATTCTAAAATCTTTCCACTCCGTTTATTAGTCCCAGTTATAGGACTGATGAACTGGTATAATTTGGTCAGAAACAAAAAGGAGGTTACACCATGAAAACAACAACTTATCGAACCGCTAACTTTGCTAAACAGGCAAACATTCGCTACCCCAACGCCAGTACCCGTAACCAGATCCTTGACCGCGCAGTTGAGCTGCTTTTGATGGCTGGACTAGGTATTGGCGCTGCAGCCATTTTCTTATTTCTTCTCGCCATTGTCTAACTTACATCTCATCGATATCTGCCTGCCGAAGAATGCGGCAGGCAGATATTTTTCCGCCTTCCGCTTCTATAAGGGCAACACTACCGTCAAATGTTTTACAAGAACCGGGGTTTAATACCCACAAACCGTCTTCCATTTGATAGCAAACCGCTTCGTGAGTATGGCCAAACAAAGCCATTTTCGCATTTTTCTCCCAGGCATCAGCAAGCAGATGATAAATGTCCTGCTTCACACCGTGAAGGTGGCCGTGGGTCATATACATACGGACACCGGCAATGTCATAGCACATAACAAGCGGCGGCGCATCAAATCCCCGGGTGCTGTCACAGTTGCCCGGCACCATGTGGACACGGATATGGTGGTATTTTTCAGCCAGCCTTTTGGCATCGTCGTAATGGTCGCCCAAGTGGATCACCTGGTCCGGTTTTATTCTGTCCATACAATGGTACATAAAACTCTCTTTACCGTGGGAATCGGAAAGTACCAGTATTTTCATTGTTCACAAGGCCTCCCTTATCTGCATATAGTATATTATAGCAACTTAAATCCCAGGAGGCAATGCAAATGGAGAATAAATTTGACGATAATGCACTGCAAAGAGCAATGGCTATGGCGAATACCCCCGCGGGAAAAGAATTCATTCAGCGTATGCAAAACTTGGATCCCAATACCTTGAAGACGCTGATGGCACAGGCATCTGCCGGTGACTATTCACAATTGCAAAGTACCCTTACGAAACTAATGGAATCAAATGATAATGGAAAATTTCCCGGAGGATCGGAGGGGCAATAATGGACGATATGCAATCCCAAATGAATCAGATCCTGGGTAATCCGGAAATGATGGAGAAGATAATGGCTATGGCGCAATCTATGAATCAGCAACAAATGCCGCAACCGGATCCGTCTCCCCAATCGTCACCGCTTCCAGATATTGATATTGCTACCATTCAGCGACTATCGGGTCTTGCCGGTCAAGCTAACATTGACGGCAATCAACGCTCCCTTCTCAAAGCCCTGACGCCTTATTTAAGCCGGGATCGCATCAGTAAGTTAGAACGAGCCATGCG
>JAZNTV010000009.1:0-2116 GCA_045591985.1 Acutalibacteraceae bacterium
GCTCGAATTATGTGAATTCTGCGGACTTTGCGAAGAGTGCTGCAAGGATAACAGCTCGTACTACGGAACAGATCATTGCATTCTTGACAAAGAGACCAAGCCGGAAGATATTGACGCGTCAAAGCACGACAAACACCATCACATTTTAAGATATACTTCGTCATCGGAAGAGTTCCATGACGTTTGGTGTGCCTTCCCGGGATGCGATTATTACCTGAGCGACTGCACGCCGCACGAGTTTATCTGGAAAACGGTTGAAAAAGCCACTATCACGAAAGAAGGCAAACGCACCGGGATCTGCGTCTATTGCGGAGACGAAAGAGAAGAGACTATACCGAAGCTCGCCCTGCCCGAATACTATTTTGTTGAACAGCCGAAGGATATTTCGGTCCTGCCGACAAAGAATAATATTAATTTCTATATCAAACTCGGTCAGGTCGGATCCGAGACCCCGCCCCATTGGGGATTTGATCTTTTCGTCTCCGCATTCCCCGTGATCGACGGCGATGCGCTCCCCGGGACGGTGGAAGAACTCCGCAAAAACATATATCAGGACGATATAAGAAATCCTTCCTATCAAAAGGTGGGAATGGATTACGTCGCAGGCAGCGGAATATTCCCCTGCACGCTCTACGCGAAATCCAATCGAATTGAAGGTAAATTCGCACATTACACGGCGCAAGGCAAAACGCTCACGTGGCGCCTCGCGGTTTACGATGTGCGCGGTGGAAAAATAACCTATTCCGATCCCTTCACGATCGACTGGAACGCGAAACACACCAAGCACACCGTCGTCTGGGTGTCGGGGCAGATCAGCGACGCCGAGTATAACCTCTATTTCAAAAACAGCAGCACCGCGCAGACGCTGAAATTCTTCGACGGCACATACCATTGGGAGGAATGCTCCGTCTGCGGAGAAAGGATCACGGTGCCGATGCGCCATCGCTACGTCCTCAAAAACAAGGAAGGCAACTGCAAGGGAGGCGTGGAGCATTACGAATGTAAGGACTGCGGTCACACCTTCGATATCGCCGTCGGTTATGCAGTTACGGGACATACGTTTTCTTCCGATTACAAGCATAACGACAAAAACCACTGGCAGATCTGCACGGTATGCGGCGGAGCGGGACCGGCGACTGCGCACGACCTGAAGCAAAAGGTTTTCAAAGACTGCACGAAGACGATCGTCACCACCGTATGCGAGACCTGCGGGTACGCTCACAAAGAACGTTCTTCGGGAACCGGACACAAATACACGAGCGACGGTGATTACGACGGATGGTACGGGAACCTGACGCAGCATTGGAAAGTTTGTTCCGCTTGCGGCGCGTCCCTCAAAGAAGACCACAAGTTTAACGACGGTCACTGCACCGTATGCGGCGTCGGCGTGTCTCAGATGATAATAACGGGAAGTCTGTGCCGGCACGGAGTCCTGCATATCGAACGCAGTGAAGAGATGAACGACTTGCAGAAGGCGCGTTTTGATTCGGGTCAGTACGGCGTGACGTGGATCGACGAGAACACGAACGCCACGATCGGTATGGGAAAAACGTACGAACTCGGACCGGAAGACGAAGGACGCAGCATCAGAGCCGAGATCGCCTTTATGAACACCGACGGCTGGGAATGGTGGGAAAAGGATATGAACGCCTATATGCCGGGGCTTTCCGTCAGCACCCAATACAAGACGGTGACCGGCTATGCCGCGACCTGCGCGGCGGAAGGGCTGAAGACACATCAGATATGTGCAGGCTGCGGAGGGAAGTTCATAGACGGCTCCCCCGTGAACGACGTCGTCATTCCGAAAAGTTCGACACATACCTACGACTACGCCTGCGACGCGATATGCAACGTCTGCGGATACGCGCGCGAAGTCAGCCATAACTGGTCGGAAAAATACGTTTACGCGATGGACGGTCACCGCCGTCAATGCACGGTCTGCGGCGCGATTTCAGGTTTGGAGCCTCACAATTTAGTTCTGACCTGGCAGACGGAGGCGGACTGCGAACACGACGGAGTCTGCGAACAAAAATGCGAATGCGGATACGCCGAAACGGATTACGTAAAGGCAAGCGGACACAGCTGGATCCACGCCGACGCCGTTCCCGCCCTGTGT
>JAZNTV010000010.1:0-2780 GCA_045591985.1 Acutalibacteraceae bacterium
GCGGTCACGGTGGCGGATCTCGACAACACGGGCGAAACCGACGTATCCGTCGCGTTGAACGCGCTGCTTCAAGCACAAGCGGAGACGGGCGGCACGGTGTATCTGAAACCCGGTTATTATCGCATCGATAACGCCGTTACCGTGCCGACGGGGGTGGAACTGCTCGGCTCGCTCGACTTCGGTCAGGCGGAATTGTATAACGGTGTCGGTACGATCTTGCAGATCTATCACGGCAAGAACCAACCGGAGGAAGCCACGATCCTTCTGCAGGCGGGGGCGGGTCTGCGCGGTGTGCAGATCAACTATCCCGAACAGAACAGGCAGGAGGACGGCAACTTCGTTCCCTATGCTCACACGATCCAAGGCCGCGGCGACGGTGCCTATGTTATCAATGTCAGCAGCCGCAACAGCTGGAGCGGTGTGGACTTTATGACCTATCGCTGTGACAACCACTACATCGATTCCTTCCGCGGCAGCGCTCTTGTCAGCTTTGTTGCGGTGGGCGGCGGTGCCGAAAACGGCGTGGTGCGTAACTGCCATTTGCAGTATACGTCGTGGACATACGGACACCAAGGCAGACGCGGCGGCTGGCCGTGTGTGGCGGAAGGCGGTGACGAGGCGATCGAAGCGTGGCGCATGGACACGTACATCTTTGCGGGGCACCATCTGAACAACTACACCATCGGCCATGTGGGAAATCAACTTCACTTCGGTAATATGAATTATTGCGGTTACACGGGTATCAATGTTATTCCCGAAGAAACGGGCCTGGCCGATGTGACCGTATGGGGACAAAACACCGACTATTCCACCGTTTCGATGAACATTGAAGCGGCGCGCCGTGTGGATTTCGTTAACCTGCAGACCACGGCGTTTACGTGGATCGCCGAGCGCCAAGAGAAGGAGATGAATCTGATCCATCTCGGTGCGGATTGCGATATCACGGTGAATGTGTTCGGCGCGGCACTGTATGAAAACCCCGACTATATGTTCCGTGTGGAAAACGGCACCTTGAACATTTACGGCGCGGTGTATATGAGTTCGGTACCGATGACCGATCTCGGTGCGAACGGCAAGGTCAACTTGGTGGATACGGTGATCGGTTCGTATTACAGTGCGTTCGATAAGAATCCCGAACCGAGCAGTCTTACGGCGGCGGTGCGGAATCCGCAAAATCTCACGGTAGCCTATAGCTTCTATACCAAACCGTTTACCGATGCCGTGTCTGTCGGCAAGGTACACCACCTGTATTCTGCGACAACGGTTGCGCGTGTGGATGTGGCCGAGAACATGACCCTGCCGCAAGGGGCAGAGGTCTTGTATAGCGAAGCGTTCACAAATTACAGTAGTGCGGCAAGTTCTCTGAAACTCGGGGAAGTCGGCTCGACCGTGACGATCGCGAACGGGATAGCCACGCTGGTAAACAGCGGCAGTGTGAAACAAACGGGGCTGACGGCCCAAAACAAATTTACCCTTTCCGCCGGCGCGGAGTACCGTATAGAGATGCGTGTGAATGCAGAAAGCATTCGTTCTGCATATGGGGGCAGGTTGTCGTTTGACGTGTATGACCAAAGTGGTGCGGCGGTCAACGTGTGGCGGATCGACAACAGCAACCGTTTGCAGGTGAAAAACGGCAACAGTTGGGTGAATGTAGGTACACTGTCGTTGAACGAATGGTATCGCTTTAGCGTGGAATTGAATATGACAACAAGCGGAGCGCACACCTTCCGTGTGGCAGTGTATGATGCGCGGTATCGCCTTGTGACGGCAAGCACGGCGTATACGCTGAATGCCGCATCGCTGTCGGGTTGTCGGTTGTTGACGGAAACGACGCTGACTACAGGCAGTAATCAGACGCTGGTCCATCTCGATTATTTGACGGTTATGAAAGGCGGCGCCGTGGAAGAAGACATTACCCACACAAGCGCGATTATCCCGGCGGTTCAGCCCACTTGTACGACGAGCGGCATGAGCGAGGGGGTATATTGTCGTATTTGCGGAGAGACGCTTGTCGCATCACAACCGTTGGCGGCAACCGGCCATGCAGAGGTGCAAGATGCGGCTGTGTCGCTTACTTGCACTACCGACGGCATTACAGCCGGTTCTCACTGCGGTGTATGCGGCGAGGTGCTACAGACGCAACAGCGCACACCTGCTACCGGCCATGTCGAAGTGGTGGATCCCGCGAAAAAGGTCACGTGCGAGAGCGATGGCCTGACAGAGGGGAAACATTGTCGTACATGCGGCGAAGTGTTGATTGCACAAGAGGTCATTCCTGCCCAAGGACACGATCTTGTGGTGGTAGAAGGATATGAAGCGACCTGTACCAAAGACGGTCTGAGCGACAGCAGTTACTGTGCGACCTGCGGTACGGTATTGCAAGAGCAGACGGTTATTGAGGCGCTCGGGCATACGGTGGTGACCCTTCCCGCGGTTGAGCCGACTTGCTCGAAGGCGGGTTTGACGGAAGGGAAGAGCTGTGCGGTCTGCGGCGAAGTGATCGTGGCGCAGGAAAGCATTAAGGCGCTTGGTCATAAGGGTGTGACGGTGAAAGGATACGAGGCGACCTGTACCAAAGACGGCTTGTCCGATGGAAAACAGTGTCGTGTGTGCGGTATGGTCATTACCTCGCCCAAAGTGATCCCCGCCACAGGGCACGTGGAAGTGATCGATCCGGCGTTGGATGCGACGTGTGAAGAGGACGGCTATACGCAGGGATCGCACTGCAGCGTGTGTGACGAGATCCTCGTGATGCAGGAAGACATTCCCGCGACGGGTCA
>JAZNTV010000011.1:0-37185 GCA_045591985.1 Acutalibacteraceae bacterium
TTTTGTCGGTCTTTCACCGACTTGAACCGTTTTTCCGGTTACTTGCAGGAGTCGTGCTCCTGCGAATTAACGGGTAGTGTTTTGTTCTACTTTCGTCTTTACGTTGTTTAATTTTCAAGGTCCTTTGCGACCCCCGTTTCGTGGGGTGCTCGAGTATAATACCAAATCCATCCCCATTTGTCAACCCTTTTTTTCAATTTTTTTTTAAGTTTTTTTGAAAAAGTTTTTCGGGCACAATATCTTGTGATTTTTCGCGATTTTTGCCACAAGAAAGCGCCTTATGCAAACACACAAGGCGCCGTTTTTTCTTATAATTTACCGATCAAACGTACATCGGGCGACGAAATCTTTTCGAAAGTCAGCCCGAGCGCTTCCCCTTCGGGAAACAATTCGGCAAGCGGCACCATGACAAACGCACGTTCCGTCATTCGCGGATGCGGCACGGTCAACTCCTCGGTCTCTTCGCTGTACCCCTCGCAGAGCAACACATCGATATCCACCACACGCGGAGCGTTGCGAAAGGTGCGCACCCGCCCGAGCGCCGCCTCGATGCCGAAACAGCCGCCGAGCAGAGCGTGCGGTGTGAGTGCGGTTTCCACCGTCAGCACCATATTGTAGAAGTCCGGTTGATCGGCATAGCCGACCGGCGCGGTCTGATATACCGACGACACCGCCTTAACGGTCGTATGCGGCAACAGGTCGAGCGCTTCGACCGCCGCGCGCAACGCAGACAACGGATCGCCGAGATTGGCGCCGAGACCCAACACCGCTCTCATGCCAAATCCTCCCGACGGCGCGTGATCTCCACCGCCATATACTCGAAATCGGCCGGCACAGGCGCGCGCGGCTTCTTCAGACAAACCGTAACCTCTTCAACGGGGAATTCCGCAAGCACCGTCTCGGCGATGCGGGTGGCCGCCCGTTCGATGAGATCGTTCTTTTCTGCGAGCATCACCGCTGCGATCCGTTTGGATACGGTGGAATAATTGACGGTGCGGGTGAGATCGTCGGTCGCACCGGCAGCCGAAAGATCCGCCCCCATGGTCACATCCAGTTCAAAAGGTTGACCTTTTTCTTTCTCCGCCTCCTTCACACCGTGATAGGCGTATACACGCAACCCTTTTATAATAATCTTATCCATATTTATATATCCTTTCCGTTTTTTAACGCCGCGACCGCGCGTGCAGCCGTGACCGTCGCCGCAACATCGTGTGCCCGCACAACGGCGGCACCGTTCAACATGGCGGCTGTATGCAATACCACGCTGCCGACGAGCAGATCGTCACCGCAGGTTTCGCGCACCACCCGTTTGCGAGAGGCTCCGACCAACACCGGCAAGCCGTATGCCGCGAAATCGCGCGAGTGGGCAACCAGAGCCAGATCGCCCGCGGTGGAACTTCCGAAACCGACGCCGACATCCACGCAAAGCGACTCAAGGGACACCCCTTCTGCCACCGCCATCGCCGTGATGCGACGAATATACTCGTGCATCCCCGTCACGACTTCGTTCGGTGAAACAGCGCGGTCCGTCACATCGCCCGTGCGCATACATACGATCCCCGCCTCGTACCGTGCCGCCACGGCAAGCATGCCGTTGTGTTCACTGCCCGACACATCGTTGACAATATGCGCCCCCTTGCGCAACGCGCAAGCGGCCACCTCCGGATGGAACGTATCGACCGACAGCGGGATATCCACCACCGCCTGCACGGCCCGCAGGCACGGCGCAAGACGTGCCCATTCCTCCTCGGGAGTAAGAGGTATCGCCCCCGGGCGGGTAGACTGTGCACCGATATCCAATATATCCGCGCCCTCTGCCGCGATTTGCGCCGCGCGCGCCGCCGCCGCTTCGGGGACATTGTACCGACCGCCGTCCGAAAAACTATCGGGCGTGACGTTCAATATCCCCATCACAAGCGGACGATCGAGCGACAGTACGCCGTCACGTATACGCCAACCTTTCATGTTTCTCTCCTTATATAATTAACATTATAATTATACGGCCTGCATCATCAGCCAAAATATCAGCGGAATGGTACCGCAAGCAAGCAGATGCGACACGATGGTCATTCCCGCCGCCGCCGCCGGATCTTTGCCGTAGGCGCTGGGTATTACGATGGTGCTGAGCCCGAGCGGCATTGCGAGTGAGCAGATGCCGCAGATGAATTCTGTGCGAGTAAGCGGCAACAAGGTAAATAGGCCGATTGCCGCAAGAGGAATCACGATCAATCGCACAGCAGACAACAGGTACACCGCGGCGTTGCCGAACAATTTTTTAAGATCCACCGCGGCAACGGTGATACCCGTAAGCAACATCGCCACGGGAGACATGCACCCACCCGCGGCATCCACCGCACTTGTAAACCACGCAGGGAGCGACAAACCCGAAAGACCCAACGCGATACCGAGAAGCATCGCACCGAACATCGGATTGCAAAAAGGTTTTACTTTCGCCCACAACCCGCTCGCTTCTCCTTCTTCCGCAGGGATCAGCAGTTTCGGCACCCCCCAAAGGTAGATCCCCACCCACAAAGGCAACACGAAGATAAGGTATTCCACAAAGATATCGGGAAACATGGCCGCCACGACGGCGTTACCCATAAATCCGAAGTTGGAAAACGCCAACCCATAGGTGTAGATATTTTGAATAAAGCGCTCCCGCGACAACAGACGCGGCAGCAAGATTGAGACGGGAACCATCACCAAAAGGATGCCCGCGCTGACAAGCAACAGCCGCCCCGAGGAGACAAGGGTGTGCACCGTAAAATTTTTCATAAAGGTGCCGAGCACCAACGCCGGAATGAACACCGTGTTTTCGAGTTTTGCGAGCACCCGCCCCGCGTCTGCCGTCACCAGGCGAAGTTTGACCAGCAGAAACCCCACCGCGATCAGCAAAAATAAAAACGTCATCTGATTGAGCGACGAGAGGAATATTTCCATACTATAACACCGCCTTTACCGCATCATCATATCACACCTTCCCCCTTTTCGCAAGAGGGCATTCACCGAAGTTTCAGCTATCCGCACCGTATCCTTTGCGGACCGGTCCGCCACCTGCCGTTGTGCGACGGTATTCGCCCGGTGTGATCTGCAACGTCTTTTTGAAGACGTAGGTGAAATATTCCACCGAACCGTATCCCGACGCGAACGCCACCTCCCCGACCGTAAGCGCCGTGTGACGCAACAGGCGGCACGCGTGTTTCAGCCGCAAACGGTTGACGTATTCGTTGTAGGTGCACCCGAGTTGTTTTTTCATCAGCCGCCCAAGATGATCGGCCGAAAACGAGAGTGCATCGGCAACGCGCGCCAACGTAATGTCTTCGCTGAAATGTTCGTTGACGTAAGCGACCAGACGTTGAATGGGCAACGGCGTGTATACGCGCTCTTTCGGCTGTGCTTTGCGCATCAGACGAATGAGTATTTCCTCCACCGTGTTTTTCACCAGCCGTTCGCCCAGCGGTTGCGCCGCTGCCGTTTCCCGCACCACCGTGTGTAACATACGCACGATCTCTGCCAACTCTTCCGCATCGAACCGACAATGCATACTGTTATAATTCAAATACTCCAGAAGTTCCGCGTCTAAAAAGTCGCTGCGGATATGCAGGCAAAACAACGTGACATCGGTGAGTGCGGCCAGTTCGTGGTAATCGTGATAACAGATCACATGTGCGTCGCCCGCCTCCAGCAGATACGAACGGTCGTTACTGCCGTGTCGGATCTGACCGGACACCACCAACTCAAACTCCAGATAGTCGTGCCAATGCAACGGGAATCGCTGCCCTGCCGGCACGTGACGTTCGTACACGTTAAAGGCGCGATGATCCTGTTCGTCAAAAAGATATTGCGCCATGCTCTCGCTCACAGTATCCCTCCCCTAAAGCGGATTTTCTTATAGTATACCGCCTTTTTCGCCGATAATCAATCAAAAACATCGGATTTTCTTAATATCATTCCGTATTATCGGCTTTTCTTTTATACCGATATGCGGTATTATTAACGTAGATCAACGGATAGGAGAGGATATACCGTGAAACGAGATATTGCGCGCCATTGCAAAGTGTTCCATTCGTCTGCCGCCGACAAGAACCTGTGCGGCCACTTGGTTACGAGCGGCAACCCCGACGACCGCCCGAGCAAGCGACGCTATATCTTTGCAGAGCAACACAACGACGCTGTGCAGGATATTCGCAACCTTGTGGACGACCAAAACACCACCTACTGGCATTCACCGCATAAGCACACGTATTTCGATATCGTGTTCGACGAAAAGGTATATGCCAAGGGATATCGTATGCTCTCCAACCTATACGACAACACCTTGTCACCGACCGTGTGGCGTTTTCTCGGTTCGGACGACGGTGTAACCTTCACCGAATTGGACAGCCGCGCATACAGCGGGGAGGAACGGCGATTCGGCGACCATATCCGCTATACGTATTTTACCGAGGAAGGCGTTTTGCCGATCGACCCGCACAACGGTTTTCGCGTGTTCCGCTTGGAGATCCTCGACAACAACGGCAGCGAAAACGGCGTGGCACTCGGCGACTTTGAGCTGATAAGTACCGACAACCGTTCGCTTTTAAAGGTGTTCGACGGCCATTTTGAGCAATACTGGAAAAGCGCCGGCAACGGCGACGAGTATTTGTTGCTCGATCTCGGCGCCGAGAGTCGCATCGACGAAGTGACGCTCTGGTGGGGCGACGCATACGCGCAAGTGTACACGCTGTCGGTTTCGGACGACGGCGACACCTGGCGCCCGTGTTACACCGCCGATAGCGGCCGGGGCGGTATCGAGCGTTTGACGGTAAACACACACGGACGATATATGAAACTGCTTATGCAGCAAGCCGTCGGCGATTGCTACATGCTGCGCCGCTGGTGCGTTTTCGGAGATAACGACCGCACACCCCCGCGCAGCACGTGGAAACTGGCCCGCGCCGCAGAGATCGACGCCGCGGGCGAAACGATCAGTTCGGTGGCGTTTGATGATACCGCATGGTTCCCCGCCGTCGTGCCCGGCACGGTACTTACCGCCTATATGGCGGCAGGGGCGGTACACGATTACAACGACGACGACAACTACCGTCAACACTCCGACGCATTCTTTACTACCGACTGGTGGTATCGCACCGTCCTGTCGGTGGACCCCGCACAGAAAGGACGACGGATATGGCTGCATTTTGATGCGGTCAACCGCGCGGCAGACATCTTTCTCAACGGGCAATACCTCGGGAATATCCAAGGGGCCTTTTTGCGCAAAAAGATCGACATCACCGCCCTTGTGGATTTTGACGGGGTGAATACGCTCGCGGTACTCGTTCATTGTAACGCCTTCCCCGGTCAGCAAAAGCAAGTGGGGTTGGCGTTCCCGGAGTTTGTGAACGGCGGCGCGACCGGTTTGGACGAACCGTGTCTGGCGGCGTCGATGGGCTGGGATTGGATCGCGACCGTCAGCGGGCGTAACGTCGGCATATATAAAGACGTTTATCTTACCTATTCCGATGCGTTACAACTGATCGACCCGTGGATCGAAACGAAACACATCGACTTTGCCGTCAACGACGCCGCACTCACCTTCCGTACCGAAATAAAGAACGCCGCGCCGCGGGCGGTAACGGGGACGTTGACCTGCCGTATCGACGGCGGTGCAATAGAATATACCGAAACCGTCACGCTGGGACCGTCTTCCGTGTGCACGATCACGGCAGACGATCTCCTGCTTAAAAACGCCCGTTTATGGTATCCCGTGGGATACGGCGAACCCGCGTTGTACAAAGCAGAGGTCACCCTTACGGTGGACGGTTGCGTATCCGACAGCGTCGCCTTCCGTTTCGGCGTGCGCACGGTGGAATATCCCGTCGAAAACGACACGCTGTCCTTGTCGGTAAACGGCAAAACGGTGTGTTGCGTGGGCGGCAACTGGGGCATGGACGACGCCACAATGCGTAACAACCCTCGCGATTACGACATAAAAGTGCGTCTGCACGCCGATCTGCATTTTAACATCATTCGCAACTGGGTGGGACAAACCAACGACACGGCGTTTTACGAGGCATGCGACCGATACGGCGTTATGGTGTGGGAGGAGTTTTGGCTGGCAAACCCCGTTGACGGGCCGGAACCGTTAGAACCTGCCGTATTTATGGCCAACGCCGAAGATAAGGTGAAAAAGGTGCGCCGCCATCCGTCGGTGGTGCTGTACTGCGCCCGTAACGAGGGGTACGCGACCGAACCGTTGGCGACCCTGTTGCCCGCACTCACACAGCGGCTCGACCCGTGTCGCCTGTTCCTCCCCCACTCCTCGCTCGGGTTGGTGAGCGGCTTCGGCCCGTACGACGCGTTGGAGAAAGAATTCTACTTCCGCAACACCAAAAAGACGATACACAGCGAACGCGGCACACCGAACATCCCGACCCTCGAAAGCATCCAACGGTTTTTGAGCCCCGCACGCCGCTGGCCGATCAACGACACGTGGACGACGCACGCATTTATCGTCAACGGTGCACAGCGCTGTGCCAAATACTGCGACCGTTTGCGCAAAATATACGGTGATTTCGACTCGCTCGAGTCCTTCGTTAAAAAGTCGCAAATGTTGTGTTACGAAACCTTTAAAGCTATTTTTGAAGCCGAACGTGCCGCCGAAGGCGGCGGTATGATCCTGTGGATGAGTTCTCCGTGTATGCCCAGTTTTGCCTTCCAGACCTACGATTACTATTACGCTTTAAACGGCGGCTATATGGGAGCCAAACTGGCCAATCAACCGCTGTACGCCTATTTCGACCCCGTTGCATCGCAATTGGTGTTGGACAATCGCAGCGGACGGACGACAGAGGCGGTGACCGTCGATTGCCGCTTGTTTGATCTTACGGGCGCGCCGGTGTGGGAAGAGACGCAGACCTACGCTGCGCTTGACGTAGGACAGCGGACGATCGCCCCGTTTTGCGCGGGAGAAGATACCGTGCTGTTGCGCACGACCGTGACCGCGGGCGGACGGGTCTACCGCAATTTTGAATGGATCTATCCGCAGGCAAACGCTTCGGCCGGACTTGAAAAACTGGGGGACACCGCGCTGTCGGTCACGCTCAGCGACGGCACGGTAACGGTGAAAAACGTCGGTGACGCCCCCGCCCTGATGGTCGCGTTGACGTTGACCGACGCCGCTACGGGCGAACGCATCTTGCCGGTGTTTTGGAGTGACAATTATCTGTCGCTGATGCCGCACGAAGAACAGACGGTGACCTTCGACCTGTACGACGCCGCCCCTGCCGCCGTCGCCTGCCGTGCGGAAGGTTACAACACGGCGACCTACACCGCAAGGTGACGGCACCCTGTTCGACCCTTGTGCCTTTCTGCAAAACAAAAACAACCACCCCGTTGGGGTGGCTGTTTTGTTTTGGAGCGGCTTACGAGGCTCGCCCGTCGGCTCCGCCTCGGCACGCACGCGGGTGCACAAACAGTCCCCCGGACTGTTTTCTCGCAACTCCCGTTGCTCGGCACCCTGTTCGACCCTCGTGCCTTTCTGCAAAACAAAAACAACCACCCCGTTGGGGTGGCTGTTTTGTTTTGGAGCGGCTTACGAGGCTCGAACTCGCTACCTCCACCTTGGCAAGGTGGCGCTCTACCAGATGAGCTAAAGCCGCAAATCTTCGGTGCGAATGGTAGTATAGCACACTCCGGCGGCGGTGTCAAGCCTTTTTTCTCCTTTTTTTATTTTTTGTACGCCCGTTGCTTTTTGGACCGCACTGTGCTATACTGCTTGTGTAAATCTTTGAAAGGACGTTTTGATTATGACCTATTCGTACCGTCCGCAGGGTGTGTGCGCCCGCGGCATTACTTTTGACATCGAAGACGGCATTGTCCGCAATGTAAAATTTGAGGGTGGCTGTTCCGGTAACACACAGGGGGTCGCCGCGCTGGTAGACGGTATGCCCGTCGAAGAAGCTATCCGCCGTCTGCGCGGTATCCGTTGCGGGTTTAAACCCACTTCCTGCCCCGACCAGTTGGCCAAAGCGCTGGAAGCGGCATTGGCGGAATAATCACACAAAAACAGAGGGTGCCCGTTTCGGGCACCCTCTGTTTTACACGGTGGTCTACAATTATTCCATCATTTTCAAAAGCCGTTGTCCTTTTTGATACAGCGTTTTGAATTCTTCGCCAAGGATATCTTGCGGTAAGGTGTGGGGTTCGATCTCAAAGTTGAACGTACCTTGATACTTCACGTCTTTCAATCCCTGCATCACCGCTTGCCAATCGATCGATCCGTAGAAGGGCGGAAGATGCAGGTCGTTGGAATATTGTCCGCGGTTATCGTGAATATAGGTCGTCCACAAACGGTCGCCCAACAACTGGATGGATCGGCGTTGATCCAGTCGCCCGATGTGCGCGTGCCCCGTATCCCAGCAAAAACCCACTTTGTCGCTGCCAATGCGGTCGGCCAGCGCGACCAATTCGTCGGCATACACACCGAAAGCGTAGAACAGACGGTCACAGTTCAAGTCGTCGAACACGTTTTCAATACAGATCTTAACGCCGGTTTTTTCCGCCTTTTCAGCAAACGGCAACATCCACTCGGCACAACGCGACAACGATTCCTCCGTCGAGACGGCATCCGCTACCGTGCAGGGGTGTACCACAAAATATTCCACGCCCAAAGCGGCACAAACATCCATCAAATGCAGATTGATATCGGTCAGTTCACGACAGCAGGGTGCGTTCTTGTCTATATAGTAGAACAAAAGACCGTGCGCTTGCTTCATTTGGATATCGTATTTGTCCGCAACGGCACGGGTCTGCTCGGCGTGCGCTTGCCAATTTGCCCCCAAAAACGGGGCGTCGCCGCTTTGGCAATACGGGCCGACCGACATATCCACATAGCGAAATCCCGCGTCGTGAACGAGTTTCATCGCATTTTCGGTGGGTACCTCGTGCGGCTTAAGATACAACTCATAGGCAATCGACAATTCCATATCCGTCACCTCCAAGACGGCTTCGTTATAGCAATCGCAAACAACCGTGTCAAGGGAGGGCGCCCTTCATACACGTTCACACCGCAAAAAATCCACCTCCCCTTGTCGGGGAGGTGGACAGATCGGTGCTCTTCTTCACGGTTTTGCACGCCGACAGTCCGTTGCGGGTCGGCGTTTCTTTTACCGTTATTTCTGCGTAAAGGACAGAATGCGCCAATAGTCGCCTTGGTCGCGGCTGTGCATCGGCACGACTTCAAATTCCCACGTATACTCGTACGGCGGCTCATCGTTATACTGCCATTGCGTAACAATATCCACCGTAACGCGGTAGGTGTCGTTGCCGATGCTTTCGTACACCGCATCAAAATCGCGCACATAGGTCACACCGGCACCCGTATACAACTCATTCGCCGTGCGGTAAAAATACCCGTCCTCGTAGTAACAAGACCCTCCCTCGCTTCGTTCAAAACGGATCGGCGTTCGGTCAAACACGGCTTTCAGTGCCCAGTCCACGTCGTCCGCATCGTAACGGCAGATCTGCATCGGCTCACTGCCAAAATACGATTCTGCATAGGGATACGTCACGTACTCCGAATCGAATTCGAAGAAACTGTCGAACAAACCCGACGGCGACCGCCCTTGGAACAAAAACCGGGAAACCAGCGTTTCGACGTCAGCCGTTTCGGAGACGAAAGATTCGGCTTTGTCCCACAGCGTCGGCGTTTCTTTCAACATATCGTAGAACGTCTCGAAATCCTCGGCGGTAACGTCGGTGCGCACCTGCCCGATATCGTAGGCGTATTGTTCTTCGGGAATAGATGTCATGCCGCTCCCGCCGTCGAATTTCGCCACTCTCAGGCCGAGGGTCGCGGCGACAACAAACGCCATCAAAAGCAGCACCAACACCCCGGCTGTTACACCAAGCACCACACCAACCGCACTGCCTTTTTGCGGTGTACGCCCTTGTTCAGACAGTTGCCGTGCCATGCTTGTGACCATCTTCTCATATTCATCCGCCCGAGAAACCGCCTGCGGGTGACCCCATTCAAGCGCCACACGGAACCAGTACGCCGCCTCTGCCAAACGGTCTTGTTTGCGGTATTCCGCTGCAAGCGACCACGTCGCCTCCGCATTGCCGTGTTGCGCCGCTTCGGCAAGCATCGGCAACGCTTCGGCAGACGGCAACTGCCCTGCCAGATCAAACAACGCAGGATGGTATTTTCCCGCCGCCGCGGTGCGGAGCAACTCCAACGCGTGACCTTCGAAATGCGACGCATCGCCTTTTTCCCGCAAAGCCAAAGCATAGGCCGCAAAGGGATTGCCCGCCGCGGCCATGTTCGTAAGGGTTTCGGCATCTTCTCCGCCGGTATAGCCGCTCTTCATGGCGGCAAGTTCTTGGTCATTGGCGGCAATACGGAATCTGGCAAAATCCTGCACAGCTGCCTGTGTGTGCGCACGCGCCTTTTTCTGAACAGCGCTGGTCTGATACACCGCGTCGGTGTTTCGCACCTGCCATTTCAAAAAGATAACAGGGAAAAACAGCGCATAGATTCCCAATGTCAGCGGGCTGAGGAACGAAAGCAGTAGGTATTCCACAAATAACTGCCCACCCGTACCGCCGAAAACCAAGGGGCTTCCGCCGATGTGGGTGTGGTAGGCTTCCCATTCCAACACCTTTTTATCTGCCCACGCTTTGCCGATGCCGAAAGTCACCGCCGTAAGCAAAAAGGCCAAAATATGTATGCCGAGATATCCGCCGGCACCGCCTGAAAAATAGCTGTCCACCGGTGTATCCTCATCGGCATATACCGTGTGTTTGACCACCCATTTTTTCACGCCGAGGCCGAGCCAGATACCGTAAATGCCGCACGTGACGACCGTAAGAAACACCCACAACAGCCATCGACCGATCAGTTGGTGACCTTGGCCGTTAAACGTGAGCCGCCGACCATGAATGACGGTGTGTTTCGTTTCCCATTTTTGCAGCATACACAGCGTCCACGGATAGGCAATGCCGAGTGTTACCACACACAACAGCGCCGCCAGAATACGGTATCCGATCAATTGCCATGTTGTACCGTCGAAATATGAGGCATCGCCAACGGCGGCGGTTGTCGACGTTTTCGACCCGCTCGCCGCCACCGCAATAACAACGATCACGCCGACAAGCAGTACCGCCGCCAAAATAACAAGCACCAGTGCCGATACGGCAACTCCCATATAAACCCCTCCCGTTTTTTGAGCCCCTCAACTCACACGTTCCGCAGTTAGTCTTCCTCGTCCGGGCGATCCCAGTTGTGCCACACATTCTGCACGTCGTCGTTGTCTTCCAACACGTCGAGCAGTTTTTCCATCTTCACGACCAGTTCGGGGTCGGTGATGGCGGTGTACACGTCGGGTACCATTTCGAGTTCCGCCGACACGAAGGTGTAGCCCTTCGCTTCCAGTGCATCGCGCACCGCAGAGAAATCGTCGGGTTCGGTGGTGATCTCAAACACGTCGCCGTCCGCCGCAAAGTCTGCCGCACCCGCCTCCAGTGCATCTTCCATCACTTGATCTTCGTCAAGACCTTCCGCTTCGATGGCGATGATGCCCTTTTGGTTAAACATAAAGGACACGCAACCGCTTTGGCCGAGATTGCCGCCGTATTTATCGAAATAGTGACGAATGTCGCCTGCGGTACGATTGCGGTTGTCGGTCAACGTTTCGACAATAACGGCGATGCCGCTGGGACCGTAGCCCTCATACTGCAACGCTTCCCAGTTTTCGCCGCCTTCGCTCGACGCTTTTTTGATAGCCCGTTCGATATTGTCGTTGGGCACGTTGTTCGCCTTGGCTTTGGCAATGGCGTCCTTCAATTTAGAGTTTGCGGCGGGGTCGGCGCTGCCACCCTCTTTTACCGCCACCGCCAACTCGCGGCCGATTTTGGTGAACACCTTCGCGCGCTGGCCGTCGGTCTTCTCTTTCTTACGTTTGATGTTGTTCCACTTGGAATGTCCGGACATGGGTATTATCTCCTTTTATTATAATTATTCATCGGTATCGACTTCGTCTTTGCCGTCGTTCTGCGGACGGCCCGCCGCGCGCACCGTCTTTACGGTTGAGACCGGCACCGAAATGGGCGGGGAATCGGGGGCTTTATCCAGCCGCACCTTGAGCATTCCCGTAAGCAAACTCACTTCGGTCACCACACCGCGCCCCTCTTCGGTGATAACCGCCGCCCCGTTCTTCGGCGTGGCCCGCAACAGCGCTTCATAGGCATCCTGCTCATACTTAAGACAGCACATCAGTCGGCCGCAGGTGCCCGAGATCTTGGTGGGATTCAACGAAAGCCCTTGTTCCTTCGCCATTTTGATGGACACGGGTTGGAAATCCGACAAAAATTCGGAACAGCAAAACGGTCGCCCGCAAATACCAAGTCCGCCAAGCATCTTCGCCTCGTCGCGCACGCCGATCTGGCGCAGTTCAATACGGGTGTGGAACGAAGAGGCCAGATCCTTCACCAACTCGCGGAAATCCACACGGCCGTCGGCCGTGAAATAGAAAAGCAATTTCGAATTGTCAAATGCGTATTCCGCATCCACCAACTTCATATCGAGCTTGTGGGCTTCGATGCGCTCCTGACACAGCTTTATCGCACGGCGGCGACGCACGTCGTTCTCTGCCAGTTGCTTCTTATCCTGCTCGTTTGCAAGACGCAACACCGGGCGTAACGGTTGCACCACCGACTCGTCTTCCACTGTACGATTGGGAATGCACACCGTACCGCACTCGGTACCGCGGGAGGTCTCTACCACCACCGTATCGCCCACAGCCAACGTGTGACCCGCGGGATCAAAATAGTACGTTTTTCCCGCATCGCGAAAACGTACCCCTACAACATATGCCATAGTATTCTCCTTATCCTTTTAGTATCAGTCCCGCCCGGCCGCTTTGCGCAAGCGGGCACTTATCATCGTCAAAAGCAGCGTATGATTAATGTTGCGGCGGCGGGTTTGCTGTAGATCGCGCACCGTTTCTGTCAACGCCGCCAAACGCGCAGGCGACAGGGCAGCGGCCAATGTCATCGCCGTTTCGGATACGGGACGCACCCGCATCCCTTGCGCATAGGCAAGCGCATCGCGGAACACCAATACCAACGCCGCCAACACGTCATCGGTCAGAGTTTTGTCCTTTTGATCGAGCGGTGCAAGTGCCGACATCAACGTCCACTCCTGCGGTGCGATCACCGCTGTTGCAATTGCCTCCGAAAGGGTGCGTATCTTTGTGAGGCCCTCCCCCTGTACCGCTTGCCACACACGACCGAGACAACCGTCGTATAACGCGATCGCCTCTTTGAGTTCGGCTTCATCTGCCGACGGCAGGCGGGTGCGTAACCACGGCAACGCCTCGGCCTCGCTCACACCGTGAAGCGACACACATACCGTGCGGGATTGCACCGTGGGCAACAACAGCGAACGATTCTCACACGTCAGCACAAACAGCAGCCGCGGAGGCGGCTCTTCCAAAATCTTCAACAGGGCATTCTGCGCTTGCGGCGTCATACCGTCCGCACCGCACAGGATCATTACCCGCCGCGGCGCCTCGTTGGGCAGTACGTATGCCCGCTCACGCAGATCGCGCACCACATCAATATGAAAGGAACGTGCGGCACCGTCGCCGCCGAGTTCCTCAATATCGGGGTGTCCGCCGCCAAGAGCCTTGCGGCACGCGGGACACACCCCGCAAGGACGCTCGCCTTCGCTTTCGCATACCGCAGCGGCCGCCAGTCGGCGCGCCAAGGTGCGTCGGCCGCTCCCTGCCGCCCCTTCGATCAGCAGTGCATGCGGAAACTGCCCTCGCGCCGTATAGGACGAGAGCAGCGCTTTTGCGTCCTCATTTCCGATAAAATCACCGAACTGCATCAGAGTTTCTCAAAGCGTTCGACATCCATAACGAATATCGTCGCACCGCCGACCGTAACCTCCACAGGGAACGCCGCAGCATGCATCGCACCGTATGCGGCACCCGACACCAACTGAGTACGGCGCTTGGAGTGCTTACCCACGATTTCAATCACTTCGTCTACCTTCTCCTCCTCCGTACCGATGAGAAAGGTGGTGTTACCCGCCTTCAGGAAGCCGCCCGTAGTTGCCAGTTTGGTGGCAAAGAAGCCCGCCTCCATCACCGCATCCGCCACACGGGGCGCGTCGTCGTGGTTGACGATCGCCATAATAAGTTTCATAAAGGTACCCCCTTATTTGAAGTGTTTGTTTTTTCGTAACACGCCCGCCAACAGCAGTCCGCCGCCGACGCAGGCAATCAGTTGCCCCGCCCCCACTTGAAGAGCAAAGAGCCAAAACGCACCGACATTATCCGCCGCATAAGCACATTCCGCCCCGATGACCACCGCGTTGAACAACACAGGCGGCAGTGCGGCAAGCCACGGCAGTCCTTTCACCGTTACGCCGCGCAACGCACGCGTAGCCAACGCCGCCGCCAAGGTAGTGAGTGTGCCGAACAGCCAGTCCCACGCACCGACGGTGCCGCCCGCCAGCAGGTTCGCGACGAGACACCCTACCGTAAGTCCCGGAACGGCCGACGGCATAAACACGGGCAGAATGGTCAGCGCTTCGGCAATGCGCACCTGCACCGCACCGTAACTGATAGGCGCGAACACCAAACACAGTGCCGCATACATGCCGCCGATGATACCCGCTTCGGTCAAATACCGCAACGGGCGCGTTTCGTTTGTTTTCATATTCACTTTCCTCCGTAGTTTTATTTTATGTCAGGATGGTTTCGAACTGACAGCAGGAAATACTCCTACACCATAATGATACACGCTGCCCCTCGATTTGTCAAGGTTTCCCCTTTTCTTTTATAAGGAAAATATATGTTGAAAAGCAATCGAAAAAATGATATACTAAGGCAAACGGAGGTGAGGGCGTGCGAGAATACCGTTTGATACGTTCCAAGCGCAAAACGATCGCGCTTCACATACTGCCGAGCGGCGAATTGGTGGTGCGTGCCCCGCTTCACGTGTCGCGCACAACCGTTGAACGCGTGATCGCGGAACGAGAAAATTGGATCACACGGCATCTCGAAAACCGTCCCGTTCCCCGTCCCGTACCGGACGCGGCACAGATCGCGCAGTGGCGCGTTGCCGCCGCGGAGTATATACCGCCCCGCGCGGCACATTTTGCCGCCTTAATGGGGGTCACCCCCGCCAAGATCAAGATCAACGCCGCCGCCAAACGATTCGGGAGTTGTTCGTCCAAAGGTAATTTGAATTTTTCCTGCCGCCTGATGGCGTATCCGCCCGAGGCGATCGATTACGTAGTGGTGCATGAATTGGCACACCTTATCCACATGAACCACAGCGCCGCGTTTTACACGGCCGTCGCCGCCGTGATGCCCGACTATAAAGCAAGAGCGGCCATGTTGAAACGATAGTATTCCGCTGCCGTTTCCACGCTTGGCAGTCATAGATTATTGAAAGGTCACAGCGCCGATTACCGGCCGGGAGGGATGTCCGTTGTCCAAAAAACAAGAGTTACTCGGTCTTCTGCGTGCTGCCGTCGACCGCTACGATATGCTCAAAGACGGCGACCGCGTAGCCGTGGGTGTGTCGGGCGGGAAAGACAGCATGGCGTTGCTCGCCCTCCTCGCGGAATTACGGCGATTCTCCCCCGTATCCTTCTCGCTCACCGCCGTCACACTCGACCCGACCTTCGACGGCGTGGAATCGGATTTTTCCGCTGTGGCGGCCTGGTGTGAGGCCCACGACATACCGTATATTTTGAAACGCACCCGTCTGGCCGAAGCCGCTATGGAACGATCGGCGGGGAAACCACCCTGTTCGCTGTGTGCCAAAATGCGGCGCGGGGCGCTTCACCGCACGGCGGTGGAGGCGGGTTGCAACGTGGTAGCACTCGGGCACCACAAAGACGACGCCGCCGAAACGGTGCTGATGAATCTGCTGGAAGGCAGTCGCTTTGCCTGTTTTGCCCCCGTGACCGAGCTGGATCGCCGCGGGTTACGGCTGATTCGTCCGCTGATTTTTATGACCGAACGGGAAATTGCCAACTTCACTGCGGCGGATCACTTACCCGTTGTGGTTTCCCGTTGTCCCGTAGACGGGCATACCCACCGCCAAAAGGCGAAAGATCTGGTGGTCGCCCTTTCGGCGGACTACGGCGATGTTGCCGAAAAACTGATCCACGCACTGACAGCTGACCACATGAACCATTGGTAAAGGAGAACACACTATGAAACGATTGATCGCGGTCCTCACCTTGTGCGCCTTACTTCTCGCCGGCGGTTGTCGTCCGCAGGATCCGACCGCCACCGCCGAGCCGCCCCTGCCCGTAACCGGCGCCATAGACGTGGCGGTACTATCCGTCGGCAAAGCCGACGCCATCGTCATCACCACCCAAAACAAGACGGTGGTTATCGATGCGGGCGAATCGGACGACGGCGGCAAGGTGCTGAATTACCTCAACGAAAAAGGACGCTCGGTCATCGATCTGCTCATTATCACCCACTACGACCGCGACCACGTGGGCGGAGCCGATCGTCTGTTGAATTTTGCGGAAGTGAAACAGATCATTCGCCCCGATTACGTCGGCGTGCGGGAAGAATACGACCTGTTCCTGCAAACCGTGCAGGATCTGCAAGTGCCCGACACTGCCCTTCCCTGCGGCGGTGAAGATGTTACGTTGACGTTGGACGATATCGAGCTCACCATAAACTCCCCCCTTAAAGATAACTACGTCAACGACGAGGGGATACAGCAAGACAACGACTTCTCTCTGGTGGTGCGCCTGCGTCACGGAGCCAAAGCGTTTGTGTTTGCGGGCGACGCAGAAGACACCCGTCTGGCGGAGTTGATCGTTGGCAAGAAAAACTGGAAAGCCGACTTCTTAAAGTTGCCGTATCACGGCAACTTTACCGACCTCACCTCCACCTTCTTCCAAATGGTGGGACCCGATTACGCCGTTGCCTGTGATTCGGACAAAAACCCGATGGCGACCGAAACGGTCGCCGCCCTGGCGACGCTGGGATGCAAGACCTACGGCACGCGGGACGGCACGGTAGTATGCCACAGCGACGGCGTGACACTCTCGATAACGCAGACGAAAGACGAATGAACCCCCGGAATACACGACATCCCCCCGTCCGAAACGGACGGGGGGATGTTTTTGTTTTATCCTTCCACAGGGAATTTTTTGATCTTCTTTACAGAGTACTGAAGCATCAGACGGGCGTCGGTGGAGTCCACCGTTCCGCTGCCGTTCACATCGGCAGCCGCCATATCGGAAAGCGTCTGGATCTTCTTCACGGAATATTGCAACACCAAACGGGCGTCGGTGGAATCCACCGTTCCGCTGCCGTTCACGTCGCCCCACCGCCGCGTGGTCGCTTGTTTCGGTTTCCACTGCGCGATCACCGTCGTATCGGCAGTGATCGATACGGTAGTGCCCGCGGCGTATTTTGTGCCGTTTACCATCCAACCGTCAAAGATCTTGTCGGCGGGAGCGGTAAAGCCGTTTTGCGGCAGGGTATACTTTCCCGCAACACCGCTGACCGCCGCCATACTGCCCGTACCGCCGTTTGCCGCAAAACTGACAGTATACGTTGCGGGTACCAGCGTAACGTTTTGGATCACCGCCGCATCCGCCACCGTGACGGTGTAGGTTACGGTGGGATATCCCGCTTTTTGCGCTTTCAGAGTGTACACACCCGCCGGCACGCGGGCGAAACGATAGCTCATGGTGTTGCCCTTAAGGACGGTTTCATACGCTGGCTCGGAAAGCCCTTGCGGGATAAGTTGCACGGTGATGTCCCCTGCGGTATCCCCTTCGTCGGTGACATAGCCGCTGACCGAGCCTTTGCGCGCGGGCGGCAACGCGCCTTCCTCGAAGGTGTAATAGATATACACCGCGTTGCGGCTCACGTACACGTTATCCCAATCGCCTTTGGCGACCACCTGCTTGCCGTCAAGATAGGCCGCCGTATCGGAAGCAAACGCACACACGTCGGCACCGTTCAGCTGTGCAGAGATCACCTTGATCTCCACCTTATACTGCTCACCCTGCACGAAGGTGTCGGTCGGCTCCAGCATATTGTCTTCGCTGTCGTACCAGATCACGCCGTTCGTGCCGGCGTAATTGGGATCCGGCCGATACCGGTCGGGATACGCCGCCGTCACGGTGTAGTCGGGCGTTTCACCCGCGCGCGGTGCTTCCAGATTGTGCACCATCACGGTGGACAGCTCCTGCGGCTGACAGGGGAATTCGGCGCTGATGGTCTGCTCCGTAAGTCCCAGACTGTTCGTGGTATTCCCTTCGGCGCTCGTGCCGTTCACCGAAGCGGTAAACAGCATGTCGTACCAGCGGTCGTGATAGAAGGTGTACCCCTCCTCGGTTTTGATATACACCCTTACCGCATAACGGTGACCGGGTATAAACGTTTCGTTTTCATAAACACAATCGTTTTCCGTCATATCAAACCAACCGATGCCGTTCTTGATATAATACAACTTTTGATCGTTCATCCAGTCGTCGTAGTAAACGTTTTTGGATGTGTCTACGTAATACCCACTGCCGCGGACGGTGGCGGCATAGGTCGGTTTCTGCCCCGCCACAGGCTCGGTCACGTTATCGATGACGATGTTTTCGATCACGCTGTCGTTACACATACCGAACTCGTAGTGTACGGTAATGCAGTGGAGAGGATCTTTGCCGTAGGTCTTGTGCGCTTTGGTCGAGTTGCCGTTGACCTCTGCCCAGATGTACGGCTCTTCACCGTCGTAGGAGACCATCGGCATAAATTTGTAGCCCTCCGCCGTTTCCAGTTCGATCTCGATCTTGTAATATTTGCCCGCCACAAAGGGGGTGGTTTTGTCCATCAGTTTCCAGTTGCCCACGCCGTTGTCCGAAACGAGCCAGAAACGGTGCTGGGTGTAGTTCGTGCTGTCCCCCGCGGCGCGATAGCACAGCGGGCGGTCAACGGTCACGGTGTAATCCGGCAGTTGTCCTTCTTTGGGGGCGGTCACAAAGATCTCCGGCGGGTAGATCATATCCTTTTGGGAACCACAGGTCTCACAGATATAATCGTCATTTTCATCCACGTGCTGACAAAGTCTGGTCACCTTTCCGCAGGCGGGGCTGACACACACCAGAATATGTCCGTGATATTTCTTTCGGGCATCCCCGTAGGGATCGGATCGGGTGGTCAGATAATCCTCGTAATACTGATAATTGTGTCTTGCCGTCAGGGTGACGTCCACCGTGCGGGTCTCGTTGTCCTCCTCGTCGGTGATGATGCAAGCGTAGGTATACGTGGTGCAGCACGCATCTTCGGGCACTAACAACGTCAGTTCGGGGCCGTCGTACACTTCACCCACCTGCGGGTCGGACAACGGCACGTATTTCCAAACGCCGCCCACCTTCTGCTTACGGCACCACGTATAGGTGAGCGCACTTTCACCCTCGGCTGTCACGCTGAAGTGGGCAAAGTTGCTCTCGTCGTACCCCTCGTCGGGATCATACGAATAGGCGGTGGTGGATTTTTTTGGCTGTTTGGTGATGAGAATGGCACCGATCTCAAATTCACAGATATCGCAGTAGCCGTTTCTGTCCTCGTCCTCGTGGGGGCGCAGAGGGGTCACCTTCTCGCATCCCTCACCGACGCATTGCAGAATATGACCGTATTTATTTCTTTCGACCAATTCATAAGGATACTCGTTGCTGTGATACCGCATGAAATACTGATAGTTGTGCTTCGCCTGCACCAGGGCGTCGCGGGTGGTCACCTCGTTGCCGTACGCATCGGTGATGACACAGCGGATATACCAATCACGGGTGCAGGCATCGGTGGGCACCAGCCAATAGATCTCATCCCCCTCATAGTCCTCTCCGTCCTGCGGATCGGTCAGTCGGGTGTATTTCATCCCGCCGAGACCGTGGTGATAGAACCCCTCGTACCAGGTGTAGGTCAACTTGCTCTTCCCCGCCGCCTTTACGCTGAAGCGGGCAATGTTTCTCTCGTCATACGCCTCGTCTGCACTGGTCACATAGGCGGCTTTGGAGTCGCCGGGTTGGACGAGGATCTGAATCTCGGCGTCTCTCACGTAACGGCAAACGGTACAAATTCCCTTCGCATCGAAGGTGTGCGCGCTCTTGCCCGTCACGTGGGCGTCCTCACGGCAGTAGGCGCAGTTGTGCCAGTGATAGGTGGAATCCCAATCCCACGTCGGCATCGGGCGGACGGTATGGTTGGATTGCTCGGGGGAGGCATCGTTATGCTCATCTGCAAAATGCTCCTCCCAATCCATGCTTTCCACGCAAACCCATTCGCCGCAATCACAGCCCGCAAAATTCGCAATATCCTCACAGCAAATCAAGCAAAGGTCGCAGTCGTCACAGATACCCGCGCACTCTGAGCAATATTCCTCGCAATTCGGACAAATGGTCGCGCACTCCTCGCAGGAGCCGCAATCCTGACACATCAACACACATTCCGAACACAAATTGCAGTTTTCGCAGAACGACTCCGCGCATTCCAAGCACCGCTCTCCGCACCCCTCGCAAAGCGGAGAATCCTCAATATAGCTTTCACAGCCGGGGCAATGGAGACCGGCAGCAATCGCGCAATCCAGACAGAGGTCCTCGTTGGGATTGATCTCGGTGCAACCCCCGCAAACACCGCATTCCACGCAAAACTCTCCGCCGCACTCGCTGTAGCATTCCGAGCAATCGGGGCAGTGCATACCACTCTCTATAGCACATTCCACGCAAATTTCGCTTCCGATAGCCATAGAGCACTCCTCATCGTACGCCACGCAATCGTCACACAAACCGCACTCCCCACAAAAATGGGCAGCGGCGGCATAGCACTGGTCACAACCGGGGCAATGGGTGCCTTTATCCGAAGCACATTCAAAGCAAAGGCGCATACCGTGGTAGCTGCTGCACGCAGTGTCTATTTCGATGCAATCTTCACACAGACCGCACTCCTCGCACCATTCTCCCACGACGAAATAACATTGCTCACAGCCGAAACAATGGGAGTCTTTCTCCGCAGCGCATTCTACGCAAAGCTCCGTCCCGTAGGTTTCGGAACACTCCTCGTCGTACTCCGCGCAGTCGTCGCACAGACCGCATTCCCCACAAAAATGGCCCACTTCGCCATAGCACGCGTCACAGCCGGGACAATGACTCTCTCCTTTGTCTATGGCGCAATCAAAACAAAGGCGCTGCCCGTAGTAGGCACTGCACGCCGTGTCGATATCGCCTGCACAGTCGGTGCACAGGCCGCACTCCTCGCACCACTCGCCCACGGCAAAATAACACTGATCGCAGTCGGGACAGTGGGTGCCCTTGTCTATGGCGCACTCCAGACACATATTGTCGCCGATCTCCTCGTTGGAGCAACCGTCGCAGATCTCGGAGCCGGTACAGCCGGTACATTTGCCGCATTCGATACACAACTCAACACACTCGTCGCAGGCGTAACACTCATCGCAATAGGGTGAGCCGTCGATCCATTCCTCGCAGTCGGGGCATTTGTGCCCCGCAAACACCGAAAGCGGCGACAGCGGCACCACGCCCAAAAGCAGTACCAGTGCCATCCACACGGCAATGACCTTGCGAATTCCCTTAATTTTCATACGTGTTCCTCCTTTTGCACCTTGACCTCGGGCGCAATTTATATTATAATTTTATCGTAATTATACGCGCTTGTCACCACACCAAAAGTGTAGGAGACGGCGGTTTATTTGCAAAGACGAGGGGGGAGATTATGGCAAAAGCAAAAACCGCCTGGACGGCAGCGGTGCTGGCGGTGGGTCTGTCTGCCTGCCACGGTGTGGGCGAAAAAGCCGCCAGTCTCTCCGTCGTGTACGCGGCGGCGGCCGTGATCGCTCTCGCGCTGTTGGTGGTGTGCTGTGTGACGGTGCGCCAAAAGCGGGGGTGGTTTCTCCTGCTCTTCGCCTCCGTTGCGGTGGTCAACGTGGGGTACACCCTGCTCGCCTTTTCGCGGACACTCCCCGCCGCGTTAAACGCCAACCGCGTGGCGTATCTCGGCTCGGTGTTTCTGATGCCCGCTATGCTGATGATCCTTTTGAACGCGACCCGCACAGCGTACCGCAAGCGTTTGGTGTGCGGTCTGTTCCTCTTGGCAGGGGCTATGTTCGTGATCGCCGCCTCTCCCGGCGTGGCGGATATCTACTATCGCGAGGTCTCTCTCGTCGTAACCGACGGCGTGGCGTCGCTGCAGAAGGTGTACGGCCCTCTCCACCCGCTCTATCTCGTGTATCTGATCGGCTTTTTCGGCGGTATGATCGCGGTCATCGTCCGCGCCGCGCGAAGAAAAGCGCTCGACTCCGCCGCCCACGCCGCCGCACTGATCGCGGCGGTGGTGGTCAATATCGGCGTGTGGTTTATCGAACAGATCGCCCGCGTGGATTTTGAGATGCTCGCGATCTCCTATATCATCAGCGAACTGTTTTTGCTCGGCGTACATCTGGTAACCCGTGAAAATCAACGTCTGCGCGCGTTGGTACAGCAGGCGGAAACGGTGGGACGTCCCGCCGCGGGCGGTGAACCCCCCGCCGCTGTCCCCGTCGAACCCGAGCGGTTGGAAACGTTTGCCAACGGTCTGACCCGCCTCACCCCGGCAGAACGTGCGGTTTACGAAGCGCATGTTGCCCGCATCACTACAAGCGAGATACTGACCGCCCTGAACATCACCGAAAACACCTTGAAGTACCACAACAAAAACCTCTACGGCAAACTGGGGGTCTCCTCCCGCAAAGAGCTTTTGGAAATATACAAGCAGTTTTGTCGGATGAACGCGACAACTGCCGAAGAATAAGTAAAACGCCCCTGTGCACCGTAATAACGGTACGCAGGGGCGTTTCATTCGTATTTTCTTATTCTTCCAGTGCCGCCATCGCCTCGCGGAACAGTTCCCGCAGGCGGTCACGCTGACCGTCCAGATACAGATAGCCGAACAGGGCTTCCAGCCCCGTGGCGCGGTGATATTCGGGGGAGTTGCGGGAGGTGTGCGCGTTGCGCCCACGGCGGAACACCGCTTCCTCCGCTTCGGTGAGAAGCGGCAACAACCGTTCCATCGCCGCCGACTGTGCTTCGGCGCGTACGAACTCCACCGAGGCTTTGTGCAGCGTGCCGACCGGGCGATTGGCTTCACACGCCAGATGTTCGCGTACCATCAGCCCGTACACTCCGTCGCCCACGAAGGCGAGGGTCAAGGGGCTGAGCGCCGACGGAGAGACCTCGTCACTCAATAAGCGAAAGGTTTCCAAAAACCCACCCCCATTAGTTCACAAACTCAAAGTCAAAGTCGTAGAGCGAAACAGTGTCCCCTTCCTGCACGCCCGCTTCCCGCAATGCGTCGATCACACCCGACGATTGCAGCAGACGCTGGAAATACTGCAAACTCTCGTAATCGTCGATATCCACCGTGCGCAGGACGGGCAACAGCCAATCCGCCTCGACAAAATAGACATCGTCTTCCACCGTGACGATCGGTTTGCGACCGTTCTCCTCTATCGCCACTGCGGGTGCTTCGGGCTCGAATTCCCGAATAGGCGGCAAGGTCTGCAGTTGTTCCGCACAGGCTTTGATGAGGTCTTCCGTCCCATGGGCGATCGCCGCCATCATCGGGAAGAAACGGTAACCGCGCTTTTCCATTTCGGCGGCAAAGGCATCCACCGCCGCGTCGTCCACCAGATCGCACTTGTTCCCCGCCACGATCATCGGGCGAGCGGCCAGGTCGGGGTTAAACTCCTGCAATTCACGGTTAATGATCTCGAAATCTTCCAACGGATCGCGGCCTTCGCTACCCGCCACGTCCACCACATGCACCAGCAGGCGGCAACGCTCCACATGACGCAAAAAGTCGTGACCTAAACCTACCCCCTCGGATGCGCCTTCAATAATACCGGGGATATCCGCCATCACGAAGGACACGCCTTCGGTGACACGCACCACACCCAACACGGGCGACAGGGTGGTGAAGTGATAATCCGCGATCGCGGGTTTCGCTTCGCTGACCACCGAAACAAGGGTGGATTTCCCCACGTTCGGGAAACCGACCAGACCCACGTCTGCCAGCAATTTGAGTTCCAGACGCAATTCGGGGGCCTCGCCGGGGATACCGGGTTTGGCAAAGCGCGGAGTCTGACGGGTCGGGGTGGCAAAATGCGCGTTGCCCCAACCGCCTCTTCCGCCGTGCGCGGCGATGAACGGCTCGTCCCCCGACATATCCGCCATCAGGCGGCCGGTCGCGTTATCGTAGATCAGCGTGCCGCGCGGCACTTTGATAACGAGATCTGCCCCCGCCTTGCCGAAGCAACGCTTGGCACCGCCGTTTTGGCCGTGTTCCGCGGCATATTTGCGCTTGTAACGGAAATCCGACAAGGTGTTGCAGTTATCCTCCGCCACAAACACGATGTTGCCGCCGCGACCGCCGTCGCCGCCGTCGGGTCCACCCGACGCCACGTACTTTTCACGGTGGAAGGAGACGGCACCGTTGCCACCGTTACCCGCGCGCACCTGAATAATCGCCTTATCGATGAACATAGAAATCCCTTCTTTCGTACAGAGCACCCTGAAGTCTCCTCTGTGCAGGGAACGGTAACGCGGCAACACCGTGACGGAGGGGGAACCCCCCAAATGATCTCTCCGTCGGCCGCGCCGACAACCGTCCTTGCCCAAAGGTTCCGGGGCACTCGGTCTTGGTTTTTCTCTCGAACAACAATGTAAAAACGGGAGTGCGGCGGTTGCTGCACTCCCGTTTTGAGCCTTACTGCTCGACCGCGTACACGCTCACGCGCTTGCGATCCTTGCCCACGCGCTCGAAACGCACGGTGCCGTTCACCAAAGCGAACAGCGTGTCGTCCGAACCGATGCCGACGTTATTGCCGGGATGAATGTGGGTGCCGCGCTGACGCACCAGAATGTTGCCCGCGAGCACATACTGACCGTCCGCACGCTTGACACCGAGACGCTTGGACTCGGAGTCGCGGCCGTTTTTCGTGGAGCCAACGCCCTTCTTATGAGCAAAGAGCTGAATGTTAATTTTCAACATAGCAAATGACCATCCTTTCGTGATGATGAGATCTTATACCGCGATAAGATCTACCTGAAGTCGCTTGGGATATTGCTCTTGCAATCCCGAAAGATGCAAGCGCAAGCCTTCCAACACATCCGCCGCACGACGTTCGTCGTCCGCCGTCAGCATTAAGAAGAAGAATCCGTCCTCTACCGTGATATCGGCGTTACAACCGCACACCTCGGTGACGGTGTTGGCGGCCATATATACCGCCGAGGAGATTGCTGCACACACGATGTCGCTGCCGGCTTTTCCGCCCGCGTGCCCTTCCATTCGGAAACCGCACAAACGGTCATGGCGGGAAAGCATCTGCACCAGCACCACGGCGACTTACGCCTCCGCCGTCTCAGTCGCCTCGGTCTTCGCAGCGCGCGGAGCACGGGCGTGGATCGCACCGATCTGCACCTTGGTGTAGGGCTGACGGTGACCCTTGCGACGCATGTAACCCTTCTTGGGCTTGTAGGTCAGAATGTTGATCTTCTTGCCCTTGCCGTTCTTCAGCACAGTGGCGTCGACCGAAGCGCCCTTGATGTAGGGAGCGCCGACCTTAAGATCCTTGTCGTTGTGGAGGGCGATCACACGATCGAATTTGATCTCGTCGCTCTCCGCGGCATCCAGCTTCTCGATAAACACGATATCGCCCGTGTTCACTTTGTACTGCTTACCGCCGGTTTCGATGATTGCGTACATACTTTTACCTGCCTTTATCAGTCTCGCTGTTGCGGGCGGCGTTTTAGGCGCACTTAACAAGCCCGTTTCATGCGGCAACAGCCAGTATATCATGCTTTTTCGCGAATGTCAAGCGTTTTTTGAAAAAACAAAAACAGCCGTGAAAAACACGGCTGTTTTATCTAACATACCTTTTGTATGTCCGCCGAATTATTCGGCTTCCGGAGCACTCACCGGGCAGGAATCTGCACAAGCGCCGCAATCAATGCAAGCTTCCGCGTCGATCACATAGATGCCGTCGCCTTCCGAAATAGCGGAAACGGGGCAAGCATCCGCGCACGCACCACAGCTGATGCACGCATCACTGATCTTGTAAGCCATGAGTTGCACCTCCCTCTCATCTAGCGCTGAATGTCCGCACGAGATCGCGTGGACTGCTTACAGTATAACACACTTTTTAAAAAAAGCAAGGAAATTTTTTGGATGGCGTCTTTTTACAAGAGATCGGGATCGGATATACCCGCCGTTTTTCTTCTCAGGTAAGGATGGTTACAACGATCAAAATGGCAAGGAAGGTCGTATTGATCAGCGTAAACAACCCCATATACTTCTTAAAGTTCTTCGGCTGATGCTTCAGATATTCCTTCAACGTGATCAAACTCGCAAGCGACGAGATGATAATGCCGAGCGAGCCGATATTCACCGACACCAGCAGATCACGATAGTTTTCGGTGAATTTCGAAAGGAAGATCGCCGTGGGCACATTACTGATGAACTGGCAGGACACGATACCGGCAATCAGCGTATTTTCAGCGACGATAGCCGCAATAAACTCTTTGATGGCGGGAATACGGGCAATGTTGCCCGAGAACACAAAGAAGACACAGAAAGTCGCCAACAGCGCATAGTCCACATGTGCAAATCGCTTAATATCCACGATCAATACCGCCAGAATGACCAACGCAAGCGTCACCAGATGGGGCACCACACGGAAAATGCTCAAGATCACAAAGACGAACAAGATCGCATAAACGACCAATTCCTTCTTCTTGATCTCAAATTTCTCTTCGTTTTGCAACTGAAGTTTTTCATTCTTGATAAACAAGCAACCGATGTAGAGCAACACCGCCACCGTGATGGATTGAATCAACAACACGCCGAAAAACTCCAGCGTCGGGATGTTAAAATAGGAATACAAATACAGGTTTTGCGGGTTTCCGTACGGCGTGATCATACCGCCCATATTTGCGGCGATCGTTTGCATTATAAAGGTAAACGCCAGATACTTGTCGTTTCCTGTGGAATGCAACACGATAAAGGTCAGCGGCAAGAAGGTGATCAGCGACATATCGTTGGCCACGATCATATCGAAAAAGAAGGTGCCATAGACCAGGCAGTAGATAACCGCCCGTCGCGTTTTGAACAGACCGATCAACTTTTTGGAAACCAACTCAAAGATATTCGTGTTCTTAAGTCCGGCCACCACAGCGAGCATACAAAACAGCGCCACCAGTGTTTTGTATTCAAAGTAGCCGAGATACTCTTTATCGATCGGAACAAAGAACATCGTGATGACCATGGCGACAAACGCAATGGATAACACCACTTCTTTTTTGACGAAGCCGATTACGGCGTTCTTTACTTTCACTAACGTATTCATGACACCCTCCGCTCAGCCTCAATCTTCTTGCTTTTCGGAAATACGCGCTTCTTTGATACCGTTGCGGCGGCAATATTCCTGCACAAGTGAACCTTCGTTGCAATATACCACAACTTTGTCTTCACAACCGTCGAAAACGCCCCATCCCATATCTTTGACCGAATCCGGAATGATCACAGTATCCAGGCTTGTACAGCCGCGGAAGGCGCAGTCATCGATCTTGGTAACACTATCCGGGATCTCGATCTCGTCAAGCAGCGTACAGTTGCAGAACGCGCCTTCACCGATCTCGTTTACGCTGTCCGGCATGGTGATGCGATTCAGTTTTTTGCTGTCGCAGAATGCCCAGTCGCTGATCACCGTCACGCTGTCCGGAATGTCGTACTGCACTTCACGGCTGCTGGCGGGATAGGCAATGAGGACCGACTTGTTTTTGTTGAACAGCACGTAGTCGCTGCCGTCACGCTTGTTCGGCTCGGACTTGTATTGCATGTTCTTCGGTTCCACGCGGATCGACTTCAAATTCTCACAACCGCGGAACGGAGCATCGGAAATGCTGATGACCGACGCAGGAATGCTGATTTTGGTCAATGACTTGCAATTTTTAAACGCGCTCTTGCCGATCTTTCGAATGCCGGACGGCAACTCGATCGATGCCAAGTTCACACATCCGTTAAACACCAAATCGTCGATCTTTGTAACGGAATCCGGAATCACTACTTTTTCCAAACCGACGCAATCCGAAAAGGCGTTTTCGCCGATAATGGTGAGTTCCGACGGCAATTCGATGGACTTTAAACTCTTGCAGGAATTGAACACACCGCCGTACAATTCCGTCAAGCCGGCGGGCAACCGTATGTCGATCAGCGTGGCGCAGTTTTCAAACGCACGCTCCCCGATCTTGATGTTGTCGTTATCGATGACCAGTTTCTTCATATTGACACAATCGCGGAACGCACTCTCGCCGATGCGCGCTGTTTTGGGCGGGATGTGCATTTCCTGCAGACTGTTACAACCGCGGAACGCTTCGGCCTCGATCTCTTCCAAACTTTCGGGAAGGGTGATCTTATGTAACTGCTTACGGCCCTTAAACGCACCGACGCAAATAACGCGAACCCCTTCGTCCACGTCGATCGCCTTGCCGTTGTCTTCGCACTTTTCCAGTTTGCCGTCGAACACCGTCAAGCGATCCATCGCCTCAGCCGGCAGGTCACGCACCATGGTCTTGACGAGCTTTTCCATGTTGTCTGCCGTACTGTGGTGGGTATTGGCAAGCAAAATATCAAAGGCAGGCGGAACGACGTCGGCCTCCTCCAAGTAAATCGGATACAAACGCTTGTCATTTTCGCGGGCCACAATAATCTCCATGCCGCAGAACGGCGACGTCATGGAGGATTTGGATACAAACAGCAAAACACCTGCCGACCCCTCGATGCGATGGCGCAATTCGTCGCGGAAGTCGTTGCCGTTTTCGCAAGACTCGTCATACCAAATGCGATACTTTCTGTCGTAAAGCGCATCCAGGATCGGATACACTTTCGCGGTGTCGCGGTGCGAATAACTCACGAAAAGGTACGGTTCCTCCCCCGTATATGCTTCGAATTTGGTTTGGATCAACGGATACTCCTCCGCCGCTGCAGTCTCCGTCGCCTTTGTGGTTTTGGTCGTCTGATTTGCCATAACAATCCCCTCCCGAAAGATTAATCAAGTTTGATAATTTGAAATGTTTTACCGGCAACATGCCATTTGTCGCCGAGAATGTCCGGAATACGCAAGATCAGTTCGCTGTCATAGACGGTGGTATCCTTGCCTTCCAGATCCATCGACAACGCTTCCAGCGCCTCGTAGGCGCAGATGTACGGATGCATTTTCAACAGCGGGCAGTTGTGGCGCCCTTTGCTGACACCGCTTTCGCGATAGGCATACACATCCTCTTTGGAGGCGGTCTCCCAGCCTTCCGTTTCCAAAAACGCCATCCAGCGATCGTGTTCGGAGTAAGCCAGTCGGCGCATGCTCTCGTCCGTATAGTACTCTTCCAAAGAAACGGTTTGCACATCGGTTCGGTCTGTGTAATCCAGCCCGAGCAGATTCAATTTGTAACGAATATGCAACGCATTCGCACGGTTGGACCGTTTGTTGACTTCGAAAATGCTATAGCGCGCAAGCGCTTCATCGACATCGATCGCACCGTCTGAAAAGATCTCTTCATACGCCAAATGTACGTTTTTAGCGATCTTTTCCAAGTCTGAATCCACCAACATCTTGTAGGAATACACCTCGTCGAGGCTGCCGAACGGGGTCAGATCGTAGCTCATCTTGCGTTTGGGGTTGGATTCGGCCGTAGCGAGCTTTTGCACGATATGGAACTTGGAGGGTTCCTTTACGTAACAAAAGATCGGCGGGCAATTGTCGTAGTTTTTACTCAATTTGTAGAACAGGCGACGCAGCAGAATACCGCTGCTCATCGTGCTGTTGTCCGTCTCTTCACTGACGATAATGTAGTTGGCATCGGCACAGTGGGTACGTATAGTCTCGACGACCTCGTTTTCACTGCCGCAATCGTAAAACCGTATATCGTACCGTTCGGTAAACAGACCGGGAAAATTCAGCCGCACATCGTCCACCTGTTTCCCGATATCCGCACCGACCACCGAGATCTTCATGGAATAGCCGCTGATCTGTCCGCACCACGCGATCGCACGCAACGCTGTCAGGTTGATCGGCGACAAGCCGTGCAACAACACGTGAATATCCTTCCGGGCATAACGGAACAGCGGATAGCGGTTGAGCAGGTTGTAGATCAACATCTCATATTCGTTGACACACTGCACATCCAAGTGTCCTTTGTCGGCGGAATCCACAAATACCGCGAAATCCCGATGCTTGGAAAACAGGAAAATATGTATATGCTTTTGGGCCGTTTCCCTGCTTTGAGAATGCCGCTCGATCAGCTGTAACGCTTGGCTCAGCGCCGCTTCTTCGTCGTCTGAAATACAAAAGAAGTAGACGTCTTTGCCTTTGCGGCTCTTTATGTTGATTTCGGCAATGCCTTCTTCACTCAATATAAACCCTTGTTTGCTGTCCGCCTCGTTGTTCAAAGCGTCTTCCGTACTGTTTGTGAAAAGGATATCGCACCGGATATTTTCCAAACTTTTAGCCAGTTTCAACGACCGCTCGTTCATTTCGGAAAACACAAACACCGGTTTTTTTCGACAGTTGGCCAAAAAGAGTTGCATCGAAGAGAAACAACGGAACAACACCGCCACCGCCGTCAACGCCGACATCGCCGGCAACGCGGTATGCAAAATCGCCAGCAAGAACATGTAGATCCTGGCGAATACGGCGTTGTCTATCACACGATACATCACATCATAGGCGTCCATAACGTCGGCATCCAACGAGATCACACGCAATACGTTGGCGAAATTACCGACCACAGCGGATAACCAGTCGTACGATGCCAAAAACACGGGGATATACACAACGTATGTTGCGACAAACAAGCACGCCAGCACGAAGACGATGCGAAGCGACCCGCTTTTCTTGTTGAAGTAAGATCGCACACCCAAGGCGATCATGATCACGGCGATGATCGCGCAGAAGATCCACACCATATTCGTCCCCCCTACTTGCACTTTACCGTACAGTTTATCACATTATGTCGTTAAATGCAACCCAAACATGATATTTACCTCTGATTAAAGGGAGTACGCGCCGTTTGTTTCGCTTATGCGCGTCCGTTTTGCAAGGAATTTTATACAATTTCAAAAAAACACTTGCTTTTTTCAAAAACATGGTGTATAATCCAAATGTTCCACACGCCGGTGTGATGGAATTGGCAGACGTAGTGGACTCAAAATCCACCGGTGGCGACACCGTGCCGGTTCGAGTCCGGCCACCGGCACCAGAAAAGAACCCACATTTGTCTACGACAAGTGTGGGTTCTTTTCAACTAAATCCGTCCTTGCGGACGGAATAAAACCACCTATGGTGGATGAAATCACTTTGTGATGAAATCCGACTTCGTCGGGAGAAAGGACGGTTTTAATTTCATCTGCGAAGCAGATTTCATCCGAACTGCGTGAGGATTTCATCGCGCTTTGCGCGATTTCATTGAAAATAGTTAGGGTTTGTAATATAATATATTCAAAGAGGTGATGGTGATGGCTGAAAACAAATTGGCGGATTTATCTGCAAAATTTGCGATTCAAATATTGAAGCTGACCGATAACATCAAGGGACACTATTCCTTATCTAATCAGCTTGAAAGAAGCGGAACGAGTATTGTAGCAAATATCCGTGAATCGAAATACGCGCACAGCCGTCCCGATTTTATTGCTAAGTTACAGATTGCATTAAAAGAATGTTATGAGACAGAATATTGGATCGAGATTGCTCAAAAAGCCGGTTTGATTTCCGGTGACGTTGCAAAGACAGTTTTACACGATTGTGGTTCAATTCGCAGAATGCTTATCTCCTCTATCAACACCGCTAAGGAGAATAAAGATGTCAAAAGGTAAAGTGTATCTTTCAAATTATCCTGAAAATCCTCCGGAATGGTATTGGATTAGTGGCTTACATGACGCTTGTATTATAGGTACAGAATCATTTGAGTTTCCCTTAGATTATAATAAATTTGTTGGCGAAAAGAGTATATACAATCGAAACCTCATAACTTTGAGAATTAACGCAAAGGGTGCGCTATATGACAATGAGGTGAAAGAGATTCGTCTTTTCAATTATAGGATTCTGACCGAGGATATTTCTTTAGAAGGCAGAGATAAAGTTTGGTGGTTAGCAGACAGACTTGCTGATCACGGTAAATACTATACTTTAGAAATTGATTTACAAGATTTTGATGCTTATCCCGAGGAATTTACATTCAAAATAAAATTCGAAAGAGCAGAAGTTGACAGATAATAGGTGTACTTTTGCTAACTCTTACCTCGATTCTGCTCCGTTTGGTTACTTTTAGGCACGAAAAGAGAGTCTTTTGTCTACCAGACAAAAGGACTCTCTTTTCAAATTACGTGTACCTTGCGGCGCGATAAGCGATGCTAATGCATCGTGTAGTTGCTTCGCGGTAAAACGCCCGTGGGCGCGGGTGGCACATTTCACTTCCCATCGTGCGAAGAACAACACTTCACGGCGGCATCGCTTTTGCCCAACCGGGCCATGCGCAACACCGAGGAAAAGGTCATTGTCAAAAGCGTCTGCGGACGGCGCACGACAGAAGCGGATATTCCCTTGCTATCGAAAAAGAGCGGCTCTTCCGAGCCGCTCTTTTTATTGTTCAAACCAATCCGACAGCATCATCAGGAAGCGGCCGTTGGCACTGGCGTTGGGCATCCACGGGGTCCAATACGGATCGTTATCCGCAAAACGTTCCAACATGTAATATTCCTTCGACATACCGTATTTCCACTGTGCCGAAAGCGTTTCATACGCTTTTTCGCGCTCGCCACCCAGGAACCAGTTTTCGAACCAATAGATATCCGAAAACGAGGTGTACCACGTATGCCCGGCCCACGGGTCGGCGTTGTGGCCTTGGAACAGCAACCCGTCGTTCATACGTCCTGTAAGACCGTTTTTCATCATACCGCGATTGCGGTAATATTGCTCGATCAACTTCGCCTCCCGCGAGCACGGCGCGATCACTTTCGCGCGGATCAGCATGCCCGGTCCGTCGGTGGAGTAGGAACCATAGGGCGGATCGGTCATTTCGACCCCGAGATCAAACGTAAGGCGCATCTCATCCCCCACGATACTCTGTTCGGTAAGGTCGTGTAAAATATCCTTCATACGCGCCATATAGTCTTCGTAACCCGCCCGCACTTCGGCGGCACGCGCGTCGCCGAAGTGCTCAAACGCTTTGGCCAACCATTCGTAACCGATCAGATTCACCGCATCGGTGAGCGTCCAACTTTGAAACTCACCCGGCCAGTCAGAGGATTTCATCGGCGGGAAAATACCTGCCCCCTTATACTGCCCGCTCCGTGTTTTATCCCGCTGTCGCTCCATCCAACAGAAGGCCTGATACAGCGGCTCTTTAAATTTGTCAAACGTTTGGATGTCGTTACGGAACAAGAGGTGACGAGAACACCCCCACACAGAGGCGCCCGTGATGCTGCCCCATGCTTGACCGTTGAGATTCTGCACCGCGCCGACATTTTCGCCCTCTTTAGCCTGCAACGTAAAGAAGAAAGCGTCGTATGCCGTTTCGGTATAGGCATAAAAGTCACCCAAGCGATCAAGAGCCATCAAAAATTCGATTGCTTCATTCGGCCAAATGATACGCTGTAAACCGCCCTGACGCGGGAAAACAAAATCGCGCCCTACCGGGTAGGCAAACATCTGTAAACACTGCGCCACCAGACTCCGCACCATCGGGCGAAAGTCTTCGCCGCCGGGAATACGGTACAGCCGTGCCAGCTCCGTTTGCCAAAAGGCAACGGTCGCCGCTTTTTCCGTTTCGTAGTCAAAGGGCGCCGCTTCACCGTGGCGGAATCCGCAATAGAACCGCTTGGTCTCACCCGCACCAAGCGTAAAATGCAACCGTAATACGTGGCGTTGATGCCATTCGAGACCGGCGTCGTCCCCTTGCCATGTGATGTCGAAATCGTCCGTGTTCTGCAAGCGAACGGCATAATCCCCATCGGTAACGATCGGCGCATGCCATTGCCACTCCGACGGAATAAAGCCCCAGTTATACACGTTCGCATCGTAGTGAGCGTAACCGTCTACCTCGGTACCGACCAGATGATCTTCACGCCCCGTGCGAAGCAACAGCGTGACTGCATCCTCTACCGTATGATCGGTCGTATTGGTGATCGCGAATTCCGTATAACAAGTGGGCACACGCACCGTATTACAGAAACTTTCCATACGGATGGTATAGGTGCCGCAATCTTGCGACAGTGCGTGAACGGGAATGCCGTCCTCCCGCACCTCGTATTGCACCGCTTTAAAGTCGGGCGAGTGCATATCCTCTCCCACCAGCAAACGCAACCCCGCCGCGCGATAGCGACACGCAACCTCCACTACGTCACCGCAGATCACACGAAACTCCGGCCACATGGTAAATATATTTTCCGCCATCGGCGGATGGAGATAGCGCTTGTTGGTAAACGGCTGTTGCCAGGATGTGTTATACATGGACTTTCTCCTTTACAAAAAAACACCCCCAACACGGTTGTCGGTTGGGGGATGAAGCGTTACGCTTTCTTATAGCAGGTTTTGACGATATCCTTCATCTCATCCCAGTGCGCTTCCATATCCGCCGCCAGTGCCAACTGTGAACGGCAACGAATGAGATTGTGCTCGGGATACTTTGTCTTAAAGTAAACGTCTCCCTGCAGATAGTCGGTAAGGAAACGCATAGCAACTTCGAGCGTCATCATCTTCGCGCCTTCCGGCAGAAGCATCGCCTCTTCGAGCGGCAAACGACCGCCGCAACCTTCAAGGAAGCCCTTGGTATACGCTTCGAACAAGGTAAGATTGATCGCCACACGGCTGAGGTCGGGCTCGTCTTCCGCGGCGGTATTCGCACCGAAACGGATGGCATCGCCGAAATCATTCACCGAATATCCGGGCATGACCGTGTCCAGGTCGATCACGCACAAGGCGGTACGCGTAGCGCGATCCAACATCACGTTGTTGAGTTTGGTATCGTTATGAGTCACGCGCAAGGGAAGGATTCCCGCTTCACGCGCCTCTTCCAGGACGCTGTAAAAATCCGCTCGGAACTTTAAAAAATCCACCTCGCTGCGCACCGTAGCAGCACGGCCGACAACGTCCTCTTCGAGCGCTTTCAAGAAGTTCTGATAGCGCACGGGCGTGTTGTGGAAGTTCGGGATCGTCTCCTTCAATTCCTCGGCGGGGAAATCGCTGAGATCCCGCTGAAAACGACCGAAAGCCAACGCCGACTGATAGAAATCCTCTGTCGTTTCGGGCGCATCCAGACAGATCGCATCTTCGATGAATTCATACATACGCCAACAACCGTTTTTGTCGGTATAGGTAAATTCACCGTCCACCGTCGGCACCATTTGCATCACACTGCGACGGTCGGTGGCGCGAGGCTTCAGATAATCGGTAACCTTCTTAATATTCTCGGTCACCCATTCCGGATTCTTGAACACGTCGGTATTGATCGCCTGCAGAATATAGCGATACTGCCGACCGCGCGCATCACGACACGGAATAATAAACGTAGAGTTGATATGCCCGTTACCGTGCGGCAAGCACGCTTCGGGATCGCCTTTCGTAACAAACGTTTCGGCAGCAGCCGCAAGCTCTGATAAACGAATTCTCTTCTTTTTCACAGTAATAGCCTCCTCCGGGTGCAGGCCACCGCCTACCCCATAGTTTTGCGGCGCACTCCGACGCCGTGACAAGGATGTACTCACTATGGTATACCGCATCGCACATCTCGCAATATATCATACAATTTTTTCGATACACTTGCCATGACACACAGCTATATGTTATACTGCTTATCACATTATAACAAGGAATTTCGATTTTGTCCAGTGATAAATCGCTTTTCGGAGGAAATCATGGAAAACAGAACGAAAACACATACGCTGGCGGTCGTTTTTGCATTGGCTTGGCCCACCATGCTGGAACAACTGATGCAGACGGCGGTTCAATACATCGATGTGGCAATGGTCGGCTCGCTCGGCACCGCCGCCACCGCGGCTGTCGGCGCAACCACCACCGTCAATTGGCTTGTCGGAAGCACGATCTCTGCCTTGGGGGTAGGTTTTTTGTCATTCATTGCCAAGGCGTGCGGCGCAGGCGACCGCGAAAAAGCGGCCTGTGCCGCCGCGCAAGCGGTGCTTGTAACGTTGGCGAGCGGACTCTTGTTCACCGTACTCACACTCGGCTGCAGCCGATGGGTGCCTGTGTGGATGCAGGTAGACCCCCACATTCAAACGCTGACCGGCCAATACTTCTTCATTTTATACACACCGATGCTGTTCCGCACCGCCACCGTCATTTTCGGCACAGCCCTGCGCGCCGCAGGCGACACCAAGACTCCGATGCGGGTCGGTCTGCTCGTAAACCTTGTAAACATCCTGCTGAACCTCTTGCTCATCTACCCCACCCGTACCATCTCCTTTTGGGGCACACCGCTCACGCTGTATGGTGCGGGAATGGGGGTGCTCGGCGCCGCTGCAGCGAGCGCGATCGCGTTCACTTTCGGCGGTATCTGTATTACCGTCGCCCTGTGGCGTCATCCGTTACTTTCTCCGCGCGGACATGCACTGCGCCCCGACAAAGAGGTGTTGCTCCCCTGTTTGAAAGTCGCTTTGCCGAATATGCTGCAACGATTCGGCACGTCGCTCGGTTATGTGGCGTTCGCGTCGATGATCAACGCGCTCGGTGAAGTGGCTACCGCCACACACACCGTTGCCAACACGGTGGAATCCGCCTTTTACATTCCCGGCTACGGCATGCAGGCCGCCGCAGCAACGCTGGCGGGCAACACTGTGGGCATGAAGGATAAGCGCCGCATGCGGGATTTGACGCAAATGCTTCTTTTGATCGAAGTTTCCCTGATGGTGGTTTCGGGAGGGCTGCTTTATCTCTTCGCTCCCGACATGATGTCGCTGTTCACGGCTGACGCTGCGGTGATCCTTCTGGGCGCAGCGGTGCTGCGCATGGTGGCGCTGACCGAGCCCGTATACGGCGTATCCATCGTCATCGAGGGCATATTGCAGGGCGTGGGCGACACGATGAACGCTTTCCTTTATAATGTTATCG